>NZ_OY762656.1:347449-694898 GCF_963666255.1 uncultured Propionivibrio sp. | reverse complement strand
GAATCGCCCGACGCCGATTTCCGAGAAGGAAGTCGAAAAAATCATGCAGCAGATGCAGGACGGGGTTGAGAAGCCGCGTCCCAAGGTGTTGTTCGAACCGGGTGAGATCGTTCGCGTCAAGGATGGTCCGTTCACCGATTTCAACGGCACGGTAGAGCATGTTAACTATGAAAAGAATCGTCTGCGGGTGTCGGTGACCATTTTTGGTCGTGCGACGCCGGTGGAGTTGGAGTTTGGCCAGGTCGAGAAAAGTTGATCGGCTTGGCTCTTGCAGGATGCGACCGCCCGGCGTGATGCCGGGGTCGTTAGAAGCGCGGCCCTCGGGCCGCTATGGTTGTTAATGGGGAGCGCCTTTTGGCGCGTTCGTACCCGATAAAGGAGTATTGCCGTGGCAAAGAAAATTGTCGGCTTTATCAAGCTGCAAGTGCCGGCGGGCAAGGCGAATCCGTCGCCTCCCATCGGTCCCGCGCTGGGTCAGCGTGGTCTGAACATCATGGAATTCTGCAAGGCGTTCAACGCCCAGACGCAGGGCTTGGAGCCGGGTCTGCCGATTCCTGTGGTGATTACCGCATTCGCGGACAAGAGCTTCACCTTCATCATGAAGACGCCGCCGGCAACGATCCTGATCAAAAAGGCCGCCGGCATTCAGAAGGGCAGTCCCAAGCCTCACACCGACAAGGTTGGCAAGCTGACCCGCGCCCAGTGCGAGGCGATTGCCACGCAAAAAATGCCCGATCTGACCGCCGCCGACATGGATGCGGCTGTGCGCACGATCGCTGGCAGCGCCCGCTCGATGGGCATCACGGTGGAGGGCCTCTGAGATGGCAACGATTACCAAGCGCCAAAAGGCCCTGCAAGGCAAGGTCGATAACGCCAAGAACTATGCCGTCGCTGACGCGCTGAAGCTGGCCAAGGAATTCGCGACGGCCAAGTTTGACGAATCGATCGATATCGCTGTCTGCCTCGGCATCGACGCGCGCAAGTCGGATCAACTGGTCCGTGGCTCCGTCGTTCTGCCCGCCGGTACCGGCAAGACCGTGCGCGTCGCCGTGTTCGCCCAAGGCGACAAGGCTGAAGCCGCCAAGGCTGCGGGTGCCGATATCGTCGGTTTTGACGACCTCGCTGCTGAAGTCAAGGCCGGCAATATCAATTTTGACGTGGTCGTCGCCACGCCGGATTCGATGCGCGTCGTCGGACAGCTCGGCCAGATTCTGGGCCCGCGCGGTTTGATGCCGAACCCGAAAGTCGGCACGGTGACAATGGATGTCGCCGGCGCGGTCAAGAACGCCAAGGCGGGTCAAGTGCAGTACCGGACCGACAAGGGCGGTATCGTTCATAGCACGATCGGTCGCGCATCCTTCTCGCCCGAGCAGCTCGAGCAAAACCTGAAGGCGCTGGTGGATGCGCTGGTCAAGGCCAAGCCCGCGGCTTCGAAGGGCCAGTACCTGAAGAAGATTTCGGTGTCCAGCACGATGGGCCCAGGCGTTCGCGTCGACGCGACGTCGCTGTAATTTTTGAATGGCGTGGCCCGCGAGAGCGGGCTACGGAACTAACTTTGGGCTGTGGGCTGGCAACATCGGTTCGCAGATCGTCAAAGACCGCAGGTGTCGGAGGGGTCTCCCCGAGGACTTAAGTGTATGAGCGGCCTGCGTAGACGGTGTACCCCGAAACAGGATTGTTTGGCAGTGCTAACTGTACTGCCGGTGCTCCTGGTTCAGGTCGCCGTGGGAGTGACGGGAGCGAAAGTTTCCGTTGCATGTTGACTTGATAGGAGGAAAGACCCATGGGTCTTAATCTTGATGACAAAAAAGCCGTCGTGGCTGAGGTGTCGGCACAAGTAGCTAACGCCCAGACAATCGTCGTGGCTGAGTACAGCGGGATCGAGGTGGCTCACCTCACGAAGCTGCGGGCTCAGGCGCGCAAGTCTGGCGTTTATCTGCGCGTGCTGAAGAACACCTTGGTGCGCCGTGCCGTCGAGGGCAGCGCGTTCGCTGATCTCGCACCGCAAATGAAAGGTCCCCTGATCTACGGTATTTCCGCTGATCCGGTGGCTGCGGCGAAGGTGTTGAACGATTTCGCGAAGACCAACGACAAGTTGGTGCTGAAGGCGGGTTCTTATGCCGGTAAGGTGCTCGACAAGGCTGGCGTGCAAGCGCTCGCGTCGATCCCGAGCCGCGAAGAACTGCTCGCCAAGTTGCTGGGTGTGATGAAGGCGCCGGTTTCCGGCTTCGCCGTCGCGCTGGGCGCTCTGGCCAAGCAACGCGAAGAAGCGACTGCTTGATCGACTTGCACCGCACTACATAGACTGCTTTTTTTCGTATCCGGATTTAGGAGTATTTGATTATGGCGATTACTAAAGAAGACATCCTGGAAGCCGTCGGCAGCATGACGGTCATGGACCTGAACGACCTCGTGAAGGCGTTCGAAGAGAAGTTTGGCGTTTCGGCGGCTGCGATGGCTGTTGCTGCGCCGGGCGCTGGTGGCGCGGCTGCGCCGGCTGAAGAGCAGACCGAATTCACGGTCATGCTGCTCGGCGCTGGCGACAAGAAGGTCGAAGTCATCAAGGTCGTGCGTGCTGCGACTGGCCTCGGCCTCAAGGAAGCCAAGGACCTCGTTGATGGCGCTCCGAAGGCCGTCAAGGAAGGCATTGCCAAGGCCGATGCCGAAGCGCTCAAGAAGCAACTCGAGGACGCTGGCGCCAAGGTTGAAGTCAAGTAATTTCAGCTTTTTCAGCTGGGCTGGCTGTCCTTGGGACCGCCAGCCCTTTTGTGCTTTTCCGGAAACGACTTCACAAGAAGCTGTTTCCCGTTTCAGTAGCGCTGGGTAGTGAGCAAAGACAAGCGCGTGTGAAGTGACGGCGCGCCCTTGTATTTGTCCATTGCCTCCTGTCAGTGAATTTCTCCCCGCTGATGGGTGCGCTAGAGGATTGTGCTTTCTGAGCTCGGAGCAAACATGACCTACTCCTATACCGAGAAAAAACGTATCCGCAAAAGTTTCGCCAAGCGCGCCAACGTGCTTGACGTTCCCTTTTTGCTGGCAACGCAGTTGGAATCCTTCACTGGCTTTCTGCAGGCGGCCGTGCCGCCGGGGCAGCGCAAGAACCAGGGATTGCAAGCGGCGTTTAGCTCGATTTTCCCGATCGTCAGCCACAGCGGCAATGCCCGGCTGGAATTCGTCAGCTACGCGTTGGCGGAGCCGGCGTTTGACGTTAAGGAGTGCCAACAGCGCGGATTGACCTTCGCGTCGGCGCTGCGCGCCAAAGTCCGCCTCGTCATTATGGACCGCGAGACGCCGGATACCATCAAGGAAGTGAAGGAGCAGGAAGTCTACATGGGCGAGATCCCGCTCATGACGACGACGGGTTCCTTCGTGATCAACGGCACCGAGCGTGTCATCGTTTCCCAGCTGCATCGTTCGCCGGGCGTCTTCTTCGAGCATGATCGCGGCAAGACGCACAGCTCCGGCAAGCTCCTCTTCTCGGCACGCGTGATTCCCTACCGCGGCTCGTGGCTTGACTTCGAGTTCGATCCGAAGGACATCCTGTTCTTCCGCGTCGACCGTCGCCGCAAGATGCCGGTGACGACGCTGCTCAAGGCGATCGGCCTGACTCCCGAGCAGATCCTGCGCGAGTTCTTCGACTTCGACACCTTCGTGCTTAGCAAGAAGCATGTCGAGTTCCAACTGGTGCCCGAGCGCCTGCGCGGTGAAGTGGCCCGCTTCGATTTCAACGACAAGTCCGGCAAGACGATCGTTGCCAAGGACAAGCGGATCACTGCCAAGCACATCCGCGAACTCGATGCTGCCGGCATTCGTCAGATCGCGGTCCCTGAAGATTTCATCATCGGCCGCATCGTTGCGCAGAACATCATCGACACGGATACCGGCGAGATCCTCGCGAACGCGAACGACGAGATCACCGAGGCTCTGCTGGCCAAGC
Organism: uncultured Propionivibrio sp.; assembly: GCF_963666255.1. Lineage (NCBI taxonomy): Bacteria > Pseudomonadati > Pseudomonadota > Betaproteobacteria > Rhodocyclales > Rhodocyclaceae > Propionivibrio > uncultured Propionivibrio sp. Next base: position 690,961 of record NZ_OY762656.1, on the reverse strand, counting down.
TGATCGAGGCCGGCGTCGGGGAACTGCAGACGTTGTATATCAACGATCTGGACCGTGGCGGCTTCATTTCGCAGACGCTGCGTACCGACGAAACGGTGTCGAAGCAGGCTGCGCGCATCGCCATCTACCGGATGATGCGCCCCGGCGAACCGCCCACGGACGAAGCGGTCGAGATTCTCTTCAACGGTCTGTTCTATTCCGACGAGCGGTATGACCTGTCGGGTGTTGGCCGGATGAAGTTCAACCGCCGCGTCGGTCGCAGCGACGTCGTCGAATCCAAGGTCATGGTTAAGACGGTCCCGGCCAAGCGTGACGCGATCATCGAGACGATCATCAATACCGCCGGTGGTACTCGTGAGGCAGTCGAGTTGCTGCTCAGCGAACTCGTCTATGGCACCCGCGCTGTGGCCGAGAACCTCACGCAGGAAGAGGCTCTGGCCTTGGCGGCCCAACTCAAGGCGCTCGGCGTGTCGGCGACGGTCGGTGAACAGCTGACCTTGTCGCCGCGCGATATCGTCGAAGTCATCAAGATTCTGGTCGAACTGCGCAACGGTCGCGGCGACATTGACGACATCGACCACCTGGGTAACCGTCGCGTCCGTTCGGTCGGCGAACTGGCGGAAAATCAGTTCCGCGCCGGTCTGGTACGTGTCGAGCGTGCCGTCAAGGAACGCTTGAGTCAGGCTGAGTCCGACAACCTGATGCCGCACGATCTCATCAACGCTAAGCCGATCAGTGCGGCTGTGCGCGAGTTCTTCGGGTCGAGCCAGTTGTCGCAGTTCATGGATCAGACCAATCCGCTGTCGGAAATTACCCACAAGCGCCGTGTTTCTGCACTCGGCCCGGGCGGTCTGACGCGCGAGCGCGCCGGCTTCGAAGTCCGCGACGTGCATCCGACCCACTACGGCCGCGTCTGCCCGATCGAAACGCCGGAAGGTCCGAACATCGGTCTGATCAACTCGCTCGCGTTGTACGCGCGGACCAACGAGTACGGCTTCCTGGAAACGCCGTATCGCAAAGTGATTGACGGCAAGGCGACGGACCAGATCGAATATCTGTCGGCGATCGAAGAAGGCGCGTATATCGTTGCGCAGGCTAACGCCGCCCTTGGCGCCGATGGCCAACTACTCGACGATCTGGTGACCTGCCGCGAAAAGGGCGAAACGATTCTGGCCGAGCCGAGCCGCGTCAATTACATGGACGTGGCGCCGGGACAGATCGTCTCCGTCGCGGCCTCGCTGATTCCGTTCCTGGAGCACGACGACGCGAACCGGGCCTTGATGGGTGCCAACATGCAACGTCAGGCGGTTCCCTGTCTGCGTCCGGAAAAGCCGGTGGTCGGTACCGGCATCGAACGTACCGTGGCGGTTGACTCGGGTACGGCGGTGCAGGCGTTGCGTGGCGGTGTCGTCGATTACGTCGATGCGTCGCGCGTCGTTGTGCGCGTCAATGACGAAGAGACGGTGCCGGGCGAAGTCGGCGTCGATATCTACAACCTCGTCAAATACACCCGCTCGAACCAGAACACGAACATCAACCAGCGTCCGCTGGTGCGGGTCGGCGACATCATCGCCAAGGGTGACGTGGTGGCCGACGGCGCGTCGACCGACAAGGGCGAACTGGCTCTCGGCCAGAACATGCTGATCGCCTTCATGCCGTGGAACGGTTACAACTTTGAAGACTCGATCCTGATCTCCGAGCGCGTCGTTGCTGAAGACCGTTTCACCTCGATCCATATCGAAGAGCTGACGGTGGTTGCACGTGACACCAAGCTCGGACCGGAAGAAATCACCCGCGATATCGCGTCGCTCGGCGAAGCGCAATTGTCGCGCCTCGACGAATCCGGCATCGTCTATATCGGTGCCGAAGTCGAAGCCGGCGACGTGCTGGTCGGCAAGGTCACGCCGAAGGGCGAAACCCAGCTGACGCCGGAAGAAAAGCTGCTGCGCGCGATCTTCGGCGAGAAGGCTTCCGACGTTAAGGATACGTCGCTGCGCGTACCCTCGGGCATCGCCGGTACCGTCATCGATGTGCAGGTGTTCACCCGCGAAGGCATCGAGCGCGACAAGCGCGCCCAGTCGATCATCGACGACCATCTGCGTGGTTACAAGCTCGATCTCGCGGATCAGCTCCGTATCGTCGAACGCGATGCGTTTGCCCGGGTAGAGCGCCTGATCGTCGGCAAGCCGGCGAATGGCGGTCCGAAGCGTCTGACCAAGGGTAGTGTCATCGCCAGGGAATACCTCGATGGCATCGATCCGCATCACTGGTTCGACATCCGCATGGCTGACGACGAAGTCGCTCAGCAACTCGAGTCGCTGCGCGATGGTCTTGAGCAGACGCGTAAGGATTTCGACGTCGCCTTCGAAGAAAAGCGCAAGAAACTTACGCAGGGCGACGAACTGCCGCCGGGCGTGCAGAAGATGGTCAAGGTTTATGTCGCCGTCAAGCGTCGCCTTCAGTCGGGTGACAAGATGGCCGGTCGTCACGGGAACAAGGGTGTCGTGTCGCGCATCGTCCCGGTCGAGGACATGCCGTACATGGCCGATGGTCGTCCGGTCGATATCGTTCTTAACCCGCTCGGCGTGCCGTCGCGGATGAACGTCGGTCAGGTGCTGGAAGTGCACCTCGGTCTGGCCGCCAAGGGACTCGGTTTCCGCATCGGTGAGATGCTGCGGCGTCAGGCCAATGCGGCGGAAGTGCGTGGATTCCTTGAAAAGGTCTACAACAGCAACGGCAAGCCCGAGGATATCAACGAGCTGACCGATACCGAAGTCATGGAAATGGCGAGCAACCTTGAGGCAGGCGTGCCGTTTGCGACGCCAGTGTTCGATGGTGCCCATGAAGCCGAGATCAAGGACATGCTGCGCTTGGCCGGCATGCCCGAGTCGGGGCAGATGACGCTCTTTGATGGACGTACTGGTGAGCAGTTCGAGCGTCAGGTGACGGTCGGCTACATGCATGTGCTGAAGCTGCACCACCTCGTCGATGACAAGATGCACGCGCGCTCGACCGGCCCGTACTCGCTGGTGACCCAGCAGCCGCTGGGCGGTAAGGCGCAGTTCGGTGGTCAGCGTTTCGGCGAAATGGAAGTCTGGGCGCTGGAAGCCTACGGCGCGTCTTACGTGCTGCAGGAAATGCTGACGGTCAAGTCGGACGACGTGAATGGCCGGACCAAGGTGTACGAGAACATCGTCAAGGGCGATCACAAGATCGACGCCGGCATGCCGGAATCGTTCAACGTGCTGGTGAAGGAAATCCGCTCGCTGGCGATCGATATCGATCTTGAGCGGTTCTGAGACAGCACGACGCGTGAAAGAAACAGTGGCTGCCGCCGTCGGCGGCAGCCTTGAGGAATGTGGGTTGTCACCCCGAACGGAGTGAAAAATGAAAGCACTGCTTGATTTGTTCAAACAGGTAACGCAGGAAGAACAATTCGATGCGATTACCATCGGCTTGGCCTCGCCGGACAAGATCCGCTCTTGGTCTTACGGCGAAGTCAAGAAGCCGGAGACGATCAACTACCGGACCTTCAAGCCTGAGCGCGATGGTCTGTTCTGCGCCAAGATCTTCGGCCCGATCAAGGATTACGAGTGCCTGTGCGGCAAATACAAGCGACTCAAACACCGCGGCGTGATCTGCGAGAAATGCGGCGTCGAAGTGACACTGTCGAAGGTTCGCCGTGAGCGTATGGCTCACATTGAACTGGCCTCGCCGGTCGCCCACATCTGGTTCCTGAAGAGCCTGCCGAGCCGTCTCGGCATGGTGCTCGACATGACGCTGCGCGACATCGAGCGCGTGCTTTATTTCGAGGCCTTCGTCGTCTGCGATCCCGGCATGGTGGCCAATCTGCAGCGCGCTCAGTTGCTGACCGAGGACCAGTACCTCGAAATCATGGAAGAGCACGGCGACGAATTCCAGGCAGCCATGGGCGCCGAAGGGATTCGCGAGTTGCTGCGTTCGATTGACATCAATTCCGAAGTCGACCGCCTGCGCGCCGAGCTTGAGACGACCTCCTCGGAAACGAAGAGCAAAAAGTATTCGAAGCGCCTGAAGATCCTCGAAGGCTTCCAGAAGTCCGGGATCAAGCCCGAGTGGATGATTCTCGAAGTGCTGCCGGTGTTGCCGCCGGATCTGCGTCCGCTGGTGCCGCTTGACGGTGGCCGTTTCGCGACCTCTGATCTGAACGATCTCTATCGTCGCGTCATCAACCGTAACAACCGCCTGAAGCGGCTGCTCGAACTCAAGGCGCCGGAAATCATCGTGCGCAACGAGAAGCGCATGCTGCAGGAGGCCGTCGATTCGCTGCTCGACAACGGTCGTCGCGGTAAGGCCATGACCGGCGCGAACAAGCGTCCGCTCAAGTCGCTGGCTGACATGATCAAGGGCAAGGGCGGTCGTTTCCGTCAGAACCTGCTCGGTAAGCGTGTCGACTACTCAGGCCGTTCGGTCATCGTCGTCGGTCCGCAACTCAAGCTGCATCAGTGCGGTTTGCCGAAGCTGATGGCGCTCGAGTTGTTCAAACCCTTCATCTTTAACAAGCTTGAACTGATGGGGCTGGCGACGACGATCAAGCAAGCCAAGAAGATGGTTGAAATGCAGGAGCCGGTGGTGTGGGACATCCTCGAAGAGGTGATCCGCGAACATCCGATCATGCTCAACCGTGCGCCGACGCTGCACCGTCTCGGTATCCAGGCGTTCGAACCGACCCTGATCGAAGGTAAGGCGATCCAGTTGCATCCGCTCGTCTGCGCGGCGTTCAACGCCGACTTCGACGGTGACCAGATGGCCGTGCACGTGCCGCTGTCGCTCGAGGCGCAGATGGAAGCGCGGACGCTGATGCTGGCGTCGAACAACGTGCTGTCGCCGGCGAACGGCGACCCTATCATTGTGCCGTCGCAGGATATCGTTCTCGGTCTCTACTACGCCACCCGCGACCGCATCAATGCTCGCGGCGAGGGCATGTCGTTTGCCGACCTCGCTGAAATCACGCGCGCTTTGAGCGCCGGTGAACTTGATCTGCACGCCAAGATCTCGGTGCGTATCAAGGAGCAGGTCAAGGATGAGGAAGGCAACTGGAAGGAAAAGCTGACGCGCTACAACACGACCGCCGGCCGTGCTTTGCTGTCGGAAATCCTGCCCAAGGGTCTGCCGTTCAGCGTGCTCGACCGGCCGCTGAAGAAGAAGGAAATTTCCCGCCTGATCAACACTGCCTTCCGTCGCTGCGGTCTCAAGGAAACCGTGGTGTTCGCCGACAAGCTGATGCAGAACGGCTACCGTCTGGCGACGCGCGCCGGTATCTCGATCTGTTCCGACGACATGCTGGTTCCTACGCAAAAGCCGGAGATCATCGCCGCTGCCGAGAAGGAAGTGAAGGAGATCGAGAGCCAATACACCAATGGTCTCGTGACCAATGGCGAACGCTATAACAAGGTCGTCGATATCTGGGGCCGCACCGGCGACCAGGTTGCCAAGGTGATGATGGAGCAACTGGGTCAGGAAGAAGTCGTCGATTACCAGGGCAAGACGGTCAAGCAGGAATCGTTCAATTCGATCTACATGATGGCTGACTCCGGTGCCCGGGGTTCCGCCGCCCAGATCCGCCAGTTGGCCGGTATGCGTGGCCTGATGGCGAAGCCGGACGGCTCGATTATCGAAACGCCGATTACAACGAACTTCCGCGAAGGCCTGAACGTTCTTCAGTACTTCATTTCGACGCACGGTGCGCGGAAGGGTCTGGCTGATACCGCCTTGAAGACGGCGAACTCGGGTTACCTGACGCGGCGTCTGGTTGACGTGACGCAGGATCTCGTCGTCATCGAAGAGGATTGCGGCACGCAGAACGGCGTGACGATGAAGGCGCTGATCGAAGGCGGTGAAGTGATCGAGCCTCTGCGCGAGCGCATCCTCGGTCGCGTGACGATCAATGACGTTGCCGATCCGGAAACCGATGAAACGGTCATCGAGGCCGGTACCCTGATCAACGAAGATCTCTGCGATCTGATCGACAAGCTCGGCATTGACGAAGTGCGCGTGCGCACGCCGCTGACCTGCGAAACACGCTATGGCCTGTGCGCCAATTGCTATGGTCGCGACCTCGGTCGCGGTGCCCTGGTCAACGTCGGCGAGGCTGTCGGCGTCATCGCCGCCCAGTCGATCGGTGAACCGGGTACGCAGTTGACGATGCGGACATTCCACGTCGGTGGTGCCGCGTCGCGGGCAGCAGTGGCCAGTCAGGTCGAGACGAAGAGTGCCGGTGTGGTGCGCTTTACGGCGACCATGCGTTACGTCACGAGCGCCAAGGACGAGAAGATCGTCATCACCCGTTCGGGCGAGGTGGTAATCGCCGACGACAACGGCCGCGAGCGTGAGCGTCATAAGGTGCCGTACGGCTCGACGCTGCAGGTGTCGGATGGTCAGCAAGTCAAGGCGGGCGCGAAGCTGGCCACTTGGGACCCGCACACCCGGCCGATCATCGCCGAATACGCCGGTCTCGTGAAGTTCGAGAACGTCGAAGAGGGTGTGACGGTCGCCAAGCAGATCGACGAAGTGACGGGCCTGTCGACGCTCGTCGTCATCGATCCGAAGCGCGGCGGCAAAGCGCCGAGCAAGGGCCTGCGCCCGCAGGTCAAGCTGTACGACGCTAACGGCGAAGAAGTGCGCATGCACGGCAGCGACCATGCGGTGACGATCACCTTCCAAGTGGGCGCCATCATCAATGTGGTCGACGGCCAGCAGATTTCGGTCGGCGACGTGCTGGCGCGTCTGCCGCAGGAATCGGCCAAGACCCGCGACATTACCGGCGGTCTGCCGCGTGTGGCGGAGCTGTTCGAAGCGCGTACGCCGAAAGATGCCGGCATGCTGGCCGAATTCACCGGCACGATTTCGTTCGGTAAGGACACCAAGGGCAAGCAGCGCTTGATCATTACCGATCTCGAAGGTGCCACGCACGAATACCTGATCCCGAAGGACAAGCACGTTCTGGTGCACGACGGCCAGGTCGTCAACAAGGGCGAAATGATCGTCGACGGTGCGCCGGATCCGCATGACATCCTGCGTCTGCAGGGCGTCGAGGCGCTGTCAATCTACATCACCGACGAAGTGCAGGACGTTTACCGTCTGCAGGGTGTGAAGATCAATGACAAGCACATCGAAGTGATCGTCCGTCAGATGCTCCGCCGTGCAATCGTTGTCGATCCGGGCGATACCAAGTTCATTCGCGGCGAACAGGTGGAGAAGGCGCATCTGCTTGACGAGAACGATGCGCTCGAGGCGGGCAAGTTGCCGGCAACCTACGAACCTGTGCTGTTGGGTATCACGAAGGCGTCGCTGTCGACGGATTCCTTCATCTCCGCCGCATCGTTCCAGGAAACCACGCGTGTGCTCACCGAGGCTGCGATCATGGGCAAGCGCGACGAATTGCGCGGTTTGAAGGAGAACGTCATCGTTGGTCGCCTGATTCCGGCGGGTACCGGTCTGGCGTATCACCGGATGCGCAAGAGCAATGCTTCCGGTTTCGATCTCGCGCCGGACGTCATCGAGGAATCGGTGGCGCCGACGGTTAGCGAGGCCGGAACGGATTCCGCAGCGGGTTGACTTGGGGGTTGATTGCTCATAGAATCCCCGGTCTTTGTCGGCATAGGCTAATCATTGCCCATGCTTTTTATAAAAAATGTGCCAGGGCGGACTTTGGTTCGCCTTGGGGTGTTTGTGGTGCAGCCGCTTCTTCGGGGCGCTGTGTCACAGGTTGAATAGGGATAGAAATATGCCAACCATTAACCAGCTGGTGCGTAAGCCGCGTGAGGCAGTCGTCAGCAAGAGCAAGGTTCCTGCGCTGCAGAACTGTCCGCAAAAGCGTGGCGTGTGCACTCGCGTGTATACGACAACGCCGAAGAAGCCGAACTCCGCGCTGCGTAAGGTCTGCAAGGTCCGTCTGACCAACAGTTTTGAAGTCATCTCGTATATCGGCGGTGAAGGCCACAACCTGCAGGAGCACTCGGTGGTCCTGATTCGTGGCGGCCGGGTGAAGGACTTGCCGGGTGTGCGTTACCACACTGTCCGCGGTTCGCTCGATACGCAAGGCGTCAAGGACCGTAAGCAGAGCCGTTCGAAGTACGGTACGAAGCGTCCCAAAGCAGCCTAATTGCTGCTCAAGTAAGTGGCCGCTCTGTTGGGCGGTCGCGAAGACTGGGGCGTCCGCCTCGGTTTTCAACTGAATTCATATTGAAAGGTTGTTGTTATGCCACGTCGTCGTGAAGTACCCAAGCGCGATATCCTGCCGGATCCGAAGTTCGGCAATGTCGAAGTCTCCAAGTTCATTAACACCATCATGCTGAGCGGCAAGAAGTCGGTTGCCGAGCGCATCGTTTATGGCGCGTTTGACATCATCACCAACAAGGCGGGCAAGGACCCGATTGAGGTGTTCGGTCTGGCCATGAATAACGTCAAGCCGCTCGTCGAAGTCAAGAGCCGTCGCGTCGGTGGCGCCAACTACCAGGTGCCGGTCGAAGTGCGTCCGAGCCGTCGTATGGCGCTCGCCATGCGCTGGTTGCGTGAATCGGCGCGCAAGCGTTCGGAGAAGTCGATGGACCAGCGTCTGGCGGCTGAAATGCTTGAAGCGGCTGAAAATCGCGGCGGCGCCGTCAAGAAGCGTGACGAAGTTCACCGTATGGCGGATGCCAACAAGGCGTTCGCGCATTTCCGGTTCTAAAGAGTGTTTCATCGCCGGGAGGTTGTCTCCCGGCGCTTGTTCTTTATCAATAAAGGTTCCTACTGTGGCTCGTAAAACACCTATTGAGCGCTACCGCAATATCGGTATCAGCGCGCACATCGACGCCGGCAAGACTACGACGACCGAGCGTATCCTCTACTACACCGGTGTTAACCACAAGATCGGTGAGGTTCATGACGGCGCTGCCACCATGGACTGGATGGAGCAGGAGCAAGAGCGCGGCATCACCATCACGTCGGCCGCGACGACCTGTTTCTGGAAGGGGATGGACATGCAATTCCCCGAGCACCGGTTTAACATCATCGATACCCCGGGACACGTTGACTTCACGATCGAAGTCGAACGTTCGATGCGTGTTCTCGACGGTGCTTGCATGGTGTATTGCGCGGTCGGTGGCGTTCAGCCGCAGTCGGAAACCGTTTGGCGTCAAGCCAATAAATACAAGGTGCCGCGTCTGGCGTTCGTCAACAAGATGGACCGCCAGGGCGCCGATTTCTTCAAGGTTGTCGATCAGATGCAGACGCGTCTGAAGGGCAGCCCTGTGCCTATCGTCATCCCGATCGGCAAGGAAGAAGGTTTTGAAGGGGTTGTTGACCTCATCAAAATGAAAGCGATCATCTGGGACGAGGCGTCCCAAGGCATGAAGTTCGAATACCGCGACATCCCGGCCGACCTGCAGGAACTCGCCGAAGAGTGGCGCGCCAAGATGGTCGAGTCCGCCGCCGAAGCTTCCGAAGAACTGATGAATCAGTATCTCGAGGCCGGCGAACTGTCCGAAGCCGAAATCATTAAGGGCCTGCGCACGCGTACGATCGCCTGTGAAATCCAGCCCATGCTGTGCGGTACCGCCTTCAAGAACAAGGGTGTGCAGCGCATGCTGGATGCCGTGATCGAACTGTTGCCGTCGCCGGTTGATATCGACGATGTGGCGGGCGAGGATGACGACGGCAAGCCGGATTCGCGCAAAGCCTCTGATGACGAAAAGTTCTCGGCGCTGGCGTTCAAGCTGATGACCGACCCCTATGTCGGACAGTTGACCTTCGTTCGCGTTTATTCGGGTGTGCTGAAATCCGGCGACACGATTTTCAATCCGGTCAAGGGACGCAAAGAGCGTATTGGACGCGTGTTGCAAATGCACGCCAACAACCGGGTCGAAATTAAGGAAATTCTGGCCGGGGATATCGCCGCATGCGTCGGTCTGAAAGATGTCACGACGGGCGAGACTCTGTGTGATCCGGAAGCGCCGATCACTCTGGAGCGCATGGAATTCCCGGAGCCTGTGATCCATATCGCCGTTGAGCCGAAGACCAAGGCCGACCAGGAAAAAATGGGTATCGCGCTGGGACGTCTGGCGCAGGAAGACCCGTCGTTCCGTGTTCGCAGCGATGAAGAATCCGGTCAGACCATTATCTCGGGCATGGGCGAGTTGCACCTCGAGATCATCGTCGACCGCATGAAGCGCGAGTTTGGCGTCGAAGCCAATATCGGCGCCCCGCAAGTGGCGTATCGCGAATGCATCAAGAAGGCAGTCGAACAGGAAGGTAAATTCGTCAAGCAGTCTGGCGGGCGTGGTCAGTTCGGCCATGTTTGGCTCAAAATTGAACCGAACGAAGCTGGCAAGGGTTACGAGTTCGTCGATGCCATCAAAGGCGGAACCGTGCCGCGCGAATACATTCCGGCGGTGGATAAGGGCTTGCAAGAAGCTGTCAAGAGCGGTGTGCTCGCCGGGTATCCGACTGTCGATATGAAATTCACGCTGTTTGATGGTTCGTACCACGATGTGGACTCGAACGAAAATGCATTCCGCATGGCTGCATCGATGGCGTTCAAGGAAGGTATGCGTAAGGCACAGCCGACGCTGCTTGAGCCGATGATGTCTGTTGAAGTCGAAACGCCGGAAGAATACATGGGCAACATCATGGGCGATTTGTCGAGCCGTCGCGGCATCGTTCAGGGAATGGAAGACATTCCTGGCGGTATCAAGGCGGTGAAGGCGGAAGTGCCGTTGGCCGAGATGTTCGGCTATTCGACGACGGTCCGCTCGCTGTCGCAAGGGCGTGCCACCTACTCGATGGAATTCAAACACTATGTCGAAGCGCCGAAGAATGTCGCTGAGGCCGTGATCAACAAGAAATAACTGTACAGAGGAAACTGCTATGGCTAAGGCAAAATTTGAACGTACGAAGCCGCACGTGAATGTCGGCACGATTGGTCACGTTGACCATGGTAAGACGACGCTGACGGCGGCGATCACGACGATCTTGTCGAAGAAGTTTGGTGGTGAGGCGAAGGCCTACGACCAGATTGACGCGGCGCCGGAAGAGAAGGCACGCGGCATTACGATCAACACGGCGCACGTGGAATACGAGACGGCGACGCGTCACTACGCGCACGTTGACTGTCCGGGCCACGCTGACTACATCAAGAACATGATTACGGGTGCTGCGCAGATGGACGGCGCGATCCTGGTGGTGTCGGCGGCTGACGGTCCGATGCCGCAAACGCGTGAGCACATTCTGCTGGCGCGTCAGGTGGGTGTTCCGTACATCATCGTGTTCATGAACAAGTGCGACATGGTGGACGATGCTGAGTTGCTCGAACTGGTTGAAATGGAAGTTCGCGAGCTGCTGTCGAAGTACGAATTCCCTGGCGACGACATTCCTATCGTCAAGGGATCGGCGCTGAAGGCGCTGGAAGGCGACACGAGCGATCTGGGCGAAGGCGCGATCATGGCGCTGGCGGCTGCGCTGGACAGCTACATTCCGACGCCGGAGCGTACGGTTGACAAGCCGTTCCTGCTGCCGATCGAAGACGTGTTCTCGATTTCGGGTCGTGGTACGGTGGTGACGGGCCGTGTTGAACGCGGGATCGTCAAGGTTGGCGAGGAAATCGAAATTGTTGGTATCAAGCCGACGGTGAAGACGACCTGCACGGGCGTTGAAATGTTCCGCAAGCTGCTTGACCAGGGTCAGGCTGGGGACAACGTTGGCGTTCTGCTGCGCGGCACGAAGCGTGAAGAAGTTGAACGTGGCCAAGTGTTGGCGAAGCCGGGTTCGATCACGCCGCATACGCACTTCACGGGTGAGGTGTATGTGCTGTCGAAGGACGAAGGTGGTCGTCACACGCCGTTCTTCAACAACTACCGTCCGCAGTTCTACTTCCGTACGACGGACGTGACGGGTGCGATCTCGCTGCCGGAAGGCACGGAGATGGTGATGCCTGGCGACAACATCCAGATGACGGTGAAGCTGATCTGCCCGATCGCGATGGAAGAAGGTCTGCGTTTCGCCATCCGCGAAGGTGGTCGTACCGTCGGTGCCGGCGTCGTCGCCAAAATCATCGAGTAATTCTTGAAACAGGACGAGGCTCGGCCTCGTCCTCTGCTCTTTGGAATAACTATGCAAAACCAAAAAATTCGTATCCGCCTGAAAGCTTTCGACTATCGTCTGATCGATCAGTCGGCGCTGGAAATTGTCGAAACCGCCAAGCGTACTGGCGCTGTTGTTCGCGGCCCGGTTCCTCTGCCTACCCGTATCCAGCGGTTTGATGTTTTGCGTTCGCCGCACGTCAACAAGACGTCGCGCGATCAGTTCGAAATTCGTACGCACCTTCGCCTGATGGATATCATCGATCCGACCGACAAGACGGTGGATGCGCTGATGAAGTTGGACCTGCCGGCGGGTGTTGACGTCGAAATCAAGTTGCAGTAATCGCAGTTTTGCGGCTATAATCGCCGCCTTTCGCCGGATGGTGTCATCGACACCATCCATTTTGTGTTGAAGCGCTCGCCGGCCAATCGTAGCCGGCAAGAGGAGAATAACCATGAGTCTAGGCCTTGTTGGGCGCAAGGTCGGCATGACGCGCATTTTCACCGACGACGGCGTGTCCGTTCCGGTGACTGTGCTCGATGTGTCGAACAACCGCGTCGCCCAGATCAAAACGCCTGAGAACGACGGCTATGCAGCCATTCAAGTGGCATTCGGCAAGCGTCGTCCTTCTCGCGTCAATAAGTCCCTGGCGGGTCACCTGGCTAAAGCCGGTGTCGAAGCGGGCAATCTGCTCAAGGAGTTCACGGTTTCGACCGACGAGCTCTCTTCCCTGAAACCGGGTGATCAGATCAGCGTCAATATTTTTGCCGTCGGACAGAAAGTCGATGTTACCGGTCAGTCGATCGGTAAGGGCTTTCAGGGCGGTATCAAGCGGCATAATTTCAAGTCGCAACGTGCCACGCACGGTAACTCGGTGTCGCACAACGCGCCGGGTTCGATCGGTATGAACCAGGATCCGGGCCGTGTTTTCCCCGGCAAGCGGATGGCCGGTCATATGGGCGACGTGCAGCGTACCCAGCAAAACCTTGAGGTCATTCGGGTTGATGTCGAACGTCAGCTGTTGTTGGTCAAGGGCGCCGTGCCCGGCTCGAAGGGGTCGGATCTGGTCGTGCGTCCTGCAGTCAAGGCGGGGGCATAATGGAACTCAAGCTCATTAATGAACAAGGGCAGGAAGCCAGCCGTCTGCAAGCGTCTGATGTTCTGTTCGGTCGCGACTACAACGAGTCGCTGGTTCACCAGGTCGTCGTCGCTTACCAGGCGAATGCCCGCAGCGGTAATCGTGCGCAGAAGGACCGGGGTCAGGTTTCGCACACGACCAAGAAGCCCTTCCGTCAAAAGGGAACGGGTAACGCGCGTGCCGGTATGTCGTCCTCGCCGCTGTGGCGTGGGGGCGGTCGGATCTTCCCGAACTCGCCGGAAGAAAATTTCAGCCAGAAGCTGAATAAGAAGATGTATCGCGCCGGTATGGCTTCGATCCTGTCGCAACTCGTGCGTGAAGACCGCCTCGCAGTTGTCGATACGCTTGAAGTCGATGCGCCGAAGACCAAACTGTTCGCGCAGAAGATCAAGGGCATGGGTTACGACTCGGTTCTGGTGATCACCGACGCGCTCGACGAAAACGTGTATCTTGCTTCGCGCAACCTGCCGAACGTGCTGGTGCTGGAAGTGAATGAAGCCGATCCGGTTTCGCTGATTCGTTTCCCGAAGGTGCTGATGACCAAGAGCGCCGTCGCCAAGTTTGAGGAGATCCTGGGATGAATCAACAACGTCTGATGCAAGTTCTCCTTGCGCCGCAGATCTCCGAGAAGGCGACGTTTGTTGCCGACAAGAACGAGCAAGTGATTTTCCGCGTTGTGTCCGGTGCGACCAAGCCGGAAATCAAGGCCGCCGTCGAGCTGCTGTTCAAGGTTGAAGTCGAGTCGGTTCAGGTCGCCAACGTCAAGGGCAAGCAAAAGCGCTTCGGCCGTGCCATGGGTGCTCGCAAGAACTGGAAGAAAGCGTATGTCAGCTTGAAGCCGGGTCAGGAAATCAATTTTGTTGATGGAGGTGCTGCGTAATGGCTCTCGTCAAAGTCAAACCAACCTCCCCGGGTCGTCGTGCCGTCGTCAAGGTTGTCAACGCGAACCTGCACAAGGGCGCGCCGTTCGCCGGCCTGCTTGAGCCGCAATCGAAAAACGCGGGGCGCAACAACAACGGTCGCATCACCACTCGCCATCAGGGTGGCGGACACAAACAGCATTACCGTGTGATCGACTTCAAGCGCAACAAGGATGGCATTCCGGCCAAGGTTGAGCGTCTGGAATACGATCCGAACCGTACTGCCAACATCGCGCTCCTGCTTTACGCAGACGGTGAGCGTCGGTATGTGATCGCGCCGAAGGGCGTAGTCGTCGGTCAGCAGATCATCAGTGGCTCCGAGGCGCCGATCAAGGCCGGTAACGCGCTGCCGATCCGTAACATCCCGGTCGGTACGACGATTCACTGCATCGAGATGATCCCGGGTAAGGGCGCGCAATTGGCTCGCTCCGCCGGTACGTCGGCTCAGCTCCTGGCGCGCGAAGGCGTGTATGCGCAGCTTCGCTTGCGCTCCGGCGAAGTTCGTCGCGTGCATGTCGAGTGCCGTGCGACGATCGGCGAAGTCGGCAACGAAGAGCACAGCCTCCGTTCGATCGGTAAGGCCGGTGCCAATCGTTGGCGCGGTATTCGCCCGACGGTTCGCGGCGTCGTTATGAACCCGGTCGATCACCCGCACGGTGGTGGCGAAGGTCGTACGTCGGCAGGTATGGATCCGGTCAGCCCGTGGGGTACCAAGACCAAGGGTTATCGTACTCGGTCGAACAAGCGCACGAACTCGATGATCGTGCAGCGCCGTCACAAACGCTAAGGGGTAGAACACTATGGGACGTTCCATTAAAAAGGGCCCGTTTGTCGATGCCCATCTGATCAAGAAGGTCGACGCGGTTCGCGCGACCAGTGACAAGCGCCCGATCAAGACCTGGTCGCGTCGTTCGACGATTCTCCCGGATTTCGTCGGCCTGACCATCGCGGTGCATAACGGCAAGCAGCACATCCCGGTGTATGTCACCGAAAACATGGTTGGCCACAAGCTCGGCGAATTCTCGCTGACCCGGACGTTCAAGGGTCACACCGCCGGCAAGAAGGCGAAGAAGTAAAGGAATGGATATGGAAACTCGTGCTATTTTGCGCGGCGTTCGGCTGTCGGACCAAAAGGGTCGACTGGTGGCCGACCAGATCCGCGGACTGCCGGTTGATAAGGCGCTGAACATCCTGACCTTCAGCCCAAAGAAGGGTGCCGGTATCATCAAGAAGGTGCTGGAGTCAGCAATCGCTAACGCCGAGCACAATGATGGTGCCGACGTTGATGAACTGAAGGTGAAGTCGATCTATGTCGAAAAAGGCATGGTGCTCAAGCGTTTCACCGCGCGCGCCAAGGGACGTGGCAACCGGATCATTAAGCCGACCTGCCATATTTTCCTGACCGTCGGGAACTGAGGATAAACATGGGACAGAAAATTCATCCGACTGGTTTTCGTCTGGCCGTCACCCGTGACTGGTCGTCGCGCTGGTATGCGAACAGCAAAGACTTCGCGGGCATGCTCAACGAAGATGTCCAGGTTCGCGACTATCTGAAGGAAAAGCTCAAGCACGCTTCCGTCGGTCGTGTGCTGATCGAGCGTCCGGCCAAGAACGCGCGCGTGACTGTTTTCTCGGCGCGGCCGGGCGTTGTCATCGGCAAGAAGGGCGAAGAGATTGATCATCTGCGCTCGGCATTGCAGAAGATCATGGGCGTTCCGGTTCATGTCAGCATCGAAGAAATTCGCAAGCCCGAACTGGATGCGCAACTGATCGCCGACTCGATCACGCAACAGCTTGAGAAGCGGATCATGTTCCGTCGCGCAATGAAGCGTGCGATGCAGAACGCGATGCGTCTCGGTGCTCAGGGCATCAAGATCATGAGCTCGGGTCGACTCAACGGCGCGGAAATCGCCCGTCGCGAATGGTATCGCGAAGGCCGGGTGCCTTTGCATACGCTGCGTGCGGATATCGATTACGCGACCTCCGAGGCGCTCACCACCTACGGCATCATCGGTGTCAAGGTGTGGGTGTTCAAGGGCGAGATTCTCGATCGCAACGAGCAACCGGCGGTGGCGAATGATGTGCCCGCTGGTGATGAGCCTTCCCGCAAGCCCCGTCGTCTCGGTAAGCCGGGCGGCGAAGGGGATAAGCCCCGGGCGCGCACCGTGAAGGCCGAGGCTCCGGGGTCTGAAGGAAAGGCGCCGGCAAAACGAGTAAGAAAGGCAGGAACGACAGATGCTGCAGCCAACTAGAAGAAAGTACCGCAAGGAACACAAGGGCCGTAACACCGGCCTGGCGACTCGGGGTGCCAAGGTCAGCTTCGGCGATTTCGGCTTGAAGGCCACGGGGCGCGGCCGCCTGACGGCGCGTCAGATTGAAGCGGCTCGTCGCGCGATGACCCGTCATATCAAGCGCGGTGGTCGGATCTGGATTCGCATTTTCCCGGACAAGCCCATCTCCAAGAAGCCTGCTGAAGTTCGGATGGGTAACGGTAAGGGCAATCCCGAGTACTACGTTGCCGAGATCCAGCCGGGTAAGGTGCTGTATGAAATGGACGGCGTCAACGAGAGTCTTGCCCGCGAAGCGTTCGCGCTCGCGGCTGCCAAGCTTCCGATTCCGACGACGTTCGTCACGCGAATGGTAGGTTGATCATGAAAGCAAGTGAACTCAGAGTAAAGAGCGTCGACGAGCTGAACAAGGAATTGCTGGATCTCCTGAAGGCCCAATTCGGTTTGCGCATGCAGGCAGCGACCCAGCAATTGAGCAACTTTAGCCAGATCGGCAAGGTGCGCCGCGATATCGCTCGCGTCCGTACCGTTCTCCGTGAAAAGGCGGTGCAACAATGAGCGAAACGATGAACAAGCGGACGCTGATCGGCCGCGTGGTGAGCGACAAGATGGACAAGACGGTCACCGTGCTGGTCGAGCGTCGCGTCAAGCATCCGATGTATGACAAAATCATTGTGCGTTCGCAGAAGTACCATGCGCACAACGAGGGTAACGAAGCCAAGGCGGGTGATCTGGTCGAGATCCAGGAAGGCCGCCCGATTTCGAAGACCAAGGCTTGGTCGGTGACCAAGTTGCTGGAAAAAGCTGTCGCAATTTAAAAGCTTGTAATTTTTGCAGTTGGGGGTATAATGCCCCCCTTTCGCGCCCGGCTATCACAGCCGGGTGTTTCTCCCGTACGGGTTCCAAGACTGACCGCGAGTTTTGCAAACGGCGCGGGATAAGTTGGAGAGTGTGATGATTCAAATGCAAACGGTTCTGGACGTCGCCGACAATACCGGCGCTCGTTCAGTGATGTGTATCAAGGTGCTGGGCGGCTCCAAGCGTCGCTATGCCAGCGTTGGCGATATCATCAAGGTTAGTATCAAGGACGCCGCGCCGCGCGGTCGTGTCAAAAAGGGTGACGTTTACAACGCCGTTGTCGTGCGTACGGCAAAGGGTGTGCGTCGTCCGGATGGCTCGCTCGTCAGATTTGACGGTAATGCGGCAGTGCTCCTCAACAACAAGCTGGAGCCGCTTGGCACCCGCATCTTTGGGCCGGTCACGCGCGAACTGCGCGGCGAGCGCTTCATGAAGATCGTGTCCCTGGCTCCTGAAGTCCTGTAAGGAGCTGCCATGGAAAAAATTCGCAAGGGCGACGAAGTCGTCGTCATTACCGGAAAAGACAAGGGCAAGCGCGGTACTGTGGCGCGCCGTGTCGACGCGGAGCATGTCGTGGTTGAGGGCGTTAATCGCGTCAAAAAACACGTCAAGCCGAATCCGGTCAAGGGGGTTGTTGGTGGTGTGATCGAGAAAGACATGCCGCTGCACGTATCGAATGTCTCGCTCTATAACCCGGCGACCAAGAAGGCGGATCGGGTTGGCTTCAAGTTGCTTGACGACGGCAAAAAAGTGCGCGTCTTCAAGTCAAATGGCGAAGTGGTGGGGGCGTAAGGAGCGATCATGGCGCGTTTGCTGGATTACTACAAGAACACCGTGGTGCAGGAGCTGACCCAGAAGTTTGGTTACAAGTCTCCGATGGAAGTGCCTCGTATTTCGAAAATCACCCTGAATATGGGCGTTGGCGAGGCGGTTGCCGACAAGAAGGTGCTTGAATTTGCCGTTGGCGACATGACCAAGATTGCTGGCCAGAAGCCGGTGGTGACGAAGGCTCGCAAGTCGATCGCGGGCTTCAAGATTCGCGACGGTTACCCGATTGGTTGCATGGTTACCCTGCGCGGTCCGCGTATGTTCGAATTCCTGGATCGTCTCGTGACGGTTGCGCTGCCGCGCGTCCGCGACTTCCGGGGTATCTCGGGCAAGGGCTTTGACGGTCGTGGCAATTACAACATGGGCGTTAAAGAGCAGATCATTTTCCCGGAAATCGAGTACGACAAGATTGACGTGCTGCGCGGGATGAATATCAGCGTGACGACCACTGCCAAGACAGACGAAGAAGCGCGTGCTCTTCTCGGCGCGTTCAAATTCCCGTTCAAGAACTGAGGCTAAGATGGCGAAACTTGCATTGATTAACCGCGAAGCCAAGCGTCGCAAGATGGTCGAGAAGTTCAAGGCCAAGCGTGAAGCCTTGGAAGCGATCGTGAATGATGAAAGCCGTAGCGAAGAAGATCGTTACGAGGCCCGCCTCAAGATTCAGGCGTTGCCGCGTAATTCGAGCTCCGTTCGTCTGCGCAACCGTTGCCAGCTGACCGGTCGTCCGCGTGGCGTTTTCCGCAAGTTTGGTCTGGGCCGTAGCAAGCTGCGCGACTTTGTCATGCGTGGCGAAGTGCCTGGTATGACCAAGGCCAGCTGGTAAGCAGGAGAAGAGACTATGAGTATGAGCGATCCGATCAGCGATATGCTGACCCGTATCCGCAATGCCCAGATGGCAAATAAGGCGTCCGTCGCCATGCCGTCGTCGAAGGTCAAGGTGGCTATCGTCAAGGTGTTGAAGGATGAAGGCTATGTTGAGGACTTTGCCGTCCGTGATATTGAAGGCAAGGCAACCCTTGAGATTGGCCTCAAGTATTACGCCGGCCGTCCGGTCATCGAGCGCATTGACCGCGTTTCGAAGCCTGGCCTGCGGATCTACCGTGGTGCAAGCGATATTCCGCGAGTGATGAATGGCCTTGGTGTGGCGATTGTGTCGACGCCCAAGGGTGTGATGACTGACCGCAAGGCACGCGCCAGCAATGTTGGTGGCGAAGTGCTGTGCATCGTCGCATAAGGGGAAGAAGCGATGTCCCGCGTTGCAAAAAATCCGATTGTGCTGCCGCAGGGCGTTGAAGTTGCCCTGAGCGCAGAGAAGATCTCCGTTAAAGGGCCATTGGGCTCAATCAGCATTCCGGCAAATCCGGCGGTGGTGGTTGCGCAGGAAGGTTCGGCCCTGTTGTGCAAGCCGGTTGAAGGCGCGGCGAATGCCAATGCGCTTTCCGGAACCGTCCGCGCTATTGTCGCCAACATGGTGACCGGCGTGAGCAAAGGTTTTGAGCGCAAGCTGAATCTGGTGGGCGTTGGTTATCGTGCTCAGGCTCAAGGCGATACGCTGAACCTGACGCTCGGCTTTTCGCATCCGGTCGCGCACAAGATGCCGGCCGGTGTCAAGTGCGAAACCCCGACGCAGACCGAGATCGTGATCAAGGGCGTGGATAAACAGCAAGTCGGCCAGGTGGCGGCAGAGATCCGCGCCTACCGCAAGCCTGAACCCTATAAGGGCAAGGGTGTGCGCTATGCCGGCGAGGTGATTGTCCTCAAGGAAACGAAGAAGAAGTAAGGGTGCATAGATGATTGACAAGAATCAAGCGCGGTTGCGCCGGGCCCGCAAAACCCGGATCAAAATTGCCGAACTGAATGCGTTGCGTCTGTCCGTGCACCGTACCAACCTTCACATTTATGCGCAGGTGTTTTCGCCCTGCGGATCGAAGGTGTTGGCGGCGGCATCGTCGCTCGAGCCCGAGGTTCGCAAAGAGCTTGCCAATGGCGGCAACGTCAAGGCTGCCACGGTGATTGGAAAACTGATCGCCGAGCGCGCCAAGAAGGCTGGCATCGAACAGGTCGCTTTCGACCGGGGTGGTTTCCAGTATCACGGACGAGTCAAGGCATTGGCTGAAGCCGCGCGCGAAGCCGGCCTCAAGTTCTGATCGCCGCGCGAAACGGAGTAAGTAATGGCAAAACCGCAAAGCAAAAAGACGCAGCAAGCCGAGAAGCCTGATGACGGCATGCGCGAGAAGATGATTTCGATCAACCGCGTCACCAAGGTGGTGAAGGGGGGTCGGATTCTGGGCTTCGCCGCACTGACCGTGGTGGGTGATGGCGATGGTCGTATCGGCATGGGCAAGGGCAAGTCCCGCGAAGTTCCGGTTGCCGTACAGAAGGCGATGGAAGAAGCCCGTCGCAAGCTGGTCAAGGTGAGTCTGAAGAACGGCACCTTGCATCATACGGTCGTGGGTCGCCATGGCGCGTCCACGGTGATGATGCAACCGGCACCGGAAGGTACCGGGGTTATTGCCGGCGGCGCCATGCGTGCCGTGTTCGATGTGATGGGCATGACGAACGTCGTCGCCAAGGCGCACGGTTCGACGAACCCCTACAACATCGTTCGGGCGACGATCAACGGACTGATGGCGATGAATACGCCGGCCGAAATTGCTGCCAAGCGCGGCAAGTCGGTTGAGGAAATCCTGGGGTAAGCCATGGCTGACAAGAAAATCAAAGTGACGCTCGTCAAGAGCGTGATCGGCACCAAGCAATCGCATCGCGCGACGGTGCGGGGTTTGGGGCTGCGCCGACTGAACAGTTCGGCCGAGTTGATCGATACGCCCGCTGTGCGTGGCATGATCAACAAGGTGGCCTACCTTGTGAAGTGTGAGGGGTAACATGAAGCTCAATACCATTCAGCCGGGCGAAGGCGCCAAGCATTCGAAGCGGCGCGTCGGTCGGGGTATCGGCTCCGGCTTGGGCAAAACGGCGGGACGTGGCCATAAGGGCCAGAAGTCGCGTGCCGGCGGGTTCCACAAGGTGGGTTTTGAAGGCGGCCAGATGCCGCTGCAACGCCGTCTGCCGAAGCGTGGGTTCAAGTCTTTGACGAACGCCCGCAACGTGGAAGTTTGCCTGTCGGAAATCAACGCACTGCCGATCGATGAAATCGATCTGCTGACGCTCAAGCAGGCCAACCTGGTGTCACAGCATGCGCTGTCGGCCAAGGTGGTGCTGTCGGGTGAGATTTCCCGCAAGGTCACGCTCAAGGGTGTTGGCGCGACCAAAGGTGCCAAGGCGGCGATTGAAGCTGCCGGTGGTTGTGTGACGGAATAACGACGATAACGGTGGCGATCCTTGGCAACAAATCAGACACAGATCAGTAAAGGTGGTAAATACGGCGATCTCAAGCGCCGTCTGTTCTTCCTGATCGGCGCCTTGATCGTCTACCGCATCGGCGCGCACATACCTGTTCCGGGCATCGACCCGCAAGTGCTGGCGGATCTGTTCAGCAAGCAACAGGGCGGTATCCTGGGCATGTTCAACATGTTCTCGGGCGGCGCCTTGTCGCGATTCACGATCTTTGCGCTCGGAATCATGCCGTATATTTCCTCGTCGATCATCATGCAGTTGATGACGCACGCCAGTCCGCAACTCGAGGCGCTGAAGAAGGAAGGCGAGGCCGGGCGTCGCAAGATTACGCAATACACCCGTTATGGCACGGTGTTTCTGGCGCTGTTTCAGGGGATTGGTATTGCGATTGCGGTGGAATCGCAACCCGGCTTGGTCCCCGATCCGGGGATGCTGTTCCGCTTCGTCACCGTGACGACGCTGTTGACGGGCACGATGTTCCTGATGTGGTTGGGAGAGCAGATTACCGAGCGCGGTCTCGGGAACGGGATCTCGATCATCATTTTCAGCGGTATCGCCGCGGGCTTGCCGAATGCGGTTGGCGGTCTGCTCGAGTTGGTGCGTACTGGTGCGATGCATCCGCTGACGGCACTGTTTATCACCTTCCTGGTTGCGGTGGTGACGGCTTTCGTGGTTTTCGTCGAGCGTGGTCAGCGCAAGATTCTCGTGAATTACGCGAAGCGGCAGGTGGGTAACAAGATTTACGGTGGGCAGAGTTCGCACTTGCCGTTGAAGTTGAACATGTCGGGCGTGATTCCGCCGATTTTTGCGTCGTCACTGATTCTGTTCCCGGCGACGGTCGCAGGCTGGTTCGGTTCGAGCGACTCGATGCGTTGGCTCAAGGACATTGCGGCCGGCTTGGCGCCGGGGCAACCTGTTTATGTGATGCTGTACGCCGCTGCGATCATTTTCTTCTGCTTCTTCTATACAGCGCTGGTCTTCAATTCGAAGGAGACGGCTGATAATCTGAAGAAGAGTGGAGCGTTTGTTCCGGGTATTCGTCCGGGTGATCAAACTGCCCGTTATATTGACAAGATCTTGATGCGGCTGACGCTTGTCGGCGCCGCGTACATCACGATCGTGTGTTTGTTACCGGAATTCCTGATCCTCAAGTGGAACGTGCCGTTCTATTTTGGTGGAACATCGCTGTTGATTATCGTGGTGGTGACCATGGACTTCATGACGCAGGTTCAAGCGTATGCCATGTCGCACCAGTATGAAGGGCTCCTGAAGAAAGCGAATTTCAAGGGCGCCGGATTTCCGACGAAATAGCAATGGCTAAGGAAGATTTGATTGAAATGCAGGGGGAGGTTCTTGAGAACCTTCCGAATGCAACGTTTCGGGTGAAACTGGAAAACGGGCATATGGTGCTTGGCTTTATTTCCGGGAAGATGCGCATGCACTATATTCGCATTCTGCCTGGCGACAAGGTGACCGTTCAGCTGACCCCATACGATCTAAGCCGGGCACGCATTGTGTTCCGGGCGAAATAAGAATCTCTACGCAAGTGATGTAATCAGGCTGAAGGCTGGCTGCGCCGAACGCCGAAATATTAGGAGTTAACCATGAAAGTGCTGGCATCTGTTAAACGCATCTGCCGCAAGTGCAAAGTTATTCGGCGCCACGGCATCGTGCGTGTGATCTGTTCGGATCCGCGCCACAAGCAGCGTCAGGGTTGATCGCCAGTCCGTTTCTTTGAAACGTACCGGACGATTGAAGATATAATCAACAGTTTCGCATATTTGGGGTAATTCAATGGCCCGCATTGCAGGGGTAAATATTCCCAACCATCAGCACACCGAAATCGCATTGACCGCGATTTATGGTATCGGACGTAGCCGCGCGCAAAAGATCTGTGATGCTGTCGGCATCGCTCGGACAGTCAAGGTCAAGGACCTGACGGAAGCCGAAATGGATCGTCTGCGCGAACAGGTGGGCAAGTTCACCGTTGAGGGTGACCTTCGCCGCGAAGTCACGATGAGTATCAAGCGCCTGATGGATCTGGGTTGTTATCGTGGTCTTCGGCATCGCAAAGGCTTGCCCGTCCGCGGCCAGCGCACGCGTACTAACGCACGCACCCGTAAGGGTCCGCGCAAGGCGATTGCCGGCAAGAAATAAGAGGATCTGACATGGCCAAGACCGCAACGAAAGTTCGCAAGAAAGTCAAAAAGAACGTCGCCGAGGGCATCGCCCACATTCACGCGTCGTTCAATAACACCATCATTACCATTACCGACCGCCAAGGCAATGCGCTGGCATGGGCGACCTCCGGTGGTGCTGGTTTCAAGGGCTCGCGCAAGAGCACGCCGTTCGCTGCGCAGGTGGCCGCTGAAGCCGCTGGCAAAGTGGCTGTTGAGTGTGGCGTCAAGAATCTTGAAGTTCGCATCAAGGGCCCTGGCCCCGGCCGCGAATCGTCGGTTCGCGCGCTCAACGCGTTGGGAATGAAGATCACGGCGATTACCGACGTGACCCCGATTCCGCACAACGGTTGCCGTCCCCCCAAGAAGCGTCGGATTTAAGGAGAAAGACAAGTGGCTCGTAATCTCGATCCTAAGTGCCGTCAGTGCCGTCGCGAGGGCGAAAAACTGTTCCTCAAGGGTGATAAGTGCTTCACCGACAAATGTGCCATTGAGCGGCGTTCGTATGCGCCGGGCCAGCACGGGCAGAAGTCCGGCGCCCGCCTGTCGGACTACGGCGTGCATCTTCGCGAAAAGCAAAAGATTCGCCGCATTTATGGCGTTCTCGAAGGCCAATTCCGCAAGGTTTACAAGGAAGCTGATCGGCGCAAGGGCGTCACCGGCGAAAACCTGCTGCAGTTGCTCGAATCGCGTCTCGATACGGTTGTTCACCGCATGGGCTTTGCCGCGTCGCGCGCTGAGTCCCGTCAGGTGGTTCGCCACAACGGCGTGCTGGTCAATGGCCGTCGCGTCAATGTGCCGTCGTTCCAGGTTCGTCCGGGTGATGTGGTCGAAGTGGCCGAGCGCGCCAAGAACCAACTGCGCGTGAAGGCTGCACTTGCTGCGGCCGAGTCGCGTGGATTCCCGGAATGGGTTGAAGTCAACGTCAAGGAAGCCAAGGGTACCTACAAGGCGCGTCCGGAGCGTAGCGAACTGCCGCAGTCGATCAACGAAGGCCTCGTGATCGAATTGTATTCGAAGTAATAGCGGCTTCGTGCGACTGAACCAGGCAAAGGACAAGACATGCAAAGCAGTGGACTTTTGAAACCGCGAATCATCGATGTACAGAGTTTGTCTCCTGTGCACGCCCGGGTGGTGATGGAACCGTTCGAGCGTGGCTACGGGCATACTTTGGGCAATGCCTTGCGCCGCATCCTTCTTTCTTCGATGCCCGGTTTCGCGGCAACCGAAGTCAGCATCGACGGTGTGTTGCATGAGTACTCGACGATCGATGGTGTTCAAGAAGACGTGGTCGACATCCTTCTCAATTTGAAAGGCGTCGTCTTCAAGCTTCATAATCGCGAAGAGGCGATCGTTCAACTTTCGAAGGAAGGTGAGGGCGTGGTTCGCGCCAGCGACATCGTGGTATCCCACGATGTCGAGATCATCAATCCGGATCATGTGATCGCGCATCTTTCGGCCGGTGGAAAACTTGCCATCGAGTTGAAGGTGGAAAAGGGGCGTGGCTACGTTCCAGGAAACGCCCGTCGCTTGAGCGAAGTGAACAAGAGCATCGGGAGTCTCGTTCTGGATGCCTCGTTCAGCCCGATCCGTCGGGTGAGCTACTTCGTCGAAAGCGCCCGCGTCGAGCAGCGTACCGATCTCGATAAGCTGATCATGGAGATTGAGACCAACGGCGTGATCGAACCCGAGGAGGCAATTCGCACAGCTGCGCGGTTGCTGATGGAACAGCTTTCGGTGTTCGCCGATCTTGAAGGCACGGCGTTGCCGATCGAGCACCAGAAGGCTGTTCAGGTCGATCCGCTGCTGCTGCGTCCGGTTGATGATCTTGAGCTGACCGTGCGTTCTGCAAACTGCTTGAAGGCCGAGAATATTTACTACATCGGCGATCTCATTCAGCGTACTGAAAACGAGTTGCTGAAGACGCCGAATCTCGGTCGTAAGTCGCTCAATGAAATCAAGGAAGTGTTGGCCGCGCGCGGCCTGACGCTGGGCATGAAGCTTGAGAACTGGCCGCCGGCCGGGCTTGAGAAGTAAGCTGCTCGGCCAAGAATAGGAAGGAATTGATATGCGTCACCGTTTGGGACTTCGTAAGCTGAACCGCACCAGCGCTCACCGCCTGGCCATGCTTCGTAACATGGCGGTTTCCCTGTTGCGGCATGAAACCATCAAGACGACCCTGCCGAAAGCGAAAGAGTTGCGGCGTGTCGTCGAGCCGATGATCACGTTGGGCAAGAAGCCGAGCTTGGCAAATCGTCGTCTGGCATTCGACCGCCTGCGCGATCGTGAAATCGTCGTCAAGCTGTTCGACGAGTTGGGACCGCGCTACGCGACCCGCAACGGAGGATATCTCAGCATCCTCAAGTGCGGATTCCGTGACGGCGACAACGCACCGATGGCTTTGGTGATGTTGCTCGATCAGCCGGAAGTTGTCGAAGCCGATACCGCAGAAGCCGCGTAAGCTGCTTTTGGTCTAAGAAGAGCCAGGCTTTGCCTGGCTTTTTTTTGTTCAGAGGATTCCCCCAAAAGGGGAGATTTGATCGGAGATGATCCGTGTCCGAGAATGAAGCAGTTGTCACTTCCCTGCCATCTGTGCAACCGACGCTTCGGGTGGTGCCGATGCCCTATGACGCGAATCATAACGGCGATATTTTCGGCGGATGGATCATGTCCCATGTTGATGTGGCCGGTGGTGTTGAGGCCTATCGCCGGGCGCAGGGGCGGGTAACGACGGTTGCGGTTAACTCCTTCGTCTTCAAGCAGGCTGTCCGCATCGGCGATGTTGTCAGTTTTTATGCGTCGATCATCGAGACCGGTCACACCTCGATCAAGGTCGATGTGGCGGTCTATGCGGAGCGCAGTTTGCCAGAAGCGCGTGTTGTAAAGGTTACTGAGGCAGTGCTGACGTATGTTGCAATTAACCAACACGGTGAAAAGCGCTTGTTGCCGGTCGCCGGATAGTCGGTTCGAATTTCGCCAAAAAAACATAAAATACGACAGTTTGCGGCCGTTTGTCGCTGGCCGCGTATGAAGGCATTTTTCAGGAGGACGTATGGCCAAAGGTATTTCCACGAAGGTAGCGATGATGCTGCTTCCCGGAGTGATCTCCGGAACGGCGGTAGCGTCAGGCTTCCAATTGCAGGAGCAAAGCGCAAGTGGCATCGGGAATGCTTTTGCCGGGTCGGCAGCGGTTGCCGAAAATGCCAGCACCATTTATTTCAATCCGGCCGGGATGACGCAGCTGCAGGGCGTTCAGGTGTCGGGCGGCGTGGCGGCAATTGGCCCGAGTTACAAATTCAGCAATGCTGCGAGTTCTTCGACGGGTGGTAACGGGGGGGATGCCGGTAGTTGGGCGGGGGTGCCCAACGGGTATGCTTCCTGGGGGGTGACCAAGGATCTGTATCTCGGCCTTGGAATTAGTGCACCGTTTGGTTTGAAGACCGAGTACGCGGCGGGGTGGGTTGGACAACGACAGTCGATCAAGTTTGACATTAAGACCATCAACCTGAACCCGTCGGTGGCGTATCGCGTGAATGATGCCGTTTCCGTCGGTTTCGGCCTCAATTGGCAAAAGATCGAGGCCGAATACGTTCGGGCGGTTAACGCGGCCGGGACCCAGATCAAACTCGATACGGACGATAGCTCGTGGGGATGGAATGCAGGCGCCTTGTTCACCTTGTCACCATCAACGAAGGTTGGCGTGTCGTATCGCTCGGCTATCAAACATAAAACAACTGGGACATTTACCGGTGCTTTGAATGCCAATGCGGCCGCTGATCTCAAGTTGCCCGATACGTTCATCATGAGCGTCACCCAGAAGTTGAGCGATAAGTGGGAGATGCTTGGCGATGTGTCGAGAACCGGCTGGTCTTCGGTGCCGAAGGTGTTCATCATGAACACGACGTCGTCTACTTTGGCTCAAACCTTGGACACCGACTTCCGCAATACCTGGCGGGTGGCGTTGGGTGCCAACTACCAATACACCGAAGCGCTGAAGCTGAAGTTCGGCATTGCGTATGATCAGTCGCCCGTTCGCCAGGGAGAAACCCGACTCGTATCGTTGCCGGACACCAACCGCGTCTGGTTCTCGACCGGGGGGCAGTATCGTTTCTCGAAGGCTTCGACACTTGATCTGGGGGTCGCGTATCTCTACCTGCGAGACCCGTCGATCAATAACTATTCAAACGGCGTGCTGGTTAACGGTACGTATCAGGGAAACATCTGGATTGTTGGCGCGCAGTACTCACATGCCTTCTGACCAGTTTCTCTCTCGTCGCGAAATGCCCCGCAGGTCGGGGCATTTTTGTTCTTCGGGCGGTAGTTTTCCCGTTTGTGACCGATGCTTCCGAGTCTGGGATAATATTCTGCATTCACTCTGACGATTCGGCCAATGGAACTCGATTTTCTGACCAATTCTGGCTGGCGTGAGGCGTTGGTGGTCGTGATCGGCCTCCTGACGGTATATATCGTCTTCGTCTATCTGCGTATGCATCGTCTCAAGCAGGAGGCCTTGCGCGTGGAAACAGCTGCGGCGGCATTCGTGTCATCCGCGGCGCTTGCGGCCTATCATGCCGAGCAGCAAGGAAGTCCGGACGGACAAGGCGAGGCAGCTCCGAGCGAACTCGGCGCCCCCGACTTTCAATTTCCCTGGAACGAACCGCCGACGCCGAGCAACGAGACTCAGCGCGTGGCGACGCTCGAAATGGATGTGGATTTGCTGCGCAAGGAGGTCGGCAGCCTGCGTGCCGAGATCCTTGTGTTGCGTGAAGCCGTTAAACGTTTGAACGAAATAGCCGTGGTACCAGCGCCGCCGCCTGCTGTCGTTCGCGAAGAGCGCCGGGCGGCGGTGACCGAATTGATCGCGCCACAATACAGCGAAGCCCTGCAACTCGCGCGGAAGGACGCCAGTCCGGCAGAGATCTCCGAGCAGTGCGGCATCACCCGGGCAGAAGCGGAATTGGTGGCGGCACTTGTCCGAAATCGCGATAATTGAAAACGGCATATTCCACTGCGGAAGCTCTCATGGCGGCAAACGCGAATCCCGATCCCTCATCCCAAAGCCTTTCCAATCTGAGGCGCAAGCTGATCCTGCGCATGGGCGTGGCCGGGCTGATGATTGTCGGACTGCTGGGCGGTCTTGCCCTGTTCGACTACATGGGTGCGCGCGTCGAATCCGAGCCCGAAGCGACGCGTTATACGGAGCCCGTGCCAGTCGCCAGAAAATCGATCACGCAACCGGTGAAGCCGATCGAACCCATGCCCGAGGTCAAGGAAGAGAAGAAAGAGCCGCCGGCACCGGAACTGACTACGCCTCCCGTTGATAAGGCCGCGCCGAAGCTTGATGCTCCGGCACGAACCGAGGTCGCCGCGCGACCGGTCTTGCCTAAGTCGGGCGGTGTGACGACGCGTGCTGCGTCCGGTCAGGTTTCAACGCCGACGCATGGCGGCGGTGGCGCCGGGCAGTCGTCGGCATCGGTCAAGGTATTCGAGCCGCTGCAGGCGCGGATCGGGGCCGCCACGTCGCCGGCGCGTAGCGAAACGGCTGTCACGTTGTCACCACCGGCGCCGTCACGGCTGTTTTCGGGCTTCGCCCTGCAAGCCGGCGTATTCGTCGAACCGCGACGGGCGGAGGAGTTGCATGCGCGCCTGACGTTGGAAGGGATTCCTTCGACGATCGAGGCGCGCGTTCAGGTGGGCCCGTTCAATACGAAGGAAGAGGCGGAAGCTGCCCGGATCAAGATGAAGTCGATGGGCATCGATGCCGTCATGCTGATGCCGAGTCGGTTGCGGCGCTAGGCCAATGGAGTGTCGCGGCGCAAGCGGCGCAGAAATACGGTCATTTCTTTCGCCGCTTGGATGTCGCCGTGCGATGTGGCGACGGTGATTCCCTGCGTGAAGGCCTCGACGGCCGCCGCGGTTTCACCGTTCGCGGAAAGCGCCTTGCCAAGTAGTTTCCAGGCCGCCGACGCGCTCGGATCGAGCGCCAGAGATTGGCGCAGGTAGTCGGCCGCCTTGGCAGCGTGCCCGGCTTTCAGCCACTCGTTGCCGAGCGCATAGCGGAGCAGGGCGCCATCATGCGCGCCGTCGAGAAGTTTTTCGAGCCGCGTAATGTTGGGGGAGAGCGTCTGTTCACTGTCCATGGTCGATGACTCGTGTTGGCGGTTGTAAATTTCGGCTTTGCGATGCTTCGTGGTTCAATACGCTTTTCACGAGGGTAGACAACACCATGGCCAAAACGATCATTTCCACCCCCAAGGCGCCGGCTGCCATCGGCACGTACTCGCAAGCCGTCAAGGTCGGAGATACCGTGTATCTCTCCGGACAAATCGGCCTTGATCCTTCAAACATGCAAATGGTCGAGGGAATCGATGCGCAGATCGAACGGGTCTTCGAGAATCTCAAGGCCGTCGCCGAGGCGGCGGGCGGTTCCCTGTCCGACGTCGTCAAGCTCAATGTTTTTCTGACAGATCTTGGCAATTTCGCCAAGGTGAATGAGGCGATGGCACGCTATTTCAGCGAGCCGTTCCCTGCCCGGGCAGCCATCGGCGTGGCTGCCTTGCCGCGCGGCGCGCTGGTCGAGGCCGACGGAGTGATGGCGCTTTAAATTCTGCATGGCATCCGACGTGCTGCCGGTGCCGCCGGCCTTGAAGACTAAGCTGCAGAAGCTGGGTCTGGTGCGTCACGACGATTTCATTTTGCATCTGCCGATCCGGTATGAGGACGAAACATCGATCGTGACGGTCGCGGCGGCGCTGGAGGGAGTTCCCGTCCAGCTTGAGGCGCGGGTTCTCGACGTTTCGGTACAGTTCCGCCCTCGCCGTCAATTGGTTGCGCGGGTCGCGGACAGTAGTGGCGAGCTTGTGCTGCGTTTCCTCAACTTCTATGGGAGCCAGCTCAAACAACTCGAGCAAACCCGCGACGACGGTAAGTTGTTGCGGATTTTTGGTGAGCTCCGCCATGGGTTTCTCGGTGCTGAAATGGTGCATCCGCGTTACCGGGTGGTGTCTGCGGAAACACCGCTGCCAACATCGCTAACGCCGGTATATCCGACGACGGCCGGGGTCTCCCAGGCGGCCTTGCGCAAGCTGATCGCAGCGGCGCTGGCGACCGGCGGACTTGACGATTCGCTGGACGCGGATTGGTGTCGTTGTCACGACTTGATGCGGTTCGCCGAGGCAGTTCGCCTGTTACATGCGCCGCCGCCCGACGTGGCCGAGTTCGCCTTGCAGAATCGCTCGCATCCGGCTTGGCGGCGCGTGAAGTTTGACGAGGTGCTGGCGCAGCAGTTGTCGCTACGCCGCGCCTACCTTGCCCGGCGCCAGAAAGGCGCGCCAGTGCTCAAGGCGGACGGCTCCTTGGGCCGGCGTCTGTTGGCAACCTTGCCCTTCTCCCTGACGACGGCGCAGCGGCGCGTGCTAGCCGAGATTTCCGAAGATCTGGCCCAGCCCTATCCGATGCAGCGCCTCTTGCAAGGTGATGTCGGTAGCGGCAAGACCATCGTTGCGGCGCTGGCGGCCTGCCAGGCGATCGAGGCAGGCTATCAGGCCGCGTTCATGGCGCCGACGGAGATTCTGGCAGAGCAGCATTACCTCAAATTGTGCGCCTGGCTCGAACCTTTCGGCATTGAGGTCGCCTGGCTGACCGGTAGTCTGCGCAAAGCGGCCAAAACGGCATCGCAGCGCCAGGCCTCGGGGACGGCACAGCTCGTTGTCGGTACGCATGCGCTGATCCAGGAAAGCGTCGATTTCGCCCGCTTGGGCCTCGCGATTGTCGATGAGCAGCACCGCTTCGGCGTTTCCCAGCGGCTGGAGTTGCGCAAGAAGGGCGGAAATCCGCACCAGTTGATGATGTCGGCGACGCCGATTCCGCGGACGCTGGCGATGAGTTACTACGCCGACCTTGAGGTGTCGGTGCTCGATGAGTTGCCTCCGGGACGCACGCCGATACGCACCAAGCTGATTTCCGATGCGCGCCGCGAGCAGGTGATTGCCGGCGTGCGCGCCACGGTCGGCGAAGGGCGCCAAGTGTATTGGGTCTGTCCCTTGATCGAGGAATCGGAAAAGCTGCAGTTGCAGACGGCGATCGATACGCATGCGGTGCTGTCTGCGGAGTTGGACGACTTGCGCATCGGACTGGTGCACGGTCGCCTCAAACCGGCGGAGAAGGCCGCGCTGATGGCCGATTTTGTCGCCGGAAGGATCGATGTGCTGGTGGCGACGACCGTGATCGAGGTCGGTGTCGATGTGCCCAATGCCAGCCTGATGGTGATCGAGCATGCCGAGCGCTTCGGCCTTTCGCAGTTGCATCAGCTGCGCGGACGGGTCGGGCGCGGCGCATATGACTCGACCTGCGTGCTGCTCTACCAGTCGCCGCTGTCGCAGACGGCACGGGCACGATTGAGAATTATCTTCGAGCACACCGATGGTTTCGAAATTGCCCGTCAGGATCTGCACTTGCGCGGTCCTGGCGAGTTTATCGGCAGTCGTCAGTCGGGCGTGCCTCTGCTCCGCTACGCCGACCTGGAGATGGACACCGATCTGGTGGAGTTGGCCCAGGGTCTGGCCGAAACGCTGCTACGGGAGGCGCCGACGAGGGCCGAAGCGCATCTCGCACGTTGGCTGGGGAGTCGCGAGGAATTGCTGAAAGCCTGACAAGATCGCGCCCGTTCCTCCGGCGCACCTTGCCAGGGGCATGCACCAGACCCCGAGG
Organism: uncultured Propionivibrio sp.; assembly: GCF_963666255.1. Taxonomy (NCBI): domain Bacteria; kingdom Pseudomonadati; phylum Pseudomonadota; class Betaproteobacteria; order Rhodocyclales; family Rhodocyclaceae; genus Propionivibrio; species uncultured Propionivibrio sp. The sequence goes on along the minus strand of NZ_OY762656.1, from coordinate 658,587 downwards.
GGTCTGCGAATTTTTGGCTACGGAAGACGGGCTTTGTAACCCAGAGCTTCGATCTTACAGAACACGCCTTCGCAGCTCGGGACGTGAAGCGGTGAAATCGTCGCCGAGCATCCGTCATTGCCGGTACTGACGTTCAGCACACCTTCAAGCTCGCTCAGGCTGCCCACGCTTCTCTTTCCAAGAAAACCTTTGGGTGCGTAATATTTCACGGTACTCATGATGGTCTCCTTTCAATGCCCATGTGAATCGGTTCCGGGCATTCGTTAGGCACGCTTCAGATGAGAAAGTTTCGCAAGTTATCGTGGTTCCCCGGATGGTGGAACGGGTATTTCTCTTGACTGATCCGGCGCGATAGAATGCAGTCCCGCATCGATTCGATGGAATGACCGAAACATGAATACTGGCGAGAAAAACGACCACGGCGGGCTGTTTCATCTACTGTCGGTGCGCCGTTTCGCGCCCTTTTTCGTGACCCAGTTTCTGGGGGCGTTCAATGATAACGTCTTCAAGAATGCGCTCGTCGTCTTGCTGACATTTCAGGCGGCCCAGTGGACATCGCTGGCGCCGGAAATTCTGACCAATCTGGCCGCAGGCATTTTCATCCTGCCATTTTTCCTTTTTTCCGCCACGGCGGGGCAGATTGCCGACAAATTCGACAAGGCGGGCCTCGCTCGGCTCGTCAAACTGCTGGAGATGGCGATCATGGGAATCGCCGCTGCCGGTTTCCATTTCCACGATTTGACCATTCTGCTTGCGGCGCTCTTTCTGCTCGGTCTTCATTCGACGCTGTTCGGGCCAGTGAAGTATGCGATCCTGCCGCAACATCTGCGGGCCCACGAACTGGTTGCCGGCAACGCCTTGGTCGAGTCCGGCACCTTCGTGGCGATCCTGCTGGGGACGCTGTTCGGCGGCCTGCTGGCCGGGGCCGGCGGGCATCCGGTCTGGGTGGCGATGGCGGGCCTGGGGGTCGCGGTGGCCGGCTATGCGGCAAGCCGTTTCATCCCGGCGGCTCCGCCGCCGGTGCCAGGGCTCAGGATCAATTTCAATCCTTTGTCCGAAACCTGGCGCAATATCGCGTTCGCCCGCCGCGAACGCGCCGTGTTTCTCGCCATCCTCGCCATTTCCTGGTTCTGGCTGTACGGCGCCTTGTTCCTGGCTCAGTTTCCAGCCTATGCAAAGCATGTTCTCGGCGGGGACGAATCGTCGGTGACCTTGTTGCTGGCCGTGTTTACGGTCGGCATCGGCGTCGGGTCGGCGCTCTGCGAGCGCTTGTCGGGAAAACAGGTGGAGTTGGGCCTGGTGCCGCTTGGCGCGATCGGGCTGAGCGCATTCGGCGTTGATGTGTGGCTGGCGTCACCGCAGATTGTGCCCGGCGTTGTTCTTCTCGATGTTTCCACGCTGCTGTCCCGCGTGTCGACGCTGCGCGTGCTTTTCGATTTTCTGATGATTGGAATTGCCGGCGGGTTCTTCATTGTGCCGCTCTATGTGCTGATTCAGGTGCGCGGCGATCCAGATCATCGTGCCCGACTCATTGCCACGAATAATATTCTCAACGCGCTCTTCATGGTCGTCGGCGCCCTGGGAGCCGCAGCGCTGTTGGGCGGCGGCCTGTCGATTCCTGCCCTGTTCGGGTTGGCGGCCATTACCAATATCCTGATGGCCGGGTTTCTCTTTGTCTGCGATCCGGAATACCTGCAACGCTGTCGTCATTGGTTCGGGCGCGCCCTGCGCGGCTAAAATACCGGCATGACTGCCACTCATTTTTCGTTGAAAGAGCGCCTGCCGCTGTATCTGCGCCTCATGCGCCTGGACAAGCCGATCGGCATTCTGCTGCTCTTGTGGCCCACCTTGTGGGCGCTCTGGTTTTCTTCGCAAGGCCGTCCGGATTGGGGCGTGGTCTTCGTCTTTGTCTGCGGTACCGTTCTCATGCGTTCGGCAGGGTGTGTCATCAACGACCTGGCCGATCGCGATTTCGATCCGCATGTCGCCCGTACGAAGGCGCGGCCTCTTGCGGCAGGATTGGTGTCGTCGCGGGAAGCGCTGGTGTTGTTTGCAGTGCTGTCGATCGTCGCCTTCCTGCTGATTCTGCCTTTACGCTCGTTTTATCTGCTGGCCTTGTCGGTTCCGGCGCTGTTTCTTGCGGCCAGCTATCCGTTGACCAAGCGTTTTCTTGCTATTCCACAAGCATATCTCGGCGTGGCCTTTGGTTTCGGTATTCCGATGGCATTTGCCGTTCAGCTCGATGCCATTCCTTTGTCTGCCTGGCTCTTGTTGCTTGCCAACGTGTTCTGGGCGATTGCCTACGATACCGAGTATGCGATGGTCGATCGTGCCGACGATCTGAAGATCGGCATCCGCACCTCGGCGATTACGTTCGGTCGTTACGATGTCGTCGCTGTGATGGCCTGCTACGCCGCCGCATTCGGCCTGATTGGCTGGGTCGGCGCACAGTACGGGATGGGGGGCGGGTTTTATCTCGGACTGGGCGTCGCCGTCGTTTTGGCCGGATACCACTTCACGTTGATCCGCGAGCGCGATACGGTGCGCTGCTTTCGCGCGTTCCTGCATAACAACTGGGTCGGTGCCAGTATTTTTGCCGGCATTGTTCTGGACTACCTGCGCATGAACGCGCTACTGTTCTGAGTTGCCGCCGATGGCGGCAGGTTTTTTTCCGTTTACTTTCCTTTGGCGCGACGCGCCGACACGATCATGAAATATCACGATTTGCGCGATTTCATCACGCAGTTGGAACAACTCGGCGAACTCAAGCGGATTGGCGTCGAGGTCGATCCGCATCTGGAAATGACGGAAATCTGCGACCGCGTCCTGCGGTCCGGCGGTCCGGCGATTTTGTTCGAGAAGCCGAAGGGGCATAGCGTGCCGGTGCTCGGTAATCTTTTCGGGACACCGAGGCGAGTGGCCTTGGGTATGGGAGAGTCTTCGGTCGAGGCGCTGCGTGAGGTGGGCAGGCTGCTTGCCTACCTCAAGGAACCGGAGCCGCCCAAGGGGCTCAAGGATGCCTGGGAAAAACTGCCGGTGTTGCGGCAGGTGCTTAATATGGCGCCCAAGGTCGTTTCCTCGGCAGCGTGCCATGAAATCGTCTGGGAAGGCGCCGATGTCGATTTGTCGCGCTTGCCAGTACAGCACTGCTGGCCAGGCGATGTGGCGCCGCTGATTACCTGGGGCCTGACGGTCACGCGTGGTCCCGCCAAGACGAGGCAGAATCTGGGGATTTACCGGCAGCAGGTAATTGGACCCAACAAGGTGATCATGCGCTGGCTCGCCCATCGGGGCGGTGCGCTCGATTTTCGTGATCACTGCCTGCAACATCCGGGCAAGCCTTTCCCTGTTGCGGTCGTCCTCGGTTGCGATCCTGCGACGATTCTCGGAGCGGTGACGCCGGTGCCGGATAATGTTTCCGAGTATCAGTTTGCCGGTTTGCTGCGTGGCGCCAAGACTGAACTGGTGAAGTGCCTGGGCTCCGACCTGCAAGTGCCTGCCTTGGCCGAAATCGTCCTGGAGGGGGTTATCGACCCGGCCGAGACGGCGCTCGAGGGGCCTTACGGCGACCACACCGGCTATTACAACGAGCAATCGACGTTTCCTGTGCTGACGATCGAACGCATCACGATGCGCAGGAACCCGATCTACCACAGCACGTACACCGGGAAGCCGCCGGACGAACCGGCAATGCTGGCGGTGGCACTCAACGAGGTTTTCGTGCCGCTGCTGCAAAAGCAATATCCCGAAATCGTCGATTTCTATCTGCCTCCCGAGGGATGTTCGTATCGCCTGGCGACGGTGAGCATCCGGAAACAATATCCGGGCCATGCCAAACGGGTAATGTTCGGTATCTGGAGTTTTCTGCGGCAGTTCATGTACACCAAGTTCATCATCGTCGTCGACGACGATGTGAATATCCGCGACTGGAAGGAAGTGATCTGGGCGATGACGACGCGAGTCGATGCGGCGCGCGATACTCTGATCGCAGAAAATACGCCAATCGATTATCTCGATTTCGCCAGTCCAGTGGCCGGCCTCGGCAGCAAGATGGGTATCGATGCGACGAACAAGTGGCCGGGCGAAACCACGCGTGAATGGGGGCGCCCGATCGTCATGGATGAGACGGTAAAGCAGCGCGTCGATGCCTTGTGGTGCAAATTAGGTTTGTAAATTTCGGCTTCTCCCCTATGATGCTGGCTGACCTGAAGTGGACACTTTCTAAAACAACAGTCAGCCTTCATGGACAGTCGCCAGCCTTTATCGACAATTGATGTTGCAGCGCATCCGGTGCTACGTTCTGCCGGTGCTTTTGTGCGTCTGTCGATCATGTTGCTCCTGGCCTGTTTCGTGCCCCTTGCCGCCTATCTGGCGGTCCGTGTGCACGGCCCCCAGCTTGAGCACAAGACCTATGACCATCTTGCTTCGATCGCGGCGCTGAAGACGGCGCATCTGGAAGCCTGGCTCGGCGAGCGTCAGGACCGTGCCCGGGCGCTCGCGTCGTCGCCCGCTTTTTCCGATCTCGCGAAGGCCTTGCGGCAGGACGACGGTGAGCGCGCGACGCAGGCGTTCGACGCGCTGTTCGCCGTGGCGCAGGAGGAAGGGCGATACGATTCGCTGCAGTTGGTCGGCGGTAGCGGCGAACTGCTGCTCAGTTCGGGGCGTCGTCGAAGCATTGCCCCGGAGACTTTGTCGGCGCTGCCGGTCGGGCTGGGCGACGGTGGCGAGCGTTCCTTTTCCAGACTGATTGTCGATTCAGGCGGCGTACGCCATGTCGATGTCGTGATTGGCCTCCCGCGCACAGATGCGGTAGATCCTCATGCCGCACGCTTCCTGATCCTGGGTGCTGCGACCGAAGATTTTCTGTTGCCGCTCTTGCGGGGATGGCCGACGACCAGTCGTAGCGGCGAAACCTTCCTGGTCCGTCGCGCTGGCACGAACGCGGACTATCTGAGCGAAACGCTCCGCGCTTCGGTTACGCTCGTGCCACGCCGGTCGCTTTCTTCCAATGAGGCGGCCGTTGCTGCGGTCGCGCTGGAGGCGTTTCGTCCGGGGACAGCGAGAGCGATGGGGCATCGCGGCGAGACGGTGTATGCCGCGTTCCGACCGGTGGCGGGAACCGACTGGGTCCTCGTCGCCCAGCAGGCGTGCGATGAAGCACGGGCGCCGCTGCGCAGTCTGGGGTACAGCGTGGGGGCGGTGACCTTGCTTGCCGTGCTCGTCGTCGGTGCCGTCATCGCCCGGCTGTGGCGTTTGCGCGACCAGACCCGCCAGCTCGTTTCGGCGGCGCGTTCAGATGCGATGCTGCGTCGCTTCTACGATATGCCTTTTGTCGGTATTTCAATGCGACCGCTGTCTTCGGACAGTTGGAGCATGGTGAACGATTACCTGTGTCAGCTCTTCGGGTACACGCGCGATGAAATGCTGAATCTGCGTTGGCAGGATGTGTGTCATCCCGACGATATCGGCGTCACCGCCGACGCCTTCGGACGGCTTGAGCGGGGCGAGAGCGACAGCGAATTGATCGACAAGCGTTTTGTCCGCAAGGACGGTAGCGTGCTTCATGCCGAAGTCAATATTCGGTCCGTACGTGATGTCGATGGGAAGCCCGAATTCTTCTTTGCTGCTGCCCGTGACGTGACTGCGCAAAAAGTGGCGGAAATCCGCATTCGGCGGCTGACCAGTATCTATTCGGCCTTGAGCGAGACGAATCAGGCGATTGTTCGCTGCACCAGCGAGGATGAACTGTTCCCGCAAATCTGCCGCTTTGCCGTCGATTACGGTGGAATGCAAATGGCATGGGTCGGAATGCTTGACCCCGTCAGCAAGTGGGTTCGTCCCGTCGCAAGTTATGGTGTCGGCGCCGATTTCCTGGCGCGCTCGCAGGTTTCAGCTGATCCAGACAAGCCGCATGGGCATGGGGTGACCGGCATCGCGATTCGCAACGAAGCGCCGTGTTGGATGCAGGATTACCTCAACGAGGCGTCGGCTATGCCGTGGCGCGAGTTTGCCGAAGCGCATCACTGGCGATCGGCAGCCGCGTTGCCGTTGTATCGCGGCGGTACGGCGGTGGGCGCGCTGGTCCTGTTTTCGACCGAAGTTGCTGCGTTCGACGAACAGATCCGCGCTTTGCTCACCGAAATGGCGCAGGACGTTAGCTTTGCCATGACCCAGTTCGTCAAGGAGCAGGCAAGAACGAAGGCGGAGGCGGAACTGCGCCTGGCGGCGCAGGTGTTCGAACAGAGCGCCGAAGCAGTGGTCATTTCCGATCCGGGCCACGCAATCCTCAAGGTTAATCGAGCCTTCACCGAAATTACCGGCTACGAGGAAGCCGAGGTGCTCGGAAAGTCGCCAGTGGTTCTGGCGGCGAGCCCCGAAGATGTTGAACGCTATCCGGTGCTGTTCGACGAGATTCGTCGCACGGGGACCTGGCAGGGCGAAATGTTTGCTCGTCGCAAGAACGGCGAGGTGTTTCCGCAGTTGTTGTCGATCAGTCGGGTGCTCGATGCCGACGGACAAGCCAGTCATAACGTTGTCATGTTCCGTGACATCTCCGAGCAGCGGCAAAGCCAGCAGCATATTCAGCGGCTGGCGCATTTCGATGCGTTGACCGGGTTGCCGAATCGCCGTTTGCTCGAAGACCGCGTCAGCCAGGTGCTCAATCGCGTCAGTCGTAACGGCGAGCGTATGTCACTCGTGTTCATCGACCTCGATCGCTTCAAGAATGTGAACGATTCTCTGGGGCACCGGGTCGGCGACGAATTGTTGATTCAGGTCGCCGGGCGTTTGCGCGAGACCTTGCGCGAGGATGACACGGTGGCGCGTCTCGGTGGCGACGAGTTTATCCTTGTCTTGCCCGATACCGGCGTCAAAGGGTCTTCGCGCGTGGCAGAAAAGGTCATGGCGGCGCTGTCGCAGCCGTATCGCGTTGATCAGCACGAATTGATCGTGACGCCATCGATGGGGGTCGCGATCTATCCGGATGACGGGAGCAACTATGAGGTGTTGTCACGCTGTGCCGACGCCGCGATGTATCGCGCCAAGGATGCCGGGCGCAATACGTTCCGCTTCTTCACCCGGGAAATGCAGGAGCATTCCGATCGTGTCCTGAGTCTTGAGAATGCTTTGCGACGGGCGCTGGAGTCGGGACAGTTGCAGTTGCACTATCAGCCGCAGATATCGCTCGAAACGAATCGCGTGGTCGGCGTCGAGGCTCTGTTGCGCTGGACGCATCCCGAGTTCGGCACTATCTCACCGAGCGAATTCATTCCGATTGCCGAGGACAGCGGCCTGATTCTTGCCGTCGGTGAATGGGTGTTGCGGACTGCGATCCGGCAGTTGAAAGCCTGGCAATCGTCAGGTGCGGATTTGTTCAATCCGCTTGTCATGGCGGTGAATATTTCTGCCGTCCAGTTCTTGCGCGGCGGACTGCCTGACCTGATCACGCAGATCCTTGCCGAATATGGGTTGCCGCACGATTGTCTGGAACTCGAATTGACCGAGGGCGTGGCGCTGGGGAATCCGAACGAGGCAATCCAGTTGATGGAGGATCTGCACGAACGCGGCGTGCGCCTGTCGATTGACGATTTCGGTACAGGGTATTCTTCGCTCAGTTATCTCAAGCGCTTCAAGGCGTACAAGCTCAAGATCGATCAGTCCTTCGTGCGCGACATCTCCAGCGATCCCGATGACAAAGCCATCGTCGAGGCGATTATCAGCATGGCGCGCAGTCTCGGCATGCGGACCATCGCCGAGGGGGTCGAAACGGCCGAACAGATGGCGTATCTCTACGATCGCGATTGCGACGAAGCGCAGGGGTATTTCATCGCGCAACCGATGCCGGCAGATGCCTTCGAGGATTTTGTCCGAAACTTCCGCCTGCTTGGCTGAAGGGGCGCAATCCATCGCTTGAGCGGGAATGCCACCACGGTCCGCGATCGAAAAAAACGGCGCCGTAGCGCCGTCGGTGATCTCTGTCCGGGGTGCTTCAGTCGCCGATGACAACGCTGGTATAGACTTCCTGCACGTCGTCCAGGCTTTCGAGTGCGTCGAGGAGTCGCTGCATCTTGGCGGCATCCTCTCCGGTCAGTTCGGTTTCGTTCTCGGCCTTCATCGTCACCTGTCCGAATTCGGCGGTGAATCCGGCAGCTTCGAGCGCGTCCTTGACGGCCATGTAGTCGGCTGGCGGGGTGATGACTTCGATCGAGCCGTCATCGTTGGTGATGACATCCTCGGCGCCGGCTTCGATTGCCGCGTCCATCAGGGCCGCTTCATCGGTACCTGGCGCGAACAGCAGTTGGCCGCAGTGCTTGAACTGGAAAGCGACGCAGCCGTCGGTACCCATGTTGCCGCCGTGCTTGTTGAACGCGTGGCGCACGTCGGCGACGGTACGGGTGCGGTTGTCCGTCAGGCAATCGACCATGACAGCGGCGCCGCCGATGCCATAGCCTTCGTAACGAATCTCGATGTAGTCGACGCCCTCGAGTTCGCCCGTGCCCTTCTTGATCGCGTTTTCGATCTTGTCCTTGGGCATGTTGACGGCCTTGCCCTTGTCGACTGCCATGCGCAGGCGGGGGTTGAAGCCCGGGTCGCCGCCACCCATCTTGGCAGCGACAGTGATTTCCTTGGCGATCTTGGAAAAGGCAGCTCCCCGCTTTTCGTCCTGACGGCCTTTGCGGTGCTGGATGTTGGCCCATTTGGAATGTCCGGCCATGCTTACCTCGTCTGATTCGGTACGTGCCGTACGGTGCTGGTGAGCATGACGGCAAATGGTTGATAATAAAACCGGCAATTTTACCACTGATCGTCGCGCCGCTTGAATTTCCGGAGCTTTGATGCCTGGTCGGGATGTTCTGAAAACACAGAGGTCTGCGGACCCCGGTACTGATTCGCGTTCAGTCGGGAGCGCATGGCTGTTTTTCATGGGACGGCCCGGATGAGCCAGATTTTTCGCTGTCCGAAATGTGATGCGCGCTTCGATCCGCCGCGCGAGATTGCGTCGGAATGTCCGCGCTGCGGCATCTGGTTCCACAAATTTGAGCGGCCTGAGGACGCGGCGCCTGAGGCCGAGCCGGTTCTGCCCGAGGTGGCGGTGCGTCTTGACCGGCACGCTTTTTGGGGACGTGCGGCGTTGCTCGCCTTCCTGACGATCTGGGGCGCGCAGTTGGCCGCGCAGGATTATCGCCTGGCGGAGATCAATAGCTCGTTCATGCACGCCATCCTGTTGCCGATCCATGAAGCCGGGCATGTGTTTCTCATGCCTTTAGGCGAGTTCATCTGCATCCTCGGCGGGAGCGCCTTCCAGATAGTGCTGCCGTTGGGGATCGGTGCTGCTTTCCTGTGGCGTCAACGCGATGTTCATGGCGCTGCCGTTTGCCTGTGGTGGGCGGGCGCGAGTGCTGTCGATCTCGCGCCTTACATCTGGGATGCCCTGTCGCCGCAAATGATCCTGCTTGGCGGCCACACCGGAGAGAGTGGTCCGCACGACTGGATATATCTGCTCTCGCATCTGGGCCTGTTGACACATGCGCACGGTCTGGGCGTCGCTGTCCATCATCTCGGTGTCCTGACGATGATGGCGGGGATCTGCGTCGGCGCGTACTGGTTATGGCACAGACAACCGGGCTGAGGTTTTTCACCGGGCGCGACATGTTTTTGAATCCTGATTGTGGATAACCACATTGCCCGTGGGAATATTTCTCATTAAACTTTTTTGCAGTTTTAGGTGCCCCGCTCTGCAACCGCGGATCGGGGTGAAACGGGAAGCCGGTGCCGCTGTCGATTGCCTCGACAGCCATTCCGGCGCAGCCCCCCGCTGCTGTAGGCCTGACGAATCCGACAGGAAGCCACTGTGCAGAAGATTGCATGGGAAGGCGTCGGAGGAGGATGAAGGCGAGCCAGAAGACCGGCCTGAAACGAATGTGGTGCCAATCCTCGGGGTGAGGGGTGAGGTTCTGACGATTCGCTGCCGGTCATGTCTGCCTGCCTTTCGGCATTTCAGTGACATCTGGTGGCTCATCTTCCGGCCGGATCCCCCTTTCGCGAGTCTTTTAACGAAAGAGGTGAGTCATGCATACCATGGAGGGCTTTCTGCCCGTCGAACACGCCATCGGCCGGAGTGCGGCTTCGTTGCCGTTCCTTGCCTGGGGCTTGGCTTCCATCAAGAAACATATGCATTCCTTGCAGGTGGCGCTTGGTGCCGGCTTTATCGGCTATTTCCTTGGCGACGCTGCGATGCGTGAGCGCCTGCGCCGGGAGCGTTCGCCGTCCGATACGACGTCCTGACGCACTGTCCGGAACCGCCCTCAGGCGTTCGTTCCAGATGTAACGATCAATGTCGCCGTCACTTTCGGAGCCCTTTCACTCGACATGACAGCCGACGGGGTGACGGCGACGCCCCCTTTTTCTTGATTCATCAAGCGCTTTTCCGACCATTTTTTTAACATCTCCAGAAAGTATCCACATGATGACTTCCCCATTTTCCGGGGTTTTCCGCCTGGCCGCGATGGCGGCAGTGACGGCGTCGCTGTTTTCCGCAACGAGCTGCTTTGCCGAAGAGGACGAGACGGATTACCACTTCCGTCCGTTCTGGGTCGAGCCTGCCGATCGTGTCGAGTTCGGTAGCGGCCACCTGGTCGGTGGTATCGATCACGAAACGCACCCCGAGCGCGGCAGCCGACGCAGCACGACGATGCCGCTCGAAGCGACACTCGGCTTGGGTTATGGCTTCAGCACGGTGATCGCCTTCGATGGCGGCGCGCGCAGCGTGTTTGACGACAATTCCACGAGTTCATCGGCCAATCGCGAGATGAAACTGCGTTATTCGTTCCCGGAGTGGAATGGCATCAACGTTCTGGTCATGACCGGTGTCGAGCGTCCGACCAGCGGGCAGAATTCGCGTCTTTCCAATGGCATTTCGGCAGCTATCGATACATCGTTCGGAACGGTGGGCATCGGGCAATTGTGGGAGCGCAAGCGTCCCGAAGATGTCCGTGCTGGGCAGGAGTCGGCGGTGAACCTGTTCCGGACGGGTCTCGGAAACGACGGAAAATGGGCGCTTGGCGGCGAGTTGCGCTACGCCAGGACCGCCGAGAACGAGAACCTGCGGCGCTGGTTGTTGGGGGTGGGGCGTGTCGTCGGCAAAGGGGTCATGGCGGACTTCGCCGTTGGCGGTACCTTTCAGCACTCCAATGCGCATCGGGTGACGGCTGGTCTCAGCTGGTTTTTCTGAGCGATTGGACCCGGTGATCCGGTGTTGCCTGTTTTTTAAGCAGGGGGCGCCGACGACTCTCGCATGGCCTTTGTAACGATTTGTGTCCACAGGGTTGTCCACAGTTTTTGTGGACAACCCGTCAGACCAATCGATACAAATCCCTGTGTCGCGCGCCTGTCCCATGCCATGCATGACACGTCGCAGCCGGTGATGATGGCGGCTTATCCTGATGGCCCCGCGATGGGCGGGTTAGTCAAGAAATGGCGGGGTTTGCGGAGACGATGCGGTGGCTTGTCGCGAACAGCGAGTCGATCCGATGCGGGGCCGCCGCCGGGGTGCGGTCGGGAGACTTGCTTGGCATCGTTCGACCAAGGAATGGCGTGCGCCCGAACGACGTTATCCACGGCGATTTCGTCACGCGGCAACGGCAGCGCCGCCGCCGCGTGACCTGCCTTCTTGGGGATAACTCTCCTACAGAACAGCTGCCATCGCCTGGGCGACGTAATCGATGTTGCCTTCGTTCAACCCGGCGATGCACATGCGCCCCGAGCGGACGAGGTAGACGCCGAATTCGTCGCGCAGACGATCGACCTGCTCGGGCGAGAGACCGGAGTAGCTGAACATCCCGCGTTGCGTGATCAGGTAGCTGAAGTCGCGATCCGGCGCGGCCGCGCTGAGCACGTCATGAAGCTTGCGCCGCATCGACTTGATGCGGGTGCGCATGTCGGCGACTTCCTGCATCCATTCGGCTTTCAGTGCCGGGTCGTTGAGCACCGTCGAGACGACCGAGGCGCCGTGCATCGGTGGGCTCGAGTAGTTGCGGCGCACGGTGAATTTGAGTTGTCCGAGCACCTGCTCGGCTTGCTTGGCGTCCGGGCAGATGATCGAGAGGCCGCCGCAGCGTTCGGCGTAGATCGAGAAATTCTTGGCGAAGGAGTTGGCGAGCACGAAACTGACGTCGGCGTCAGCCAGCGCGCGGATGGCGAAGACGTCTTCCTCGAAGCCGTCGCCGAAGCCCTGATAGGCGAGGTCAAGGAAGGGGATGAGCTCGCCGGCCTTGAGCACCGGGATGATCTGCAGCCATTGTTCTTTCGTGAGGTCAACGCCGGTCGGGTTGTGGCAGCAGGGGTGCAGCAGCACCACGCTTTGTTTCGGCAACTGCTTGAGCGTCGCCAGCATGCCGTCGAAATTGACGTTGCCGGTCGCTTCGTCATAGTAGGGGTAGTCGTTGACGACGAAGCCGGCGCCGTCGAACATCGAACGGTGGTTGTCCCAGGTCGGATCGCTGACCCAGACCTGCGAATTCGGGAAGAAACGCTTGAGGAAATCGGCGCCGACCTTGAGCGCGCCGGAGCCGCCGACCGTCTGGATGGTGGCGACGCGGCCGGCCTTCAGCAGCGGATGATCGGCGCCGAAGATCAACTTCTGCACCGCTTCGCGATAGCTCGCCATGCCTTCCATCGGCAGATAGGGCTTCGGCGTGACCTGAGCGGCGAGCAGGGCCTCGGCCTTGCGTACCGTCGGCAGGACGGGGATCTTGCCTTCGGCGTCGTAGTAGATGCCGACGCCGAGGTTGGCCTTGCGTTCGCGCGGATCGGACAGGAAGGCGCCGATCAGGCTGAGGATCGGATCGCCGGCATAGGGCGGGATGTGTTCAAACATGGTGGTCTAGGGCCTCGTGAGTGTCGCTTGGCGTGGCCGATGGTCGGCGGCGTCAGCACGACGGAATACGCCAGTGTAAAGCAAACCGGGCCGGCCTCGCTAGGCCGAGCCGGCGCGGGAAAGGCTCATCGTCCGGTCGCTTTGGCCTTGTCGCGGGCGAAAAGAGCGTCGAGACGTTGCTCGTACGCGTGGTAGCCGATGGCGTCGTAGAGCGCCGCGCGCGTCTGCATGGTGTCGAGCACTGCTTTCTGCGTGCCGTCGCGGCGCAGGGTGTCATAGACGGTGAGCGCGGCCTGGTTGGCGGCGCGGAAGGCCGAAAGCGGATAGAGCGCGATGGCGACCCCGACCGAGCGCAACTCCTCGACGGTGAAAAGCGGTGTCGCGCCGAATTCGGTGATGTTGGCCAATACCGGTACGCCGACGGCTTTGACGAAGCGCGCGTACATCGGCAGTTCGGTCATGGCTTCCGGGAATATCATGTCGGCGCCGGCCTCGACGCAGGCGACGGCGCGTTCGATCGCGGCGTCCAGACCTTCGACGGCGAGCGCGTCGGTGCGGGCCATGATGACGAATTGGTCGTCGCTGCGGGCGTCGACGGCAGCCTTGATGCGATCGACCATTTCCGCCTGGCTGACGATTTCCTTGTTGGGCCGGTGGCCGCAGCGCTTGGCGCCGACCTGGTCTTCGATGTGCATGCCGGCGGCGCCCATCTTGATCATCGTGCGCGTCGTGCGGGCGACGTTGAAAGCCGAGGGGCCGAAGCCGGTATCGACGTCGACGAGCAGCGGCAGGTCGCAGACGTCGGTGATGCGGCGCACGTCGGTGGCGACGTCGTCGAGCGTCGAGATGCCGAGGTCGGGCAGGCCGAGTGAACCGGCGGCGACGCCGCCGCCGGAAAGGTACAGGGCGCGAAAGCCGGCACGTTGGGCGAGCAGCGCGTGATTGGCGTTGATGGCACCCGGGATCTGCAGCGGCGACTCTTCGGCAATGGCCTGGCGCAGCGCGGCGCCGGGGGAGCGGTGGTTCATGGACGAATTCCTTTCGAGGGAAGGTGTCAGGGCGTTTCGGTGAACACGTTGCGTGTCAGCACCTTGTCGCGCAGGGCGTCTTCGAGATGTTGGCGCAGCAGGTTTGCCGCCTTGATCCGATCGCCGGCGGCGATCGCGTCAAGAATGACGATGTGCTCAAGCGCCTGGTCGTGGCGAAAATCCCGGTCGCGCGTGAAGTGGCGGTATTCGACGAGTCGCCGCAATTGGTCGGTGCGGCGCACGCCTTGCAGGATGAAGCGGTTGTTCGACCATCTGGCGAGGGTTTCGTGGAAGCGGCAACTCGCCTCGAACAGTTCGATCGGCGTGACGCTGCGGTAGCCCTGCTCGGCGACGAAGCGCTGGTGTTGGCGCAGGCTCTCCAGTTCCTCCGGGTCGGCATGAAAGCTGGGGCTGAGTACGCCCGTGGGTTCGATCGCGGCGCGGAAAATGTAGCTTTCCTCGTAGGCCTGGTTCGAGTCGATGATTGGCAGGAAGGTCCAGCCGTGTCCGGCTGATTTCTCGATCCACTCTTCCTGCTGGATGCGCGCCAGTACGCGCCGGACGGTGCCGCGCGGCGCATCGTAGCGCCGCATCAGGTCAATTTCGTTGACCGCGTCGGGCAGCTTGCCGGTCAGGCGGTCTTCGGCGATCCGGAGATAGAGCGGCTCGTCCGGGGTGGCGAGGAATTCGTGCGCCAACGTGCCGAGTTCGCTGGCGTCCCGGGTCAGAAAGTGGCCACGATTGGGGTCGTGGGTCAGCACGCCGAGCGCGGCGAGGTGCTGCAGGGCGACGTTCACCGGCGTGCGCGAGGTGCCGATCTGGCGAGCGATGGATAGCTCGGCGAGGCGGTCACCAGCCTTGAGGTTGTCGTGTCGCATCAGGCTGACGATGTCGCGCACGATGCGGCGCTGCAAGGCGGTGAGGTGAGGGGCGTTGGGCGTTAGGTTCGAGGACGGCATCGCGTGATTCTCGCTGGCGGCGGTCGGTGAGGCAAGGTGTGGACGGGATGGCCAATGCGGGTATTGTCGTTGACATTGCGTTTTCTTGCAATAAAATGCACACAAATTCGTGAGTATGGAGTGTTGAAATGGAAACCCTGTGGTGCGAGGGGCCGGTCGGCCGGTCCGGAGAGCTTTCTCAAAACGGCGTCCGCGCGGTGGCGCTGCGGGCGCAGGTCGAGTCCTTGTTTCCGGGGGCGTATGACCGTCTGCCACTGAGTTGCAGAATCTTCGCCGAGAACGTGCTGCGGCGTGCTGCGCCGGAAGTCCGGGCGGCGGCGCTGGCGCAGATCGTCGGGCAGCGCGACGATGCCGACTTCCCGTTCTTCCCGGCACGTGTCGTGTTGCAGGATATTCTCGGCGGCACCGCGCTCGTCGATATGGCCGGGCTGCGCGATGCCGTTGCCGAGGCGGGCGGCGATCCTCGTCGCGTTAATCCGGTGGTGCCGGCCCAATTGGTGATCGATCATTCGCTCAACGTCGAGTTTTCGGGCGCCGAGCCCGACGCATTGGAGAAAAACATGGCTGTCGAGGCGCGGCGAAATGCCGAGCGCTTCGAGTTCATGGCCTGGGCGCAGAAAGCTTTCGACAACGTCAATGTCGTCATGCAAGGCAACGGCATCCTGCACCAGATCAACCTCGAATATTTCTCTCCGGTGGTGCAGTGCGAAGACGGCGCGCTCTTCCCGGATACGCTGGTCGGCACCGACAGCCACACGCCGATGGTCAATGCTCTTGGCGTACTCGGCTGGGGCGTCGGTGGCATCGAGGCCGAGTCGGTGATGTTGGGACGCCCGATCTGGATGCGTCTGCCGGCGATCGTCGGCGTCGAATTGACAGGGTGCCGCCAGCCCGGCATCCAGGCGACCGATCTGGTGCTGGCGCTGACCGAGTTCCTGCGCGCGCAGGGCGTCGTCGGCGCGATTCTCGAATTTTACGGTCCCGGCGTGGCCAGCCTCCCGGTGCCGGATCGCGCCACCATCGCCAATATGTCGCCGGAATTTGGTGCGACGGCGTCGCTGTTCGCGATTGACGCGCAGACGATCGATTATCTGCGCCTCACCGGGCGCAGTGCCGAGGTCATCGAGCGTACCGAAGCGTATGCCCGCGCGCAGGGCCTGTGGGCTGACGCGCTGACTCAGGCGGAGTACAAGCGCACGCTGCGTTTCGATCTCAGCACGGTCGGTCGGGCGATTGCCGGACCGGCGAATCCGCACCAGCGTATTCCTCTGGCATCACTGACCTCTGCCGGCATCGCCCGGCCGCCCGCAGAGCGTGACGCGATCGCTGACGGCGGTCCGCTGCCGGAAGGCGCCGTCGTGATCGCTGCGATCACGAGTTGCACCAATACCTCGAATCCGCGCAATCTGGTGACGGCAGCACTGTTGGCGCGCAAGGCCGCCGCCCGCGGCCTGTCGCCGAAATCCTGGGTGAAAACTTCGTTCGCCCCGGGCTCGCGCGCGGTCGCCGGTTACCTCGGCGCGGCCGGTCTGCTCGAACCGTTGCGGCAACTCGGTTTCGGCATCGTCGGTTTCGCCTGTACCTCGTGCAACGGCATGTCCGGCCCGTTGGCGCCGGCGATCGAAGCGGAAATCCTCAAGCGTGCCTTGCCGACGGCGGCGGTGCTGTCCGGCAACCGCAATTTCAACGGACGCATCCATCCGCGTGTCAGCGAAGCCTTCATCGCTTCGCCGGCGCTGGTGGTGGCCTATGCGCTGGCCGGCAGCATTCGCGTTGATGTCGAGCGCGAGCCTCTTGGTATTGATGCCAAGGGCCAGCCGGTGCTTCTGTCCGAGCTGTGGCCGGACGACGCCGAGGTCGAGGCGATCATGGCGGCGCACATTTCGGGCGAGCATTTCCGCTCGGCGTATGCGGCGGTGTGTGGCGCCGATGCCTCGGACGGGACGCCGGTGTCGCCGCAATTCGCCTGGCGTGAGGATTCGACGTATATCCGTCGTCCGCCCTACTGGAAAACCGTGTTGACGCAACTGCCGCGAGCGACCTCGATGCGGCCGATCGTCATTCTCGGCGACAACGTCACGACCGACGATCTGTCACCCTCGGGAACGATCCTGCCGGAAAGTGCTGCTGGTCAGTACCTGCTGGCGCAAGGCACGACCAAGGAAGAGTTCAATACCTACACGACGCGGCGCGGCGACCATATCGTCGCCGTGCGCGCGACCTTCGCCAACAATCGCCTGCATAACGAGATGTGCCCGGGTATCGAGGGATCGGTGACGCGCGTCGAACCGGAAGGCACGATCATGCCGATCTTCGAGGCGGCGCAGCAATACATCGAACGCGAGCAGGAGCTGATCGTCATTGCCGGACGCAACTACGGCTGCGGTTCGTCGCGCGATTGGGCGGCCAAGGGCGTGCGTCTGATCGGCGTACGTGCCGTAGTTGCCGAGAGCTTCGAGCGCATCCACCGCACCAATCTCGTCGGTATGGGCGTCCTGCCGCTCGAATTCACCGACGGGGCGACGCGCAAGACGCTGGCGCTCGACGGCTCGGAAACCTATGCGCTGCGTGGCTTTGACAGTGCGCCGGCACCGGGCGCGCTGCTGACGCTGGCGATAACGCGGCGCGATGGCAGCGTCATCGAGACGCAAGTGCGCTCGCGCATCGATACCGATGACGAGCGCCGATTGTTCGCCGCCGGCGGCCTGTTGCCGTGCATCGCCAACGAATTGCTGGGCCGGTCTTGAGCCCAGGGAGATTTTCATGACGCAACTTCGCATTCCCGCCGTCTATATGCGCGGCGGCACGAGCAAGGGTGTTTTCTTCCTGGCGAGCGATCTGCCTGCCGATCCGGCGCGGCGCGACCGCATCCTGCTGCGCGTGATCGGCAGTCCTGACCCGTATGCCAAGCACATCGACGGCATGGGCGGGGCGACCTCCAGCACGAGCAAGGTGGTGTTGATCGGAAAATCGCAACGGCCCGATTGCGATGTCGACTATCTCTACGGCGGACTGGCCGTCGATAAGGATGTCGTCGACTGGAGCGGTAATTGCGGCAATCTCACCGCTGCCGTGGGTCCCTACGCCATCAGCATGGGACTCGTTGCCGCGCCTGACGACGGCTGGGCGACGGTACGCATCTGGCAGGCCAATATCGGCAAGAAGATCATCGCGCAGGTGCCGATGCGTGGCGGCGAGGTGCAGGAGGAGGGTGACTTCGAACTCGATGGCGTGACCTTCCCGGCGGCCGAAATCAAGCTGGCGTTCCTCGATCCCGGTGCTGATGAAGGGGAGGGGGCCGGCGGGGCGATGCTGCCGAGCGGGCGGGTCACTGACTGGCTCGACGTGCCGGGGATTGGCCGTATCGAAGCGACGCTGATCAATGCCGGCCTGCCGACGATCTTCGTTGCCGCCGAGAGCCTTGGCTTCAAAGGCACGGAATTGCAGCCCGAGATCAATCCGCATCCGGAGGTGCTGGCGCGCATCGAGACAATCCGCCGGGCCGGCGCCGTCGCCATGGGGTTGGCGGCGACGCTTGAAGAGGCCGGGAAAACGGCGCATACGCCAAAGCTCTCGTTCGTCGCGCCGCCGCAGACCTACACCGCCTCGGACGGGCGTCTTGTGCGGGCGGAAGACATCGATCTTCTGGCGCGGGTGTTCTCGATGGGGCCGCTGCATCACGCGATGACCGGCACCGGCGCAGTGGCGATCGCGTCGGCGGTGGCGGTGCCAGGGACGATTCCGAATCGTCTGGCGCGACGCTCGGCTGATGGGCGGGTGCGCTTCGGGCATCCTTCGGGCACGCTGTCGGTGGGTGCCGAGGCGCGCGAGGAAAACGGCGCCTGGATCGTCACCAAGGCGATGATGAGCCGTTCGGCGCGTCGCTTGATGGAAGGCTGGGTACGGGTGCCTGACCCGGATCGGTAAAAGAAAACGGGCGGCTGTCGCCGCCCGTTGTGCTCATCGGCGTGCTCAGCAAGTGATCAATACGCGGTCAAGCCACCATCGACCGGCAGGGCGACGCCATTGAGGAAAGCCGCTTCGTCCGAGGCGAGATAGAGCGCGGCGTTGGCGACGTCGCGTTCGGTGGCCAATCGGCCGAGCGGGACTTCGCCGAGACGTTCCTCCTTCTTGGCCGGATCCTGGAAGAGAATCTGGACAAGCGGCGTATCGACAGTGCTCGGATGGATCGAGTTACAGCGGATGTTGTCCTTGGCATAACGGACACCGACGGTCTTGGTCAGCAGCGTGACGGCCCCCTTGGTCACGGTGTAGGCCTCGGTCGTGTACTTGTGACCGACCAGTCCGCAGATCGACGACATGTTGATGATCGATCCGCCGCCGCCTTTCCGCATCAGCGGAATCGCGTGCTTGATGCCGAGGAACGGCCCCTTGACGTTGATCGCCAGCATCTTGTCGAAGTTGCCTTCGGCCATTTCCTCGATCGGTTCGCGGATGTTGATGCCAGCGTTGTTGACGAGGATGTCGAGTCGACCGAAGCGCTCGGCCACCGCCGCTATCGCGGCTTTCCAGTCGGCTTCGCAGGAGACGTCGAGGCGCTGGAAAAACGCCTCGCCGCCGAGTTCCGCCACCGTGGTCGCGCCGGCCTCGGCGTTGAGATCGCAGATGACGACGCGCGCGCCTTCTTCGGCAAAGCGCCGGGCAATGGCGGCCCCGAGCCCCTGGGCGCCACCGGTGATCAGCGCAGTCTTGTTGTGAAGTCTCATGGTGTGCGATCTCTTATTTGCGGACCTCGACCTTCGCCAGCTTCTCGTAGAAACGGACGATGGCGCTGTGGTCGCAGGCGCCCATGTCGTCGCACTTGAGGGCTTGCAGCGTTTCCATGACGTTGGCCGTCAGCGGCGTCGCGACGTTGAGCGCGTGGGCCGTGTCGAGGGCGTTCTGCAGATCCTTGATGTGCAATTCGATGCGGAAGCCGGGCTTGAAGTTGCCGTCGAGCATCATCGGCACCTTGGCGTTCATCACCGTTGAGCCGGCGAGGCCACCTTTGATGGCGTTGAAGACGGCTTCGGGATTGACGCCGGCTTTGGTCGCCAGCACGAAGGCTTCGGAGACTGCGGCAATGTTGAGGGCGACGACGATCTGGTTGGCAAGCTTGGTGACGTTGCCGGCACCGATGTCGCCGACGCGCACGACCGATGCGCCCATCTTGTCGAGCAGCGGCTTGACCGTTTCAAAAGCGGCAGCGTCGCCGCCGACCATGATCGCCAGCGTCCCGTCGATCGCCTTCGGTTCGCCGCCGGAGACCGGCGCGTCGATCATGACGACGCCCTTGGCCTGGCAGGCTGCGCAGATTTCCTGCGAGGCCGCCGGGGCGATCGAACTCATGTCGACGAGGATCGTGCCGGGCTTGGCGCCGTCGAGCACACCGTCGGCGCCCATGACGGCGTCTTTGACGTGCGGCGAGTTCGGCAGCATCGTGATGATCACGTCGCTTTGAGCGGCGACGGCCTTGTTCGACGGCGCGGCGGTGGCGCCGAGCGCGACGAGGTCGTCGGTGGGGGCGAACTTGTCATAGACGATGAGCGAGTAGCCCGCCTTGATCAGGTTCTTCGCCATCGGGCGTCCCATGATGCCCAGTCCGATAAATCCGATTTTCATATGCTGTTCCCCTTAACGTCCGAGTGCTTTGCGCGCGGCTTGCGCGATATGTTTTTCGGTGAGGCCGAAATGCTCAAGCAATTCGGCATAGCTGTGTGCCGAGGTGCCGAAAACGTCGTCGATGCCGACGTGGGCGAAAGGCAGATTCACTTCGCCGAGGAGCTTGGCGGCGATGGTGCTGCCGAGTCCGCCGATCTTGGTCGCCTCCTCGGCGACGACGATCGCCTTCTTGCCGGCGATATATTTCAGGATCTCTTTCTTGCACAGCGGCTTGAGTGTGCTGACGTTGATGACTTCGACCGAGATGCCCTCGGCCTTCAGCAGTTCGGCGGCCTCGACCGATTTCCACACCATCGCCCCGGTGGCGAAGATGACGACGTCACTGCCTTCGACGATGCGCTGCATCTTGCCGATTTCATAGGCGACGCCGTCGTCGGCGGTGAACACCGGCAGATCGTTGCGGTTGATGCGAATGTAGACCGGTCCCTGATGCGTCAGCATCGCCTTGACCATCTTGCGCGTCTCGACCGCGTCGCAGGGATTCAGGACCGTCAGGTTCGGGATCGTGCTCATTACGTTGGCATCTTCGATCGACTGGTGCGTCTTGCCGTCGCCGAAGTCGGAGAGGCCGCAGCTCGAACCGCAGATGCGTACGTTCGCCTGTGGAATGGCGATGCCGCAACGGATCTGGTCGTAGGCGCGGCCGAAAGCGAAGACGGCGAAGGTGCTGTAGAACGGGATCTTGCCGGCAAGCGCGAGGCCGGCGGCGGTGGAGGCCATGTTCTGCTCGGCGATGCCCATTTCGAAATAGCGCTCGGGGAAGGCGTCCTTGAACAGGCATGACATCGTCGATTTGCCGAGGTCGGCTTCGAGTACGACGATGTCGGGGTTGAGCCGGCCCTCTTCGACGAGAGCCTCACCGTAGGCGATGCGCAGGCTTTTCTTTTCCATGGTCAGATGTTCTCCAGTTGGGCCGCAAGTTCCTGCTTCGCCGCGTCGAACTTGGCCGCATCGAAAATTCCGTTGTGATAGGTCGCGACATTCTCAGCAAACGACACGCCCTTGCCCTTGATGGTGTCGAGGATGATCAGCGTCGGCTTGCCCTTGACCGTCTTGGCCTGGTCGATGGCGCCGATGATCTTGCCGATGTCATGGCCGTCGGTGACGATGACTTCCCAGCCGAAGGCTCGCCATTTCTGGTCGAGATCGGGAATGTTGAAGATGTCCTCGGTGCGCCCGGTGGCCTGGATCTTGTTCCAGTCGAGGAAAGCGGTCAGGTTATCGACCTTGAAGTTGGCGGCCGCCATCGCGGCCTCCCAGAGCTGTCCCTCGGACTGCTCGCCGTCGCCCATGATGACATAGACGTGGTTGGCCTTGCGGTCGAGGCGGAAGGCGAGCGCCATGCCGACACCGATCGATAGCCCCTGGCCGAGCGAACCGGTGACGGCTTCGATGCCGGGGATGCTGAGGTCGGGGTGGCCTTGCAGCAACCCATTGAGTTCCTTGACGCGCTTGAGCTCCTCGCGCGGGACGTAGCCGACTTCGCAGAGCGCGGCGTACTGGATCAGCGCGGCGTGACCCTTCGACAACAACAGCCGGTCGCGGTCGGGATGACGCGGATTCGCCGGATCGAGCTTCATCGCGTGGAAATAGAGGACGGCCATCGCCTCGGCCAGCGAACTCGATCCGCCCCAGTGCCCGGCAACGCCGACACCGATCATATCCAGCACGTTGTAGCGGAGTTGCTGCGCCTTGCGCTTTAACTCCTTGACTGTGGTTTCGTCTGCCACGGGCTTCTCCTTGGTTGTCATGAGTGAATGCGTTGGGCGGCGTCGGCGTTTGTTTCTTCTGTCCGGATTCGGCCGGCGCGCCATACTTGTAACTTGTGATACATGTTATTAGCGCACAAAGGATGAAGGCTGTCAAGCGAATCACCGGTGCGTGTGGTTGGGAGTCAGGGGCGGGTGGTACCGAGCGTTTTTTCTGCCGGTCGTTTGGTCTTCTGAAGGATGCCCTGGATGGTTTCTTCGATGTGATCTTCCATCAGTTTTTCGCACAGCCCCTTGTCGCCCGTTTTGAGCGCATCGATCAACTTGCGGTGATAGCGCAGGCCCATTTCGGTGCCGAGCAGGCCAACGATGTCGACCATGGCCGACGAGAGGATGACGTTGATGAGTTCGTAGACCTTGACGATCAGGGGATTCTGCGAAATCTGGGCGAGGCGGTAATGGAACTGGTGATCGGCCGCTGCTTGCTGGACGCAGTCCTGGGTCGTCGAGAGCGCGACCATGCGGGTGTAGGTCTCTTCGAGATAATCGAAATCGTGTTCCGAGATCTTGGAGACGACGAGGCCGATGGTGCCCTTTTCGATGATCTTCCGGTACTCGAGGACGGTGATGATGTCCTGGTTTTCGCTGATCTGGATCAGCGGATGCAGGGTGTCCATGGCGTTGATCGTCGAGAAATCCCGGACGAAATTGCCGCCGCCGTGCTGTGTCTCGACGAGGCCGAGTATCTCGAGCTGCTGGATGGCGGCCCGGACCGTGACGCGACTGACGCCGAAGGTTTCGCAGAGATCGCTCTCCGACGGAAGTTTTTCCCCCGCTTTCCAGACGCCGGCCATCAGTTGCGATTTCAACTGCATGTAAACCTGCGAGCGGAGCGACTCGGTCTTGATCTTCTTCAGTTTTGGCACGATACCGACCTGTTCGATAATTCGGCGGAGGCCATGTCCTGAACATACACATGGCATGGAAAGCCGTATTTTATACGATTGGGACGCTCGCCGTCGGCAGGACGAAGAGCCCGGAGGCCGATGAGGAAGCACGTCCCCGGTACGAGGAGGCACCGGGGGCGTGTCCGCATCGGCTCGGACTTACTTGGCGTCGCGGATTGCGTCGATCGCCTTGATGTAGTCTTCGCCGCCGTATTTCGACGTGAACATCTGACGGACCGGCTTGGACGCCTCGAAGAAGGGCTGCGGATCGACCTTCTCGATGACCTGCAGACCAGCCTTCTTGACTTCGGCAATGATCTTGGCGACGTTGTCGTTATTCAGCTTGCGCTGATAGTTGCCGGCTTCCTGCGCCGCTTCGATGACCGCTTTCTGTTGTGCCGGGGTGAGCGAGTCGAATTTCTGCTTGTTCATCGCCACCAGCAACGCGCTGTAGGCGTGATTGGTCAGCGACAGATACTTCTGCACTTCGTAGAACTTGCCCGAATAGAGCAGACCGAGCGATTGTTCCTGCGCGTCGACGGTCTTCATTTCGAGTGCCGTGTAGAGTTCGCCGATGGGCATCGGAACGGGGTTGGCACCGAGCAGCTTCCAGGTTTCATTGTGCGCCGGACTGCCGTTGGTGCGGACCTTGAGACCCTTGACGTCGGCCGGCGAATTGACCGGGCCGCGCGAATTGGTCAGTTCACGCCAACCGGTATCCCAATAGGCGAGGCCCTTGAGATTGAACTCGGCGAGCTTGTCCATGATGTCCTGGCCGACCTTGCCGTCGAGCGTTCGATAGGCGTGTGCCGTGTCCTTGAAGATGAACGGGATATCGAAGACGCCAAGCAGCGGGACGATGCCGGTGTAATTGGACGAACCGGAGATGACGATGTCAATGGATCCGCCGCGCGCGCTCGAAATGGCGGCCTGGGCGTGGCCGAGTGCGCTGTCGGAAAAGACTTTGACTTCCATCGCGCCGCCGGTCTTGGCTTTGAGCAGTTCGTTCATCTTTTCGCCGCCGGCGGTCTGCGGGTCGCTGCGTGCGGCTTCCGAGGCAAAACGCAGGACCATCTGGGCCTGGGCGCTACCGATCGTCGCGGCGAGCAGACCGACCGCGGCCAGCGATGCGATTAAGGCATTTTTCAGCTTCATGGGGCTCCTCCTGTAACGTGTAATGGTTGGTGTGCGACAACTTCTGTGCGGCTGTGCGTCTTTTTGCTGTGGTACGAGAAACAACTAAAAACTACTGCTTGAAAAAATCTTGCTGCAGCATCCGGTGTTGTGTCGGGATCGCGCTCAGTAGAACCACCGCGCCGGGATCGTCACCAGTTGCGGGAACGCCACCAGCAGGAACATCACCAGCGTTTCCGCCACCAGGAACGGGAACATCCCCTTGATCACCGTGTCCAGATTCACCCGCGCCACGCTCGAGACAACGTTCAGGACCGTCCCTACCGGCGGTGTGATCAGCCCGATCGCGTTGTTCATCATGAACATGATGC
Organism: uncultured Propionivibrio sp.; assembly: GCF_963666255.1. NCBI lineage: Bacteria > Pseudomonadati > Pseudomonadota > Betaproteobacteria > Rhodocyclales > Rhodocyclaceae > Propionivibrio > uncultured Propionivibrio sp. Next base: position 633,883 of record NZ_OY762656.1, on the reverse strand, counting down.
CAAAGTAGTACGGGTCGATTCCCGCCGCTTTCACCAGCGGCATCAGCACCGGCGTCAGGATCAGTACCGTCGGCGCCAGGTCCAGTGCCGTCCCCACCGCAAAGACCAGGATCATCAGGATGACCATCAGCAGCAGACGGTTGTCCATGAACGGCGCCATCATCTCCGTCACTTGCGCCGGAATGTCCGCGATCGTGATCAGCCATGCCGATACCATCGACGCCGCCACGATCAGCATGATCGAGCTCGCCGTCTTCGCCGAGGCCAGCAGGATCTTCGGCAGGTCCGACAGTTTCATGCCGCGGTAGATGAACAGGCTGACGATCAGCGCCACCACCGCCGCTACCACCGCCGCTTCCGTCGGCGTGAACATCCCGCTCTTCATCCCGCCAATGATGATGAACGGCAGGAGCAGCGCCCAGATCGCTTCGCGCAGCGAGGTCCACAGCACTTGTGCGTCAAACTTTTGCTTCGGCGCATTGGCAAAGTCTTTCCGCGCCACGAACTTCCAGGTGATCACCAGCGACAGCGCCATGATCAGCCCCGGGAAGATCCCCGTGAAGAAGAGTTTCGTGATCGACAGTTGCGCCGCTACCCCGAACAGCACCAGCGGCATCGCCGGCGGCAGGATCGGCGCGATGCACGCCGCTCCGGCAATCAGGCCCGCCGACCGTCCGACGTTGTAGTTCGCCTTGCGCATCATCGGGATCACCACCGCCGCCAGCGCCGCGCTGTCCGCCGCCGCCGATCCCGAGATGCTCGCCAGAATCAGCGCCGCGATGATCGCGACATAGCCCAGCCCGCCTTCAATGTGCCCGACCAGTGCGTTCGCCACTTTCACGATCTGGTGCGAGATCCCGCCCTTGTTCATGATCTCGCCCGCCAGCATGAAGAACGGGATCGCCATCAGCGGGAAATTGTCCGCTCCAGAGACCAGGTTCTGCGCCAGGATCTGCACGTCGAACGAGTTCAGGTGAATCATCAGCGACACGCCGCAGACCAGCAGCGCAAACGCTACCGGCATGCCAATGAACATCGCTCCGCACAGCGATACCAAGAATACTGTTACCGTCATTTTCTTTCGCTCCGCGTCGCTTATAGCGCGTCTTCAATATCCGGACACATTTCCTGCTCGTCCATCTGCCCCGTCACCAACCGGTACAGCGAACCCAGCAGCAGGACGCCCATCCCCACGCTGCATACCAGCAGCGCCATATACACCACCCCGATCGGGATCCCCGATACCGGCGCGATGTTCGCCATGTTCAGCCCCACAATCTTGATCCCGCCGTACGTCATCAGCACGCAGCACGCCAGCGTCGTCACGTCGCTGATGAATTTGCATGCCTTCTTCCCCGCCAGCGGCAGCAGCTTCGTCACCGTGTGCACCCCAAGGTGCCCGTTGTCATACAGCATCAGCACCGATCCCAGGAATACCATCCACACGAAGAGAAAACGCGACACCTCTTCCGAAAAAATAATCCCGTAGTTGAACCCGTAGCGCAGCACCACGTTCCCGAATACCAGCAACACCATCAGCCCGAATATGCAGATCAGCAGCCATTCCAGCGTCTTCAGCAACAGCTTTGAAAACATCAAACCCTCCCCGGTGTGTCAGTCCCGGCGCCTGGTATGGCCGGATGTGTCGGGATATCTTGTCGTAAAAAACGCTTCACAGACGCTGCGAAGCGGGATGGTCGCGGTGCCTCCGCGTGTATTGGTAGCTTGTGATTTGTGACACATAATACAACATTGGGCGGAAATGTATAGCGCGCTGAATCGGAAAGCAAGTGCCTGGCAAAGCGGAATGTGCCGCGCTTCGTCTGGATGGGGCAACGGCCGGACGGAGGGACGGTGAGGGAGGGCGCGGCGCCTTGGTCGGGGTGCGCGTGCAGGGCGCGCCATCTGCGCGCCGCTGCGAAAGGCCCCCGGCATGGCCGGAGGCTCGTTGCCTAGTTGCGGTAGCGGTTGATCAGGTCGCGCGAGGCTTGGGCGGCTAGCCGTGAAGCGTTGGCGAAATCCTCGCCTTTGCCCGCGTAGAGGATGGCGCGCGAGTTGTTGATGATGAGGCCGGTGCCCCCCGCGGTCCTGCCGGCGTTCAGCGTCGCTTCGACGTCGCCGCCCTGGGCGCCGATGCCCGGCACGAGCAGCGGCATGTCGCCGACGATTTCGCGCACCCGGGCGATTTCACCGGGGAAGGTGGCGCCGACGACAAGGCCGCACTGGCCGGTGGTGTTCCAGTCGCGGGCGATGATTTCGGCGACGTGTTCATAGAGTTTCTTGCCGCCGACATCGAGGAACTGCAGGTCGCTGCCGCCAGGGTTGGAGGTGCGGCAGAGCAGGATGACGCCCTTGTCGGGATAAGCGAGATACGGATCGACCGAGTCCTTCCCCATGTAGGGGTTTACGGTCAGCGCGTCGGCTTGGTAGCGTTCGAAGGCTTCGATAGCGTATTGCTCGGCGGTGCTGCCGATATCGCCGCGCTTGGCGTCGAGAATGACCGGAATGTCGGGGTAGGCCGCGTGAATGTGGGCAATCAGCGCCTCGAGTTGATCTTCGGCGTGGTTGGCGGCGAAGTAGGCGATTTGCGGCTTGAAGCAGCAGACGAGGTCGGCGGTGGCGTCGACGATGCTACGGCAGAATTCGAAGATCGCATCGGATTTGCCTTGCAGATGGGCGGGGAATTTCGCCAGGTCGGGATCGAGGCCGACGCAGAGCAACGAGGCGTTTTTGCGCCAGGCGGCGTTGAGTGAATCGATGAAGGTCATGGCGGGTCCTTGAGTTGTACGCAGGTGCTATTGTCGCATGCCGACGCCAGACCCTGCGATGGCGGCGGCATCTCAGTCGCCGCGACGGACCCAGCCCTTTTCGCGGAAATAGCGGAAGGCGCCGTCATGGAGCGGCGCCGTCAGCCCACTGTGCACGGTATCCATCGGGTGCAGATAGGCGAAGATCGGGTGTTGCTTGCGGAATTCATCGAAGTGCTCGAAAACGGCCGAGGCCACCGCATGGACGATTTCATTGGGGACCTTGGCCGAGGTGACGAAGGTGGCGACAACGCCGAACGAGCGGACCGCGTCGCGGTTGCCGGGGTAGATGCCGCCGGGGATGGTGGTGTAGGCGAAGTAGGGCGTGTCGACGACAAGCCGGTCGACGGCCGGTCCGGTGAGCGGCACGAGATGGGCGTTGCAGGCCTTGGTGATGGCGTGGAGATTGGCCGCCGGATTGCCGACGACATAGCTGAGTCCATCGATGCGGTTTTCGCACAGCGCCTTGCCGTGCTCGTCGGGCGACAGTTCACTGGCCCGCGAGAAATCACTGGTACTCATGCCGGCGGCGGCGAGCAGCATATCGATGGTCGTACGCGTGCCGGAGCCTGGATTGCCGACATTGAAGCGTTTGCCGCGGAAATCCTCGAACCGGGTTACGCCGGATTTGTCGCGCGCCAGGATGACCAGCGGCTCCGGGTAGACGGCGAAGACGGCGCGCAAGTCCTTGAACGGACCGCTGTCCTTGAACTGGCCCTGTCCTTTGGTGGCGAGGTACTGGACGTCGGACTGGACAATGCCGAAGTCGAGTGCGCCGCTGCGGATCGCCTCGATGTTGTGAATTGATCCGCCGGTTCCCTTGGCGGTGCAGTGCAGGCCATGGCGGGCCGTGTCATGGTTGAGCAGGCGACAGATCGTTTCGCCGGCGATGCGGTAGACCCCCGTGGCGCTGCCGGTGCCGATACTGATTTCGCGTGGCTCGGCCACGGCAATGCCACAAGCGAGCATTGTCGCAAGCGCTGCGGCAACGAACTTCGCTTCTGGCCGTGTCATCGTCGAGGTCTCCGGACGGGCGCGGCTCGTGCAGGCAAGCCGCCTTGGAAAAAACACCCCGCAGGATAGCGCAGATGCCGATCCGATAACAGGGGAAATGTGCGAGAAGCGCCGTGTGATGCGATGGCATCCGCTTCCACCGGCGGCGGTGCGGCCCGATAATGGCGTCTTTCCACACGTGATCGGCCCATGCCTGTGTTTTCTTCGATCGAGGGATTGCTCCGCGATGCCGCGGCCTGGACGGCGATCGCCGTGTTTCTTGCCACCTATGCCTTCATCGCCGTCGGGAAACTGCCGGGCTATCACCTCGACCGCGCCGGCGCTGCCCTGCTCGGCGCCTGCCTGATGGTCTGGCTGGGGGTGATGACGCTCGACGAGGCGATCGCGGCGATCGATTTCGATACCATCGCGCTCCTGCTCGGGATGATGATCGTTGTCGCCAATCTGCGCCTCTCGGGCTTTTTCCACTGGGTCAATGACTGGGTCGTGCAGCGGGCGCGGCATCCGCTGGCGTTGCTGACGACGGTGGTTGTGCTGTCGGGCGTGCTTTCGGCATTTCTCGTGAACGACACGATCTGTGTCGTCATGACGCCGCTGGTACTCGAACTGACGCTGCGCCTGCGGCGTAATCCGGTGCCGTACCTGCTGGCGGTCGCGTTGGCCTCGAACGTTGGCAGCGTCGCGACGATTACCGGCAATCCTCAGAACATGATCGTCGGCAGTCTGTCGCGCATGTCTTACGGCGAGTTCGCCATGGCGCTGGTGCCGGTGGCGCTGACCGGCCTGGGTTTGACGGTGCTCTTGCTGGCGGTGCTCTATCGGCAGGAGTTCCTGACGCGCGAACCGTTTGCGCCGTCTCCTGCGCGCCCGGCGCGTTATCTGCCGCCGGTGATCCTGAAGTCGCTGATCGTGCTGGTGGCGATGGTGTTGCTGTTCCTGTTCGGGCAGCCCGTGTCGAAGGTTGCGATCCTTGGCGGCGCGTTCCTATTATTCACGCGTCGCATCAAGGCGTACAAGGTGTATCGCGAGATCGACTGGCCGCTGCTGGTGATGTTTGCCGGCCTGTTCGTCGTTGTCGCTGCTTTCGAGCGTGTGGCGGTGACGCCCGGTGTGATTGCCGCCGTCGCGCGTCAGCATCTCGATCATGTCGGTGTGCTGACGCTGCTCACTGCCGGTCTGTCGAATCTTGTCAGCAACGTGCCGGCGGTGCTGATGCTCAAGCCCTTCGTGGTCAGCCTGCCCGATCCGGAGCGTGCCTGGCGCGTCGTCGCGATGGCTTCGACGCTGGCCGGCAATTTTACGCTGGTCGGTTCGGTCGCCAATCTGATCGTCGCTCAGCGCGCCCAGCGCGCCGGCGTACCGATCGGCTTCTGGGCGTACTTTCGCGTCGGTGCGCCGCTGACAGTACTGACCTTGTTGTTCGGCGTCTTCTGGGTCTAGGGCGGGGGGCGCAAAACACCCCCTGGTTTATTTCGCCGTCTTGCCCCAGGAATCCTTGAGCGTGACCGTGCGGTTGAAGACCGGTGCGCCATCCTTCGAGTCGATGCGGTCGGCGACGAAGTAGCCATGCCGCTCGAACTGGAAGCGCTCGTCCGGTTTGGCTGACTTGAGTGCCGGTTCGAGCTGGGCGGTGATGCGTTCGACGCTGTGCGGATTGAGGTCGTCGAGGAAGTCGCGGCCGCCGCTGCCCGGTGCCGGGTTCGAGAAGAGCCGGTCGTAAAGGCGCACTTCGGTCGGATAGGCGTCGGCCGCCGAGACCCAGTGCAGATTGCCCTTGACCTTGTAGTTGTCGGCGCCCGGCGTGCCGCTCTTGGAATCGGGCATGTACTCGCAGTGCACGGCGACGACCTTGCCGTCGGCGTCCTTGTCGCAGCCGACGCACTTGACGACGAAGCCGTAGCGCAGGCGGGCCATGTTGCCGGGATAGAGCCGGTGATAGCCCTTGCTCGGCGTTTCCATGAAGTCCTCGCGCTCGATCCACAGCTCGCGGCCGAAGGGCATGGCGCGCTTCCCGAGTTCCGGCTTGAGCGGGTGGTTCGGCGCGAAACAGTCTTCGCGTTCGCCTTCGGGATAGTTGTCGATGATCAGCTTGAGCGGGTCGAGCACGGCAACGCGGCGCTCGGCCGTTTCGTTGAGGACTTCGCGCATGCAGTCCTCGAACAGTGCGTAATCGATCAGCGAGTCGGCCTTGGAGACGCCAATGCGCTCGGCGAACAGGTGGAAGCCGTCGGGCGTGTAGCCGCGCCGGCGCGCGCCGACCAGCGTCGGCATGCGCGGGTCATCCCAGCCGGAGACGTGCTTTTCCTCGACGAGCTGGATCAGCTTGCGCTTGGAGAGGACGACATAGGTCAGGTTGAGGCGCGAGAACTCGATCTGTTGCGGGACCGGGCGCTGCAGCAGGCCGCCGGCGGCGAGGTGGTCGAGCAGCCAGTCGTAGAACGGGCGTTGGTCCTCGAATTCGAGCGTGCAGATCGAGTGCGTGATGTTTTCAAGCGCGTCTTCGATCGGGTGCGCGAAGGTATACATCGGATAGACGCACCACTTGTCGCCGGTGTTGTGGTGCGTGGCGTGACGGATGCGGTAGATAGCCGGATCGCGCAGGTTGATGTTCGGCGAGGCCATATCGATCTTCGCACGCAGAATGTGCGCGCCGTCGGCGAATTCGCCCGACTGCATGCGGCGGAAGAGCAGCAGGTTTTCTTCCGGCGTGCGCGACCGGAACGGCGAGTCTTTGCCGACTTCGGTCAGGGTGCCGCGGTTGGCGCGCATTTCCTCGGCGTTCTGGCTGTCGACGTAAGCGAGCCCGGCTTCGATCAGGTACTCGGCGCAGGCGACCATCCAGTCGAAGTAGTTGGAGGCGTAGTAGAGGTTGTTCTCGTTGCCGTGATCCCAGGAGAAACCGAGCCAGCGGACGGCGTCGACGATCGAGTCGACGTATTCCTTTTCTTCCTTCTCCGGATTGGTGTCGTCAAAGCGCAGATGGCAGCGGCCGCCGTAATCACGGGCCAGACCGAAGTTCAGACAGATCGACTTGGCGTGGCCGAAATGCAGGTAGCCGTTCGGTTCTGGCGGGAAGCGCGTGCGAATTTTCGCCGCATCGAGTTCGCCGTCAAGCTGCTGTTTCGCGAGACCCGGCCGACCCGACCAGCGGCGCTGGGCATGCTTGCCGGCTGCGAGATCGGCGTCGATGATGTTGCGGATGAAGTTGGTCGCGGGGGTGTTTGCGTCGGTGTTGGCGTTCTTGGCGGTGTTGCTCACGGCGGATTCCTCAATGTTCCAAGCCCGCTATTCTAACCGCAGCCAGCCTCCGCCTTCCATTCTGCCTGATTAAACCATTCGGCGAGGCTGCGAACTTCTCCCGTTTCGGCCAGCGCCCGGTCGATACGCGCGTGATTGCCCCAGATGACGGTGGCGTGTTTTCCGTCGGCCTCCTGCGCCGCGATCTGCGGACAGACGAGCAGGCGGTCGCGTTCGGCGTAGAACCCGTAGGTCCGGCAGGCGACCGGGCGATGCGCGTACACCGGGCAGGCGCCGGTCGCCGGGTCGAGCAGCGGACAGGTGACCGGCCGCGCCGGCGCAGGTCCCAGCACCGCCAGACGTTGCCGGATGTCGTCGCGTTGCGTTTCGTCGAGCGCGGCCAGGCCGGTCTGCAGCAACGCCCATTCGCTGAGTGTCAGGCGCGGCAGTTCGGCGAGCTGGCGGCAACAGCCATCGCAGCCTTTGCCGCACAGCCAGTCCGGATGGCTGCCGCGGATCGTGTCGACGCGGGCGTCGATCTCGCGATGGAGGTCGGTCAGGGCGCTCATGCGTGCTCGTCCAACAGCGTCTCGATCGCCTCGCCCAGTTCATCGACCGAATCGACGATGCGGGTGGCGCCGGCAAAATCGTGACCGCGCATCAGCGGGTGGCGCAGGATGATGCAGCGCAGCCCGGCGGCGCGGGCGGCGGCGAGGCCGCGCGGCGAATCCTCGACGACCAGGCATTCGTCGGCCGGCTTGCCGATGCGTTCGACGCCGAGCAGGTACGGGTCGGGTGCCGGCTTGCTGCGTTCGTACGTCTCGGCGGTCAGGGCGAAGGAAAAATGGCGGAGCAGATCGTGGCGGCGGTGGATCGAGGCGAAGCTCTCCTGCGTCGCACTGGTGACGATGCCCATGGCGACACGGCCGTGGAGTTCGGCGAGCAGGGTGTCGATACCGGGCGTCAGCAGCGATCCGGCGTCTTCGAGCAATTGCAGGTGGATGACGTTGCGTTCGCTGCGCCAGTGGTCGATCTGCGCCCGGCTGGCGTTCGGATCGAGCAGGTGCCAGGCGCCGCGGCTTTCGCAGAGATACCAGCGGCAGAATTGTTCTTCAGTCAGCTCGATGCCGTAGCGGCGCAGGTAGATACGATTGGCTTCGAAGTAATAGTGTTCGGTGTCGACGAGAACGCCGTCGTTGTCCCAGAGTATGGCGGAAAGCATGGTCGTGTCGGCGCGCGCAGGAACGCATATTTTACCGTCATGGCCAGAGGTGTGGTGATGGCGATGCCCGATTCCGCGATAATACGGAAATCCCCGTTTTGCCGGAGCGCGTGATCATGTCCTTCCTCGATGTATTGGCCAAGCTGTCGCGGCTCGACTGGATCGGACTCGTCTGGTTCCTGGTGTGCTGGCTGGGCTTCGAACTCGTCGTCGACCGTGGCTGGCTGGGTAAGGCGCGGCTGCAGGAGGAAACGCACAAGCAGCGATTGGCCTGGGGGTGCTCGATGGTGCGGCGCGAGAACCGCATTCTCGACAGCTCGCTGATCGCCAACCTGCTTCAGAGTCTGTCGTTCTATGCGAATACTTCGATCTACATCATCGGCGCGCTGTTCGCGGCGTTGGGCGCGCTCGACCAACTGATCGCCACCGCCGCCGAACTGCCGTTTTCGCCGCGCGTGCTCTCGCGTGAGGCAGTCGAGATAAAGCTGCTGATCCTGATCAGCGTCTTCGTCGTCGCCTATTTCAAATTCACCTGGTCGTTGCGCCAGTTCAACCTGCTCTCGATCACCGTCGGCTCGGTGCCGCACGAGGTCGCCGAAGCCGAGGTAGAGTATTACGCGCGCAAGTTTGCGGCGGTCAATACCTGCGCCGGCAATGATTTCAACCGCGGTCTCCGAGCCTATTACTTTGGCATGGCGGTGATGTCATGGATGGTGTCGGCCTGGGCTTTTATAGGCGCGACGGCGGTGATTGCGGTGGTGTTGGCGCGACGCGAATTCAACTCGCCGGTGCTGATGGCCTTGCGCAGCCTCGATGAGTCCTAGGGGGTGCGGTAGAATCGCAGCCCCGCTTGTTTTTCTCGCCTTGTCGCCCCGCCGCCGTGAACTCCAGATCCGCCCGTTCAGAATTCGATGATTGCCTTGCTGCCGACCAGCGTCGCCTGCGTTCGATGGCGCGCGACCTGCGCCATCTCTTCGGTGCCAAGCGCGATGCGCTGCAGGCGGATTTCGAGAAGCTGATCGAACGCTCGCGGGCCGCCGTGGCCGTGCGTCGCGAGAACCTGCCGAAACCGAAGTTCCCGGCCGAATTGCCGGTCAACGAGCGCCGCGCCGAAATCGCCGCGCTGATTGCCAGGCATCAAGTGGTCATCGTCTGCGGCGAGACCGGATCCGGCAAAACGACGCAGTTGCCGAAGATCTGCCTCGAACTCGGGCGCGGCACCACCGGCCTGATCGGCCACACGCAACCGCGCCGTATTGCCGCGCGCTCGACGGCGGCGCGCATCGCGCAGGAACTCGAGAGCGAACTCGGTCGTCATGTCGGCTATAAAATCCGCTTTACCGATCGCACCTCGCCGCAGTCCTACGTCAAGCTGATGACCGACGGCATCCTGCTGGCCGAGACGCAGGGCGACCCGTGGTTGCTCAACTATGACACGCTGATCATCGACGAGGCGCATGAGCGCAGCCTCAACATCGACTTCCTGCTCGGCTATCTCAAGCAGTTGTTGCCAAAACGCCCGGATCTCAAGCTGATCATCACCTCGGCGACGATCGATGCCGAGCGCTTCGCGCAGCATTTCAATCAGGCGCCGGTAATCGAGGTGTCGGGGCGGCTCTATCCGGTCGACATCCGTTACCGGCCGGTGCAGGCCGAGGAAGCCGAGGAAGATGACGAGCGCGATCTCTATGACGCGATCGTCGACGCCTGCGACGAATTGAACCGCATCGGACCGGGCGACATTCTCGTTTTTCTGCCCGGCGAGCGCGAAATCCGCGAGGCGGCCGAAGCGCTGAGGAAGCACACCTTCGGGCGCGGCGGCGCGAGCACAGAGATCCTGCCGCTCTTCGCCCGCCTGTCGGCCGAGGAGCAGTCGCGTATCTTCAGGCCGCACCAGGGGCGGCGCATCGTGCTGGCGACCAACGTCGCCGAGACCTCGTTGACGGTGCCTGGCATTCGTTATGTCGTCGATACCGGCCTGGCGCGCATCAAGCGCTATTCGTATCGCAACAAGGTCGAACAACTGCAGGTCGAGAAAATCGCGCAGGCCTCGGCCAACCAGCGCGCCGGGCGCTGCGGCCGCGTTTCGGCTGGTGTCTGCATCCGCCTGTACGACGAGCAGGATTTCGTCCGGCGGCCGGCCTATGCCGATCCCGAAATCCTGCGCTCGTCGCTGGCCGGCGTCATCCTGCGCATGAAGTCGCTGCGCCTCGGTGACGTCGAGTCCTTCCCCTTCCTCGAAGCGCCGCCACCCAAGGCGATCAACGACGGTTACCAGTTGTTGCAGGAACTGGGGGCCGTCACCGAGGAGCGAGCGCTCACCCCGGTCGGTCAGGAGCTCGCCAAGCTGCCGCTCGATCCGCGCGTGGCGCGCATGATCGTCGCCGCGCGCGACGAGGGCTGTCTCAACGAAATGCTGGTCATCGCCGCCGCGCTGACCGTCCAGGACCCGCGCGAGCGGCCGCAGGAAAAGCAGGGCACGGCCGACGCCGCGCACAAGAAATTCGCCGACGAGAAATCGGAATTTCTTTCCTGGATCAAGCTCTGGCAGTGGTACGAAGGCGAACTCGAGCACAAGAAATCGCAGCGCAAACTGGTGCAGGCCTGTCACGCCAACTTCCTGTCGGCGCTGCGCATGCGCGAATGGCATGATATTCACACGCAACTGCATGCGGTGGCGACCGAGCACGGCTGGAAGGAGAACCAGATTCCGGCGAGCTACGACGCGATCCACCGGGCGCTGCTGTCGGGCCTGCTTGGCAATATCGGCTGCAAGTCGGAGGATTCCGGCCACTATCTCGGCGCGCGCGGCATCAAGTTCCTGATTCATCCGGGCTCGACGCTGGCCAAGAAGGCCGGCAAGTGGATCGCCGCTGCCGAGATTACCGAAACGACCAAGCTCTTTGCCCGCTGCATCGCCCGCATCGAGCCGGAGTGGCTCGAACAGGTGGGGGCGCACCTGATCAAGCGCAGCCACTTCGATCCGCACTGGGAGAAAAAGGCGATGCAGGCGATCGCCTTCGAGCGCTCGACGCTGTATGGCATCGTCGTCAATCCGAAAAAGCGCGTCAATTATGGTCCGATGAATCCGGCCGAGGCACGCGAACTGTTTATCCGCGAAGGACTGGTTGGCGGCGAGATCGCCGAGGAGTATGCCAAACGCTGGGCGTTCTACACGCACAACCATCAATTGATGCTCGACATCGAGACGCTCGAGCACAAGTCGCGGCGGCCCGATGTGCTCGTTGATGACGAGCTGATCGTCGCCTTCTATGACGGCATCATTCCCGAGGGCGTTACCAACGGCGCCGACTTCGACAAGTGGCGCAAGGAGGCCGAAAGGGAAACGCCGAAGTTGCTGCATCTCAAGCGCGAAGACCTGATGCGGCACGAAGCCGCCGGTGTGACGACCGAGGCCTTTCCGCATGAAATCCGGCTCGGCGGCATCGATTTCGATTTGAGCTATCAGTTCGAGCCGGGGTCGCCGAAGGACGGCGTCACGATCACCGTGCCGCTGGCGCAGCTCAACCAGATTCCCGCCGCTCGTTGCGAGTGGCTGGTGCCGGGGCTTCTCAAGGAAAAGGTCGTGCAGCTCGTCAAGACGCTGCCGCAGAAGATCCGGTCGAAGCTGGTGCCGGTACCCGATTTCGCCGCCGACTTTGTCGCGGCGGTGCAGCCCTCCGACAAGGCGCTGATTCCGGCGCTGATCCACTACATCCTGCAGTCGCGTGGCCTTAACGCCCGGGGCTGGGAGATCACGCCGGACGCCTTCCGGCCCGATGCGATTCCAGCGCATTTTTCGTTCAACTTCCGGCTCGTCGATGAGCATGGCCGTCAGCTCGGCATGAGCCGTAATCTTGCCGAACTGCGCGGAGAATGGGGCGGGCAGGCCAAGCAGGAGTTTTCCGAACTGCATGAGACGCCGGCCGAATACGCGGGCATGACCGACTGGAGTTTCGGTGAATTGCCCGAGCTCATGGAGGTCGATGTCGGCGGCCAGCGCGTGGTCGGTTATCCAGGACTTTCCGACGACGGCGATTCGGTCTCGCTGTGCGTCTTCGATTCGCTCGAGGAAGCGCAGGCGGTGCATGCCGCCGGGCTGCTGCGTTTGTTCAGGTTGCAGTTCCGCGACCAGCTCAAGTATTTCGAGAAGAACCTGCCGGGACTGACGCAGATGGCGATGCAGTACATGACCCTCGGCTCGCAGGAAGACCTGCGCAACCAGTTGCTTGACGTCGTGCTGCGTCGCGCCTGCCTGATCGAGCCTTGGCCGACCGACGCGGCGGCCTTCCGGCAGCGCTGCAGCGAAGCCAAGCCGCGTCTTGGCCTGATCGCGCAGGAGATCTGCCGGCTGGTCGGACTGATCCTCAGCGAATGGCAGTCCGTGCAAAAGAAACTGCCGGCCTTCAAGGCGCATGCGGCGGCGCTGCAGGATATCGAGAAACAACTCGGGCGACTCATCGGCAAGCGCTTCGTCGCCGACACGCCGTTTGAACGCTTGCAACATCTGCCGCGCTATCTCAAGGCGGTGTCGATGCGGCTCGACAAGCTGCGCGCCAATCCCTCGCGCGATGCGTCGCTGCTCGCCGAGTACGTGCCGCTATGGACCAACTATGAGCGCCGTGCCATCGTGCTCGCCAAGCAGGGCGTGGCGAATCCGCAGGTCGAACAGTTCCGCTGGCTGCTCGAAGAGTTGCGCGTGCAGCTCTTTGCACAGGAATTGCGCACGCCGGCACCGGTATCGGTGAAGCGTTTGCAGAAAATGTGGGAGGCTTTATGAATCTCCTGTTACTGGCGCTGGCGCGCAGCCTCGGTTCGCTAGGGCATCTTCGCGTCTGGCGCGCCTTGTTGTTGCCGGCGGTGCTGGCGTTGATCGTCATGGCCGGCCTGTCCTTCTTCTTGCTCGACCAGATCGTCGCCTTCCTGCTTGATGCGCCGCCGGTGCACTGGATTGCCACCTGGGGCGCCCTGGCGTTCGCGCATCTGCTCGCTTCGCTCGGCGGCTGGCTGCTGCTGCTGTCGGCCGCCTATCTGGTCGCTGTCGTGCTGGCCGGTATCCTCGTCATGCCGCGCCTGCTCGAGCTCCTGTCGGTTGGCGATTATGCCGATGTCGAGCGGCGCGGCAAGGACAGCATGCTTGCCTCGACCGCCAACAGCCTGTGGGCGGCGCTGCTTTTCGTGCTCGGTGGGGCGCTGACGCTGCCGCTCTGGCTGATTCCCGGTGCCGGCCTGTTCCTGCCCTTGTTCTGGATGGCCTGGCTCAACCGGCGAACTTTCGCCTACGACGCACTGACGCTGCATGCGACGCCGGCCGAATGGCGGGAACTGCGGCGTCGCCACGCCGGCGCGCTTTTCGGTCTCGGAATCGTCATGGCGGTGCTGTCGCATGTGCCGGTGGTCGGGTTGCTGGCGCCGTCGCTGGCAGCGCTGGGGTATATTCATTTCTGTCTCGAAGCCTTGCGTCGCTTGCGCAGCGCGCCGACGGCGATCGAATTCAATCGGGAGAACACATGAACTTTGGCGCCTTGATCATTGGCGATGAAATCCTGTCGGGCAAACGCCAGGACGCGCATTTTGCCAAGCTGGCGGCCTTGCTGGCGGCGCGCGGACTGCGCCTGTCCTGGGTCGAGTACATGGGGGATGAACGTCCGCGCCTGGCAGCGGCCTTGCGCCGCAGTTTCGAGGCCGGCGACGTCGTCTTCAGTTTCGGCGGCATTGGCAACACGCCCGACGACCATACACGCCAGGCGGCAGCCGAGGCGCTCGGTGTCGACCTCGTCCTGCATCCCGATGCCGAGCGGGAAATCCGCGCGCGCTTCGGCGACCAGATCTCCGCCAATCGCCTGCTGCTCGGTGTTTTTCCGCGCGGCGTCGAGACGATCCCGAATCCCTTCAACCGCATCCCGGGTTTTCGCATCCGCGATCATCACTTCCTGCCGGGCTTCCCGCAGATGGCGCATCCGATGGCCGAGTGGGCGCTCGACACGTTCTATTCGCACCTCTTCAACCAGAAGCCGCTTGTCGACAAGGCTTTCCTGCTGACTGGCGACCGGGCCATCGAGAGCGGGTTGCTCGATCTGATGGAGCGTATCGTCGCCGATTATCCGTCACTGCGGCTCTACAGTCTGCCGTCGATCGGCGAGGACGGTCAGCGTCGTCACCTGGAGTTGGGGGTTGAGGGCGACGGTCTGCTTGTCGATCAGGCGCTTGAAGAAATCCGTCAGGAAGTCGAGCGGCGTAGCATCACCTGGCGCTGGCGCGGCTGAGGCCTTACCGGTTCTGGGCTTGGCTCAGGGCTGGACGGTTTCTGACGGACGCAGGGTCAACGGCGCCGTCTTGTCGGGCGTTTCCTCGCCCTTCTTCTTCGGCTGGATGATGGCACGAACCCGCGCCTGTTGCGCGCCAACGGCGCTGCGTTGCTCGCCGGTACCGGTTGTGACCAGATATTTCTCCGTCAGAGCGTTGTAGGAGATGTACTGGCCCTTGACTTCGTCTTCTCCGCTTTTTACCCAAGCGCGAATGAAGAATTGGGTATATTCCTCGCGTGCATCGTGTTCGATGCGCTCGCCTTCGCCCTCGATGTACTCGTCCTTGCCTTCGCGCTTCTGGCGGAAATAGGCGAGGCCGCGCGTACCGCCGGTGGCGACGCCTTTCTGGAAGCCGTCGGCATCCTGCGTGACGACCAGCCGGTTGGTACGCAATTGCAGCGTGCCCTGAATCAGCACCACGTTGCCCTCGAAGATCTGGACTTTGGTGATGTCGTCGAGGCTGACGCGGTCGGCCTCGATGTTGATCGGTTTTTCGCGGTCAGCCTTTTCGGCCAACGCCGGCAGGGCGAGGGCAATCATCAGGCAGGTGACGGTCAGGCGGCGGAATGTTGTCGTCATGGTGTCTATTTCTTGGCGTGGCGGCTTTCCAGAAGGGCGCGCGCTTTCGATTCGAGAACGTAGGTCTGCATCCGGTAATCCATCTGCAGGCCGACGCCGGTGATCCAGGATTCGCCCTGCGTGATACGTACCGGACTCCGGGTGAAGGCTTTTTCATCGTTGGGGAATACGGTGAGTTCGGACGTGGTGCCGACCATCGCCGGATCTTTCTTGGTTGCCGAACGCTCGATGCGCACGTTGCCGTAGAGATCGATGCGCTCGTTGTCGTCACTTGCGTGGGCGGTGTCGGATTTGGTCGTGATCGTCGGTCCCTTGGCGGTCAGATAGACGAGATCAGGGTTGATGAGATCGCTGCTGCCGTCATCCGGATAGTGGCGGATTTCGGTGGATTTCAGCGTATAGGCCAGCGTGCCGGTTGGGCCGATCTTGCGCAGGGTCCCGTCGGTGACGATGAAATCGGGATCGTGACGGTGTTTGCCGTCATGGCGGATCTCCGGTAGTTCGGTGGCATAACGCAGCCAGAAGGTGAGCGCTGCCAGCGCGCCCAGCAGCGTCAGCGGAAAGAGTGCGCTGCCCCAGTGCTTCATTGTCCGGTCGCCAGCAAATAGCCGGAGAAGCTTTCGTCGAGCTTGCCCTGGGCTTCAAGGATGAATTCGCACACTTCCCGCGCCGCGCCGCGTCCGCCGGGACGGTCAACGACCAGCGAGGCCTGTTTCGCGACCAGACGGTGGGCGTCTTCGGGCGCGGCCGAGAATCCGCACAGTGCCATCGCCTGCAGGTCGATGACGTCATCGCCCATGAATCCGGCTTCGTCCGGTGTCAGGCCTTGTTCTGCCAGGAGGGTGCGCAGACACTCAAGCTTGTTCGACACGCCCTGATAAACGAGATCGATGTTGAGGTTTTGCATGCGCACCTCGACGCAGCGAGCGCGTCGTCCGGTAATGATCGCGAGTCGGATGCCGGCGTTCTGCAGCATGCGCATGCCGTGGCCGTCGCGCGTGTTGAATACCTTGATTTCGTCGCCGGCGTCGGTGATGTAGAGCGAGGCGTCGGTGAGCACGCCGTCGACGTCGAATACCATCAGCTTGATGCGCGACGCCCGGTCGCGCGCCGTATCCTGAACTTTCATCAGATGGCCTTGGCCTGGAAAAGGTCGTGCATGTTGAGTGCGCCGACTAGGATGCCGTCGTCATCAACGACCGGAATCTGGTTGATCTTGTAACGTTCCATCATTTCGACGGCTTCGTCGACCAGTTTATCGGGATGCATGACGCGCGGTCTTGCGGTCATGATGTCGCGGGCGACGAGGCCATGAAGATCGGGGTGCTTGAGTACTGCGCGGCGCAGGTCGCCGTCGGTGAAGATACCGAGCACCTGGCGTTCGGCGGAAACGACGACAGTCATGCCAATGGTGCCTCGGGTGATTTCGCAGACGCAGGCGGCGACGCTGGCGTCGGGCGGCACGACCGGGATCGCTTCGCCGGTACGCATGACTTCGCGGACGCGGATGATCTTGAGTTGCCGCCGACCGAGCGATCCGCCGGGATGCGAGCGCGCGAAATCCTCGGCGTTGAAGCCGCGGGCGTCGAGCAGGGCAACGGCAAGGGCGTCGCCCATCGCCAGGGCGGCCGTTGTGCTTGCGGTTGGCGCGAGGTTGAGCGGGCAGGCTTCCTGGGTAACGCCAGCGTCGAGATGGGCGTCGGCATCTCGCGCCAGCGTCGAGGCCGGGTTGCCGGTCATGGCGATGAGCTTGGCTCCCTGACGCTTGATCGCCGGCAGGATGTTGAGCAGTTCGTCACTCTCGCCCGAATTGGAGATGGCGATGACGACGTCTTCGCCGGTGATCATGCCGAGGTCGCCGTGGCTGGCTTCGGCTGGGTGAACGAAGAACGCCGGCGTGCCGGTACTGGCCAGCGTCGCGGCAATCTTGCGGCCGACATGTCCCGACTTGCCGATGCCGCTGACGATGACGCGTCCGCGACTGTTCAGGACAAGTTCCAGCGCGCGCAGGAAGGTGTCGTCAAGGCGGCTCGTCAGCGCCAGCACGGCCTCGCCTTCGATGCGAAGCACCTGGCGGGCAAGGTCGAGCGCTTGGGATGAGGGGCGGATCGGATTCATGGGTGGCGTTCGGTAGAATCGGTCAAGTATATCAGAAGCCCCGGTCCCGCCTGAACGCCATGCGTTCCCAAAGCTGTTCGGTGCCGCTGGTCGACCGGCGTTTCAGAAAGCGGCGCAGACAATGTAAGGCGTCTCGTTGGCGATGCTTTCAGTGGGTTCGGCACGCTTCTCGGTGCCGGTATAGCTGGATGTCATGGTGCGCATGGCGCCGGTGTCGGTGGAGCCGTCATCGAGGGCGATATCGATCTGTTTGGCGAGCTTTCCCGGGATCGCGTCAGAGCAGACGAAAAACGCGCCGGCCATGCCGGCGATCGGCACGACGCTCTGTACACCAAGGCGGCCGCCTTCAGAATTGCGCGGTAACGCCATCGCAATTGCCGTTGCCGTCGAAAAATCGATCGGGCCGATGGCGATATTGGCGAGGCGAATATGCTGCCAGAATGCCAGAGATTCGTCGGTTGGCGAAATGGAGTTGAACAAACCTTCGATACGTCCGTTGCCGACGGTTTCTGGCGTTGGTGCGAGCAGGCCGGAGACGGCGCCGAGATGCGCCCGAACGCCGGGGTCGTCGCCGGGGAGCGCGCGGAATTTGTCCTGATAGCCGTAAAGAAACAGCGGTATCGAGCGGAAATCGTTCCCCAGGTTTTTTGCCTTGGCGTTGCTGATCAGTTCCTGCCCCTTCAGGATGCCGCCCAACAGCAGCCCGATGATGACCAGCACGATTGCCATTTCAATGAGGGTGAAACCCAGCAGGGGAATCGTGCGGCGGGTGCTTTGCATGTCGAACTCCGGGTAGAGGTTGGGGTTGCCCTTTCTACACGGGTTTGCGTTCTCGCAAAGTGAACTAGTTCGCTGTTTTCGATTGTTATGGCGTCGCAGGGCCCGTCCGGCTGGGTAGTCGGCAGAGGCTGTCAGTTAGTGTTCGGCGACGACCAAAGCTCGTTGAGGTCGGGGAAATCCCATTTGGCTGGATCTTCGCGGTTGGCAATTTTTTCCGCGCAATTGGGCCGGGACAGATCCACAACCTCCGGCGGGATGCGGGCGTGCGAGCGTGTCGAGTAAAAGACCTTGACCCTCGGGCTGAGCAAGGATCTTTCGGACTGTTCGATGACGATGCCAAGCCGGCCGGAATTGAGCTTGACGAGCGAGCCGATCGGATAGATGCCAAGACTTTTGACGAATGCCTGAAAAACGCGCTGGTCGAAGTGGCCGTTCGCCCATTCAGCCATCTTTCGCAGCGATTCGGCGGGGTCCCAGCCTGCCTTGTACGGCCGGTTGGAGGTGATGGCGTCATAAACGTCGCACACCGCCCCCATTTTGGCGTAAATGCTGATGTCGGCGTCCTTGAGGCCCTTGGGATAGCCGGAGCCGTCGGTCTTCTCATGGTGGTGCAGGACGACGTCGAACGCCATGGTATCGGCACCGCTGCCATTGAGCAGCCGGTGGCCTTCGACCGGATGACGCTTGATGATGGCGAATTCTTCGTCAGTCAGTTTTCCCGGCTTATTGAGCACTTCCATTGGCATCATTGCCTTGCCGAGGTCGTGCAACAGTCCGGCAATACCGGCCGAGCGGGTTTCCTGGGCATCCAGCCCAAGCTGCCTGGCCAGCGCGATCATCAACGCGCAGACGGCAACGGAGTGCATGTAGGTGTAATCGTCGGCAGTCTTCAGGCGCGCCAGGCTGATCAGCGCGCCGGGGTTGCGACTGACCGAGTCGGAAATTTCTTCGACCAGCTGTTGCGCACTGGCGGCATTGACCGCCTTGCCCATGCGCGCTTCCTGGAACATTGAGGTGACGGCGCGTTTGGCTTGGGCGCAGATCTTGGTCGCACGTTCGATTTCAGCGGCAATCGGGACGGGGGCGACTTCGCGCTGGGCTTGTGCGGCCTGGTTCAGTTCGGCATCGACCTGGGCCTCGGTTTCGGCGACCGAGATGGTGGGAATGTCCGGTGCGACATCGAGCCCCTTGCGACAGTCGATCCAGACCTCCTTGATGCTGCTCTTCCGGATGGCCTTGAGATCTTCCGGGTCGCTGACGACGAACGAAGTACGCCAGAAAGGATGTTCCATCCAGGAGCCGCAAAACTCCTTGATATGCATCCCGAGGGTCAGTTGTTCGACGCGGATTTTCTTGAGCATTGGCGAATAAGGAAGGCCAGTTTGTCATAAGTCTACACCGAAAACCCGTCCTCTGGTCCGCGTAGCTCCCGGGGTGAAAAAAATGCGCCGGCATATTGATGCCAGCGCATTTCTTCGGCGTTTTTCTCTCAGCCGGCCGATCGCAATGGTTGCCGACCGGCCCTGCTCTTGCGGCTTACAGGCCGGCGTCGGCGCGCAGTGCGGCGGCCTTGTCGGTTGCTTCCCAGGTGAATTCCGGTTCGTCGCGACCAAAGTGGCCGTACGCTGCCGTCTTGGCGTAGATCGGACGCAGCAGGTTGAGCGACTGGATGATGCCCTTGGGACGCAGGTCGAAGTGCTTGCCAATGAGTTCGACGATCTTGGTGTCGGCGATCTTTCCCGTGCCGAAGGTGTCGACCATCAGAGAGACCGGCCTGGCCACGCCGATCGCATAGGCGATCTGCACTTCGCAGCGGTCAGCGAGGCCGGCAGCAACGACGTTCTTGGCAACGTAACGCGCCGCATAGGCCGCCGAGCGGTCGACCTTGGACGGATCCTTGCCGGAGAAGGCGCCGCCGCCATGACGGGCCATGCCGCCGTAGCTGTCGACGATGATCTTGCGGCCGGTCAGGCCGCAGTCGCCGTGCGGTCCGCCGACGACGAAGCGACCGGTCGGGTTGACGAGGTAACGGGTTTGCTCTGAAATCAACTCCTTCGGCAGGACCGGCTTGATGATTTCTTCGATGACGGCTTCGGAAATCTGGGCGTGCGAGACGTCCGGGCCATGCTGGGTGGAGAGCACGACGGTATCGATCGCGACCGGTTTGTTGTCGACGTACTTGACCGTCAGCTGGCTCTTGGCGTCCGGGCGCAGCCAGGGCAGGCGGCCGTCGCGGCGTACCTCGGCCTGGCGCTCCATCAGGCGGTGCGCGTAGTAAATCGGCAGCGGCATCAGCGTCGGCGTTTCGTTGCAGGCATAGCCGAACATCAGGCCCTGGTCGCCGGCGCCCTGGTCGAGATCGATCCCCTGGCCTTCATTGACGCCCTGGGCAATGTCCGGTGACTGGCGATTGATGGCGGCGAGCACGGCGCAGCTCTTGTAGTCGAAGCCGATCTCGGAGTCGTTGTAGCCGATGCGGCGGACGGTCTCCTGAGCGATTTCGCGATAGTTGATGTGAGCCTTGGTGGTGATTTCACCGGAGATGACGACGAGGCCGGTCGAAACCAGCGTTTCGCACGCAACGCGGCCTTTTGGATCCTCGGCCAGGATGGCGTCGAGCACCGAATCGGAAATCTGGTCGGCGACTTTGTCGGGATGGCCTTCGGATACCGATTCGGAAGTGAATAGATACTCGTGCGACATATGCTTCTGCTCCAAATGAAAAACCCCGGTCAGTCGGCGTTGCCGGCTCCGGGGTTCGAGCAGACGACGCTTTAGCAGTATTTTGAAACCGGCTTTCCGATCTCTTTCGCCCCGCAAGTTGTCCTGATTAACTCGGCGAATGGGATAATTGTAGTTTCTCGTGAATGTCGGGTCAAACCGGATCGGTATAGAGGTTTTCGTGATGCTTTTTTTTCGTGCGTTGAGTTTTCTTCCCTTGTCCTGGCTGCATGCGCTGGGGGCTGGCCTCGGCTGGCTGACGTGGGCGCTTTCGCCGACTTATCGCCGCCATTTGAGCGAAAATCTGACGCTCGCGCTGGGTGAGACCGAGGCGCGGAGAATTCGTTCCGCCGCGATCGCCCAGGCCGGACGGCAGTTCATGGAGTTGCCCAAGATCTGGCTGCGGCCGCTCGGCGAGGTGGCGGGGCGGGTGGTAAAGATCACCGGCTGGGAACTTGCCGAACGGGCGATGCGCGAGGGGACGGGGATTCTCTATCTGACGCCGCATCTGGGCTGTTTCGAAATCATCAGCCTCTATCTGTCCACGCACGCGCCGCTGACGGTCATGTACCGGCCGCCGAAGCGGCGCTGGATGCAGGCATTGATCGAAACCGGGCGTATCCGTGACAGCTTGAAAATCGCGGCGGCCGACCTTGCTGGCGTAAGAACTCTGCTCAAAGCCCTCAGAAAGGGGGAGGCCGTCGGGATGTTGCCGGATCAGGCGCCGAAAGAGGGCGAGGGGCGATGGCTGCGCTATTTCGGAAAACCGGCCTATACGATGACCCTGGCCGCCCGGTTGAGCGAGAGTGGCGCCACCGTTCTCATGGTCTGGGCCGAGCGATTGCCGGGCGGGGAAGGCTTTCATCTGCATGTGCAGGCGCCCGGGCAGGCGCTTGTCGGGGCTACCGAGGCGCGGGCACAGCAGATCAATCACGAAATTGAATCGTTGATCCGTCAGTGTCCGGCGCAGTATCTCTGGGGTTACAACCGCTACAAGCGGCCGGCGGGGGCCGAGCCGCCACCCGCGGCGGACGACAACGCCGCTTGACGCGGCCCGACGCCTGTGACGGCTTTCGCTTCGGCGTACGGCGCCCCGATCGGGGCGCCGTTGCATGCGGGGAAACTCAGACGCGGCGACCGATCGGGTAGTACTCGAAGCCTTCGCGCTGAATCGTCGCCGGGTCGTACAGATTGCGTCCGTCGAAGATGACCGGCGTCTTGAGCAGCGATTTCATGGTGGTGAAATCGGGGCTGCGGAACGCCTTCCATTCGGTGACAATGAGCAGCGCGTCGGCATCGGCGAGGGCTTTCATCGGTGTGTCGACGAGCGTGAGATCGGGGCGGTCGCCGTAGATGCGATGGGTTTCTTCCATCGCCGCAGGGTCGTAGGCCGTGACGCTGGCGCCCATCGCCCAGAGCGCCTCCATCATGACGCGGCTCGGCGCCTCGCGCATGTCGTCGGTGTTGGGTTTGAAGGCGAGGCCCCAGAGCGCGAAGCGGCGTCCCGCCAGGGCTTCGCCAAAGCGCGCCTTGAGCTTGGTGATCAGCACGCTTTTCTGCGCTTCGTTGGCCTCCTCGACCGCGTCGAGGACGCGCAACGGCGCGCCGTTTTCCTCCGCCGTCCGGCGCAGTGCCTGGACGTCTTTCGGGAAACACGATCCGCCATAACCGCAACCCGCGTAAAGGAAGTGGTAGCCGATGCGCGGATCGGAACCGATCCCTTGGCGCACGAGTTCGATGTCGGCGCCGAGTTTTTCGGCCAGGACAGCGAGTTCGTTCATGAAGGAAATTCGCGTCGCCAGCATGGCGTTGGCGGCGTACTTGGTCAGTTCGGCCGAACGGATGTCCATGGTCACGAGGCGTTCGTGGTTGCGCTGGAACGGCGCGTACAGACGGCGCAGTAGTTGCGTGGCCTGTTCGTTGTCGGTACCGATGACGATGCGATCGGGCTTCATGAAGTCCTCGATGGCGGCGCCTTCTTTGAGGAATTCGGGGTTCGAAGCCACCGAGAAATCGATATCGACGCCGCGTGCGTCAAGTTCTTCGCGAATGGCGGCGCGAACGCGGTCGGCGGTGCCGACCGGGACAGTCGATTTGTCGACGACGAGTTTGTAGCCGGTCATGTGGCGGCCGATGTTGCGGGCGGCAGCCGTGACGTATTTCAGGTCGGCGGAACCGTCCTCGTCGGGCGGCGTGCCGACGGCGATGAACTGGATGTCACCGAAGTGAACGGCAGCTTCGATGTCGGTGGTGAACTGCAAGCGGCCGGCAGCGACGTTGCGCCGGACGAGATCGTCGAGACCGGGTTCGAAGATCGGGATGCCGCCCGACTTGAGCAGGTCGATCTTGCGCGGATCGACATCGAGGCAGAGAACGTCGTTGCCAACTTCCGCGAGGCAGGTGCCGGTGACCAGGCCGACATAGCCGGTGCCGATGAGGGTGATTTTCATGGAAAGGTCTTCAAGGTGGAAAAATTCAATACGCGATTTTAGCGCAGCCGACGATAGAGGTTCAGCAGTTCGTCGGCCATGTGCCCGAGGTCGAGATCGGCGACGGCGGCACGGGCGGCCGCACGCATGCCGTTGGCTTGGCCCGGGGCGCTGAGGGTGTCGAGATGCGTGGCGAGTCGGTCGATGTCGAGCGCATCGCCGACGAAGCCGTTCTCGCCGTCGCGGATGCGGGCGGCGATGCCGCAGGTGGTCGAGGTGATCGTCGGCAGTCCGCAGGCGAGTGCTTCGAGTGCTGCGTTCGGCATCGGATCATAGCGTGTTGGCAGGACAAACGCATCGGCCATGCCGTAGTACGGCAGCACGTTCTTCTGCGGTCCGGCGAATATGACGCGCGAACCAAGTCCGAGACGCCCGGCCTGCCTTTGGTAGGCGGTGGCGTGGCGGTCCTCGCCGACAATGACGAGGTGGCTATGCCGGTCGGAGCAACGTGCCAGTGCCTCGATGAGTTGCGGCACGCCCTTGCGCGCGAAACCGCTGCCGACATAGAGGAAAACGGGGACATCCGGATCGAGTCCGAGCGCTTCGCGCTGCTTCGCCCGCCAGAGGTCGGCGACGCGCGGATGATACTGGTCGAGGTCGATGCCGTTCTCGATGACGACGAGTTTGCTCTCCGGTACGTCGTAATACCGCCGCATCTCTTCGCGGACCATCACCGAGTTGCAGATGACGGCGCGCAGTTCCGGCGCGGCGAGCATCGCCGCTTCCTGAGCGAGAATGAAGCGGTGGAAGGGCGCAAGCCGTGTGACATAACGGGCCAGTGGCGACTGGTTGCGGCCGCGGTGGTCGAGCCAGGCGGCGTGGACGCCGTCGCCGGCGCGGAAAATCATGCAGCCGGGAATGCGTTCGTGCGACTGGGTAATGTCATAGTCGCCGCTGCGCATTTCACGCTGCGCGCATGCGGCGAAGCTGCGGTCACGCGCGGCGCGGCCGCCGAAGAGTCTGGAATAATCGGGGTCGCAGAGGTGCTGACTGAAACCTTCACGCGGTGCACCGTTCCAGTTGCGCGTGATCAGCGTGATCTCCGCGCCTTCGCGCACGAGCGCACCGAGTGCGCGTTCGATGAAACGCTCGGCGCCGCCGAACGGGTTGTAGCGCTGACGTACGAGCGCAAGACGCAGCGGACGTTCTGCGGAACTCATGCGGGGAGCAGTTCCTCGACGGCGAGCCAGACCTGCTCGAGCGGTAGTGACATGAGGCAGTCGCTGATCTTGCTGCCGGCGCATCCGTCCAGGCCGCAGGGACGGCAAGGATGCGTCGTGCTGGCAACGACCCGGTGCGGGACACCCCAGGGGCCCCATTCCTTGTCGCCCGAAGGTCCGAACAGTGCGACGACCGGTGTTCCCACGGCAGCGGCGATGTGCATGGGGGCCGAGTCGACGCCGATGAAGAGCCGCGCGCGCGCCGCGACTGCCGCCAGTTCCTTGAGCGAGAGCTGACCGGCGAGGCTGAAGGCCGGCCGGGCGACCTTGGCCTGGATCGCGTCGATCATGCGCCGCTCTTCGGCGTCTGGGGCGGCGGTCAATACGACGGCATGGCCGGCAGCATGCAGCCGGTCGACCAGCGCCGCCATGTTGTCATCGGTCCAGCACTTGAAGAACCAGCGTGAGGCTGGGTGCAGGTGAATGAAAGACTGTCCGGAAAGCCCATGCGCCTGCAACAACCCGTCGACACGGGCCTCGGCAGCAGTGCCGGGAACCAGCGACAGCCGGCGGGAATCCGGAGGCGGCTGTATGCCGAGTCGGCGTAACGCGTCGAGGTTCAGTTCGACGGTATGGCGCAGCGCGTGGCGCGGTGTCGGGTAGAAATGGCTGAAGGCGTTTTGCCACCACAGCCCGCGCTCGCCGGTGCGCGGTGCGACCGACCAGCGCGCACCACAGCAGCGGGCAATCCAGGCGCCGCGGGGATGATTGGTGAGGTGGACGACGAGGTCGTAATGCCGGGCGCGCAGTGTGCGTAACAGTTGCAGTTCCGCGCTGACGTGACTCCAGGGGCCCCGTTCTTTCCAGCGGCGGTCGATGACATGCACCTGGTCGATGGCCGGGTGCAAGGACAGCATGTCGACGGTATCGGCGTAGACGAGCGCGTCGATGTTGACGTGTGGCGCATGCGCTTTCAATACCGAGAATACCGGAGAACTGAGCAGCACATCGCCGTGATGGCGCAGCTTGACGACCAGCACGCGGTGGAGTTTGTCGAGAGGAATGGCGTCCTTGAGCATGATGGGATTCTAATCGCTATCGCCGGGTTTGGTCCGACGTCAGGCGTTGCTCCAGTCGCCGGCAGGCGGCCATGGCATCGTCCACGCTGATGTCCACAACGTCGAGACTGGCGGGTTGCAGCACTTCATAGGGGACGCCCCAGGGATGCCAGCGCTCCGGTCCGGAATTGCCGAAGAAACAGACAATCGGTTTGCCGAGTCCGGCGGCCACGTGCATGGCGCCGCCGTCCGAGCAGATGACACGGTCGCAGCGCGACAGGCCGGCAATCAGCTCTTCGAGCCGATGCGTGCGGCAGGCGATGAACGGGAGGTCGATGCAGGATTCGAGCAGTCGCTCGGCCTTACGGTCGTCGCCCGGATGCTGGGGGTGGTCTTCGTCGCCGGGAGACCAGAACAGCAGGAAGCGGCTGCCATCGCGGCGATGAAGCGCATGTGCGAGATCGGCGAAGCGCTCAACCGGCCAGCGCTGCGATGGTTTGCGCGCCGAAATGTGCAGGCCGATGACAGGCGCGTCAGGGATCGGGGCCGGTGGCAGCGTGACCGCGCGCGCGAGGGCCGGGTCGGCATGCAGGGTCAGCGGTCCCGGTGTCTTGTCGATGCCAAGCGGGTGGAGGAGACGCATGACGCGTTCGCTTTCGTGGCCGCCGTCACTGTCGGCCGCCGAGTGCGCCAGTATCGTCCGGGCACCGATCCAGCGGGCGAACTTGACGGCGCCCGGCTGCGGGCCGGGGGTGGCGACGACGATCAGGTCGAAGCGGGTCTTGCGCAAGCGGATGATCAGGCCGAGCGTTTCCATCCAGATGGCGACTTTCGACGCTCCGGCCTCGCGATGCTTGGCTTTGCGATAGGCGTGCACGGCGTCGAGGTCGGGATTGCCGGCAAGCACCGGGGCGTTGTAGCTGTTGACCAGCGCTTCGATGCGGGCGTCGGGCCAATGACGACGTAATGCCGAGATCAGTGGCGTCGTGCAGACGAGATCACCGATATTGTCGCGGCGAATGACCAGGATTTTCACGGTGCCACC
This sequence comes from uncultured Propionivibrio sp., assembly GCF_963666255.1. Lineage (NCBI taxonomy): Bacteria > Pseudomonadati > Pseudomonadota > Betaproteobacteria > Rhodocyclales > Rhodocyclaceae > Propionivibrio > uncultured Propionivibrio sp. The sequence goes on along the minus strand of NZ_OY762656.1, from coordinate 607,345 downwards.
CTTTCTTCGGCCCAGGTGACGATCGGGCGCAGACGGTCGACGAAGGCGTCGAAGGAGAAGCGCTCCAGGTGGTCGCGCGCGACCGCCGGATGGAGTCGGGCGGTCTGTGTCAGCAGGCGTTCGATCAACCGCGTGAAGTCCTCGCCGCCATCCTCGCGCGGATCGCGGTAGAAATACCCCGTGACACCGTCGCACACGGTTTCGGTGAAGGGGGGCGCCTTCACCGCCAGCACCGGCAGGTCACAGGCTTGTGCCTCGATGACGTTGAGTCCGAGCGCTTCCTTTTCCGGCAGTCCGGTCAGCAGGTAGTCGAGCTGAGCGTAGACGGCCCGGACGTCGCGTTGCTGTCCCCAGAAGCGTGCGCGTTCGGCGATCGGCTTGAGCGCCGCGTCAAGGTCGCGCACCGAGGCGTAGCCGCCGCTGCCGAAAATCTCGAGGTTGACCGACGGGAAGCGGGCAAGCACCGGCGCCAGGCGGTCGAAGAGTTGCGGGAATTGCTTGATCGGTGTCAGCCGCGAGACGATGCCGAGCGTCAGGCCGGGACGTCGCTCGAACGGGCAAGTCCGGGTGAATGGCCTTGCCAGCGGGCTGAGGACGCCGAGCAGGCGATCGCGCACTTTCCGCTTGTCCCAGTCGTAGCGTGACGATCTGACGATCCGTGCGCTTGCGTCGTTGCGTTGTGGGTCGAGCGCGGCGAGGCCGTAGAGGGCGGCGCTCCAACTCGGCGCGCCGGCTGAGATCAGGCCTTCTCGGACCCACTCGGAGACCGGAAAGACCATGTCGTGGCCGTCGAAACTGCGCGGGTTGCGTCCTTGCAGCGGCATGTGGGCCATGGCAGTGACCAGCCAGCGCGGATCGCGGGCAGCGATCACTTCCTTGAACTGCGGACCATGGCTGAGCAACCAGAGCGGTGTGCGCGGCAGCGCGGCAACGAGGGTCTTTGCGTCGGGAACCGTTTCGATACGCAGCGACGCGGGCAGATCGAGCGCATGCCAGAATTTGGCGTCGGGATGCGCGTACAGCGTCGTCGGGATGCCGAGTCGGTCGAATGCCCTCGACAGGAAAGCCGTATAGACTTCACCTCCGCCGAAGTGCGGCTGCAGGTTGATCTGCGTCAGTCGCATCGGGCGCTTTCCTGCAATTGCTGCATGATCAGCACGCCGACAAAAAGCGCATACATTTCGAGGCGGAAGCCGGAGAGGTGTCCGTCCAGCAGGCAGCGGACGAGATAAGCGACGACGCTGAGCGCCAGCGCGAGTCCGGCCGGCGATCCGTATTGACGGAATCCGCGCCAGCCGGCCATGACGAGCGATGACGACAGCGCCAGCCAGAGCACCAGCCCGGGAATGCCGTTGGCCAGCGTGAAATCGATCAGGCCGGAGTGGCTGCTTTCGATGCCGGTTGCGACACGGTAGCTGCGCTCCACAGCCCAGCCAAAAGCTTTGTGGCCGTAGCCGAGGCCGAGCGGGTAATGGGCGATCTGCTCGACGCCGACCTTGGCCCAGGCGAGCCTGAGATAGGCGGATTCTTCGACGGGATTTCCGGATGTTGTCAGCGGGCGCGGATATTTTTCGCTGTCCAGCCAGGCGAGATTGTTTTCGGTGTCGAAGGCGACACGGGCGGCGTCCTGGAATCCGCTCCAGCGGCTGTCGCTGCTGAAACTCAGCCAGCCGCCGGCGCCGAGCAGCGCCACCAGGGTAATGACGAACGTTGCTTTCTTGAATCCCGACTTGGAGGCGAGCACGATAAAGATCATGCAGCAGGCAACAAGTTCAGCGGCGATGATGAGGGTGGCGTTGCGCGCCCATAAGGTCAGACTGGCAGTAGTGCAAAGCACCAGCGTGGCGGCGATCCAGTACCCGTTGCAGGGGAACCACCGACGCCCAGTGACGGCGCGGAAAAGCAGATCGCCGAGAGACAGCACCGCCAGGGTCGTCACCAGCATGCTGTGGTAGTCCTTTTCCGCGAACGGCGTTCTGTGCCAGGGGAAATAGCCGGTACTCAGCCAACCGGCTATCTGATATCCCAGCAATAAGGCGAGATGAGCCAGCAAGGCCAGCGCCAGGGCGAGCAGGATCCGGTCGGGGCGGGGCGGGTGCGTCGTCAGCGTCGCCAGCATGGCTGCCAGCGAAACGGTTAGAGCGATCAACCAGTCTCCCCGGAACATCTCGAGTGCTTCGGCCGATCTTGGCGAGATCAGCGTGCTTTGCAGCAAGAGCCAGAGCGTCAGCGCGGCGAGCAGAGCAGCCGGCGTGCGAAAAATGCGCCAGTCAATTGTGTCGAGTCGTCGCGGATGCCTAGCGAGGTGGAACAGGCCGATGCCGAGCAGCGTCACCAGAAGCAGATTGCGAAGAGCGATCGTGTGCGGGATCGGATAGACGAAGCAGACCAGAAAGAACAGTCCGGGAAGCCCGATTTTTGCTAACAGTGTCGTCATGCGGTCTACTCGTTGGTCAGGTATTGACGTTGCGTGCTTGTCTCAAGCCATGCCAGTTGTTCAATGCATTCACCAGACGTGTGGCGCGGTGCTGGTAGGTGTGCTGACGCATTACGGTTTCATGACATTGTTCTGCGATGTTGCGTGCCGACTGGAAGTGTGCCAGCCAGTACTTGATTTTAGCGACGCAGTCGTCGATTCCGTCATATTCCGCCCAGTCTTTCCCGATGTCGAAATCGTCACGCGAGTGGGTTCTTTTGTCGCACAACAGGAAACCGCCTGCGCCGGGGATGCCGAAACACCTTTCCGGTAGTCCGGATGCAGTGCTTGCGTTGTATTCGCAGCGTGCGCCGTAATTCAAATTGATTTTCGAGGACAGAATGAAGGCAATTTGCTGGGCCGGCGTCATTTCGCCTGTTTCGCGAAATATGTGCGAGATTCTTTCCTCTGTGAGTCGTTTCGACAGTTCAGAGAAAAACGCGGCTCGGTCCGCGTCTTCCTTGTACGCTTGCCCGTTCATTCCACCGAAAAAGCTGACATCGACCGAGTAGGTCGATTCGTCGCGAAGCCGGGGGAACAGACTGGAAACAGGTTCCGGCGGCGAATAGCTTGACGGTTCGACGGCATTGGCAAGATAGAGCGTTGTCGGGGCGAAGGTGTATTTGTCGGCGTCGATCAGGGTATGCGTCGCGTAGATGTCGGTCAGCGCCAGTTTGCTGGCCAGTTTCAGCCGCCACGTCGGATAGTTCAGGTAGTGCGGAGCATCCCGGTTCCAGGTGACGATCGGAATGCCGGCGCGGGCCAGTTGCCGGTGTCTGAGCCAGGCGGAGGCCGGCCGCGAGAGGCTGCGATAGAAGCAGGCAAAATATCCCAGCACCTGCTGAGTGTCGGAAAGCTGTGTCATCTCGGCAACGGGCAACAGTCGTATGCCGAGCGCAGACAGACCGGCGCGCAAGGGGATGAGAGGTTTCGCGTCCTCATGAATCAGGATGTTCCTGGTGTGCGGGCTCATTGTTGTGCTATTGCCTGGTGCGGACAATCTTTGCCGGCACGCCCGCGAGAATCGAATTGGGGGGACAAGAGCGCGTGACAACCGCGCCGGCGGCGATGATCGATCCGTCGCCGATGGATATGCCGGGCAGGATTGTGGCGCCGGCGCCGATCCAGACGTCGTTGCCAATCCGGATTTCATCGAGTGAGAATCCTTGGCGGTTCATCGGGGTGTTCAGGTCGGCAAAGACGTGGTTGTAGGAGATCAGGCGTGCGAAGGGGCCGATCATGACGTCTTCACCGATCGAGACACCGCCCCTGGCATCGATGTATGCGTGCTGGTTGAGTGTGGTTCGGGCGCCGATGTGCAGATGCGTACCAAAACCGCCGAGATAGACGTGTCTGTTCAGGTCGACCTTTTCCCCGAGTTCAATGACGCCTGGTCGGGGGGCGTCGATCATGCATCCGCTGCGGATGGTGCAACCCTTGCCAAGGTGAATGTTCCGCGGGAATTTGAGGGTGGCGAGCGGCGAGACCTTGGCGGTGAGGCTGAGCTTCCAATAGACGATATAGCCGAGGTGCACAATCCAGCGCCACATTAGCGACGATCCTTGATCTGTTTGGCGGGGACACCGACCGCGACAGCGTTTGCCGGAATATCGGATGTTACGACCGCGCCAGCGCCAATGACAGCGCCATCTCCGATGGTGACGCCGGCGAGAACGATTGCATTGGCTCCGATCCAGCAGTCCTGTCCGATCCGGATTGCCTTGGCTTCCACGGGTTGTGTCCGGATCAGTTCAGTGACGGCGGTTTGATGCTGATAGGAAATGATGCGCACGCCGGGGCCGATCAGCGTGTTGTCTCCGATGTCCACGCCACCCGTGCCATTGACGATGGAAAAATTGTTGATTTCGACTTGGTTCCCAAGCCTGACGCCGCCGTTGCCGCCTTGAATATAGGCGAAGCGGTTCAGCGTGACCTGATCGCCGAAGAAAACGCCGGCGCTGCGACTCGCATCAATGGAGGCGTCTGCATGGACTTTACATTTTTTTCCGACGCGGATGTTCTCGATTCCTTTGACGTACGCACCCAGCGAAATTCTGCTCCCGCCCGACAGTCGGGATCGACAGGAAAAAACGAATTGTCGCCAGCTCCGTAACATATTCCGCTTCCTTGTCAGGCGTGCAGTTTCGTGTTGTCGAGCCAGAGCAGCAATGTGACAATGGTATAAGCCAGTCGTCTTGACGCCCTGCCCTTCTTTGCCTCCTGCCACAACGTGGTGATGGCGCTTGCATTGAGGAAAGGCGCAATTCTAGCGCAGTCGGCGATGACGGCGTCACACGGCGATTTCCAGGCGCCATTGAAATACGCCTGCAAGGGAACGGAAAATCCGTGTTTCTCACGGTTCCATACCGCTTCCGGCAACGAGTTGCGAGCGATCTGGCGGAGAATTGCCTTGCCGCCGTCCTTGTCATAATGCACCTGGGCGGGCAGGCTCAATACGGCGTCGAGAACGGGTTGTCCGAGCAATGGAACCCGGATTTCCAGGCTGTGCGCCATGCTTGCCCGGTCTGTTTTGCTCAGACAGTTTTCCGACAGATAGGTCCAGAGATCGGCCCGCATGAGACTTGCCGTGTCCATGCTTGTGCCGAAGCTGTTGGCGAGTTCGATCCATCGCGCCAGGGTGTCTTCGGGCCTGGCGGCGCGCAGCGCATCCGGCGTCAGGTAGTGGGCCAGGCTCTTGCGTGAGCCTGACCACGGGCCCAGTTCCGCACGTCGGTACAAAAGCAGTTCCTGCCCCCAGAGGGCTCTCCGGGTCAGCGACGCGGGCGCAAGTCCCGCCTCGATCAGACGACGCAACATCTGTTGTCCCGGTCGTTGCGGAAATAGCGACGCTTCGTCGGCAAAACGCGGGTATCCGGCAAACAGTTCGTCGCCGCCATCGCCCGAGAGCGCCACGGTGACGTGTTGACGCGTTTGTCGGGATAATTCCCATGTCATGACGTAGGCGGGGTCGGCGAGTGGCTGGTCGAGGTCGCCGATGGCGCGAACAAAGGCATCGGCGTCGATGGCCGGGGCGTCGAGAATCAGGTGCTCGGTACCGAAGGCCCGGGCGACGGCGAGCGCAGCGCCAGTTTCGTCGTAGCCTTCTTCGGCAAAGCGCATCGAGAAGGTTTTCAGCGGGGTCGCGCCGGCTTCGGCCATGTAACGCACTGCCAGGCTGGAGTCGATACCGCCGGAGAGAAACGCGCCCAGCGGCACGTCGGCGACGAGTTGCCGGCGCACGCTTTCGCGCAACGCGGCGTCGATCGTGTCGACAAGCTCATCGAACGGACGAGCGCTTGATTCGGGGGCCGGAATTGTCCACCACTGACCCTGTTCAAGAGCGTTCTCGTCGGCGCGGTAAGTCAGCCAACAGGCTGGCGGCAGTTGCCGGACGTCCTCCAGCAATGTGTTCGGTGCGAGGCAGGTCTGAAATGCAAGATAGTCGCGCAGCGCAGCGAAGTCTATTTTCCGGGGAAATCCGGGCAGGTTGAGAAAAGGAGCGAGCGTCGACGCGAAAGCGAAGCCGCGGGTCGTCGAATAGAAGTAGGGTTTGATGCCAAGCCGGTCGCGGGCGGCAAACAGCGTGTTCGTCTGGCTGTCCCAGAGGGAAAAGGCGAACATGCCATCCAGGCGCGGCAACACCGACCGGCCCCATTCGACGAATCCGTGCAACAGAACCTCGGTGTCGGAATGTGTCGAGAATACAACACCCCGTGCTTCCAGTTCGTGCCGCAGTTCGCGGAAATTGTAGATTTCCCCGTTGAATACCAGCGTGTAGCGCCCGTCGGGCGTACGCATCGGTTGCGCCCCCGTGGCGAGGTCGATCACTGACAGACGCGTGTGGCCGAAGAGCCCTTTGGCCACATTGCAGAAGGATTGTTCGTCAGGACCCCGTTTGGCAATCGCGGCAAGCGCTGCCTGAGCGTGATCCTGCCAGGGGGTGTCGATCAGTCCGAGAATGCCACACATGTCAGCAGGTCTCCTGTGCCAGTCGTTCGAGGTGGCTGATGGCTGTGCCGGGCAGGAAGGGAGACGGGTCGAAGGGAGCGATATCGTCCTTGCCGGAAAGCGTCTCGCGCATGGCATCGCGCAACGCAGCGGCATTGTTGCAGGGCACCAGCCTGCCGCATCTTCCATTCTGCAAGACTTCACGCGGTCCGGAGGGGCAATCGGTGCTGACGACCGGCGTGCCGAGCAGAAGCGCCTCGATCAATACGTTGGGCATACCCTCGTGGTCGGAACACAGAACAAGCAGATCCGCCGCTGCGATCCAGGGATACGGGTTGGGCTGGAATCCGGCAACAATGACGCGCTCGGCCAGGCCATGGTGCGCGATCATGGCGCGCAAGGCGGGGTCGTCGTGGCAGAGCAGGACCAGGGCGTGGCTGTCAGGCAGTTGGCGGAAGGCCTCAAACAGCAGGTCGTGCCTTTTTTGTGCGGAAAAGCGGCCGACGTGGACGACATAAGGCGTTTCCGGAAGTGGGGTTGGTGCTTTTGCTGCTGTCTGGATGGCGTTGGCGTCGAAAGGGTTGTAAAGGCATTCGACACGTCGGGTGGCGATGCCGAGTTCACGCAGGTCGTCGGCGACGCCGTCTGAGACGGCTAGCAACTGCCCCTGCGCGTAGAGCTGCCGGTACTTCTTCAGGCGCCGTGCCGCCTTCGTCGGGGATGTTGCTGACAAGCGTCCGATTTCTGCCGAAAGGGTGTTGGCGATGCGATGCCAGAGCTTCGGCAGGCGCGCCAGTCGGCTGATTTCGTCGGCGAAGGGGAGCGTGCTGACGATCAGGTCGAACGGGGTGTCGCCGGCGAGCTTATTTACGCAGAGGCGCAGGCGCCAGGCGAGCAGATACTTGCCGAGCATTCCCTTGCTGGCCGTCCGGCCCGGGCGTGTCAGCGCGGTGAAGGTGATGCCTGGCGGCAGATCGTGCTCGACCCGGTGTTCGAGGATCAGGAGATGGGTCTCGTGTCCCCGTCCGGCCAGCAGTGCGGACAGCTTGAGCATCGCCTTTTCGGCCCCGCCGCCGCGCAGATTGGTGGTGATCAGCCCGAATTTCATCGTGGTGTCGGCGGGTGTTCGGACAGGGCCCGCGTGACAGCCTGCCAGACGCGGTCAACGGTGATGTCACTCATCGGAGCCTCGGTCGAACAGTCTCTGTCGGCAAGGGGATGGTCAACGATGTACGCGCAAGGGTGTTCCAGCGGGGCGAGGCAGCGACTGGGGGAATAACCATGGTAGAGCGCTATCATGGGGCGATGAAGCGCGCTCATGATATGCGTGGGGCCGGTGTCGACGCCAATGTAGAGATCGATCTCGTTCATCAGCGAGGCGGTTTGCCGAAGTGTCAGGCGTCCGGCGTAGAGTGTCGACGCGTTGCCCAGGTGTTGCTGGAGTTGATTTGTCCGGACTGTTTCTTCCGTTCCACCGAAGATCAGGAAGTGGGCGTCAGGCCAGCCGCTGCGGATCTTGTCGGTGAGCGCCATGAAATGGTCGACTGGCCAGTCGCGATAGGCTTTGGTCGGAAAGCTGGCGACCTGAAGTCCGATCAGCGGTGACGATGGTGGCGGGGTGGTGCGCGCCAATTCCGCTCTGGCCCAACGCGACTCGGCTTCGGTGACCTGATAGGCGAGTGCCCGCCCTGCTGGGGGAATGCCGACTGCTGCCGGGAGGCGCAGTTGGATGTCGACGGCATGTTCGGCCTGGAAGGCAGGGGGTTCGACGACCTTGAAGAGCTTTGCATTAATGTCGTTGCTGTCCTGCCGAAATGCCACCACTTTCTTTGACACTCGTAGCGCGTATTTGAGTAGAGGGGTGTCATAGCCGCAGACAAAGGCCATGTCATATTTGTTTCTGTCGAACCAGCCCATCCACGGTGCACGCTGCTTGTTGATCGAGCCGGTGTGGTGAACGAATGGAAGATGTCTGAAGATTTCCGATCGCTTGGGATGGCCGAGCAGGGTAATTTCCGCGTCCGGGAAGGCGGTTGCTACGGCCCGAACCGCAGGACTGACCAACAGTGTGTCGCCGATTCTGGAGACGTTGATGTACAGGATCTTCTGCATTTCAGTTCGAGCGCGATTGTTGAGACAAAAGGTCGATTGAGCCGCGTTCCAAGGGCTCATATCGCTGGAGAAAATTGGACTGGCATGTTCATGGTTGTGTCGACCGAAAAATGGCTTGCATGCGGTTGAGCATGTGTTCGCGGGAAAAATGTTCTGTGGCGCGTGCCCGTGCCGCTGCGGCCAGCCGGCCGGCGAGCGCGGCGTCGTCGATCAGGCGGCGCAACGCTTGCGCGAGCGCGTCGCTGTTTTGCGGCTGAACGATCAGTGCGGTGTCACCGTCGCTGACGGCCTCGAGGATCGCGCCAACCGGCGTGGTGACGATCGGCAATTCCGTCAGCATGGCCTGCATGACCGATTGGGGAACGCCCTCGTTGGCGTAGGAGGGAAGACAGAACAAATCGAGCGCCCGCATCCAGTTTTCGGGGTCGCTGCGTTGCCCGACCAGCAGGACGCGGTCCTTCAGTTGCAGTTCGTTGATCCTGGTGATGATGTTGTCCTGCATCGGTCCTTCGCCAACGATCACGAGCTTCCATTCCGGCGCGTTGAGTTGGGCGAAAGCTTCGAGCAGATAAAGGTGCCCTTTCCAGCTGCGCAGGGTGGCGACGATGCCGAGGTAGCAACCGTCGGGATCGAGACCGAGCGCCTGGCGGACAGCGCGCTTGTCGCCGGGGGCGAAGCGTTGCGTGTCGATGCCAGTCGGTACCGAAGTGACGCGATCCGGCATCAGGTCGAGTTCGCGGATCAGGGTCTGGCGCAGGGCTTCGCCGGTGGTGACGACGTGCTGTGCCGAGCGGCCGTAGAGCCAGCGGGCGCCGGCGTTGACGGCGATCGGCGCGGAGATGTGGCGGGTGCGCACGATCGGCGCCGGGGCCGGCAGCGAAGCGCAGGCAAGGCCGGCGAGCCAGCTGTCGGTCGAGCTGTGGGTGTTGATGACGTCGGGCGGGTTGGCCTTCAGCCAGCGACGCAGCGCGAGCAGGCCGGGCAGGCGCTTGCGCCCGATCGGCAGGGCGTGGGCCGGTACGCCGAAGCGCGGCGCCTCGGCAAAAATGCGGGCCTCGGGCGGGCAGAGCACGCAGGCTTCATGGCCGCGGGCGATCATGCCGCGCGCTTCTTCGAGAATGCGGATTTCCTGGCCGCCCCAACCGCAGGAGGCTTCAGTATGAACGATTTTCATGCGTGGTTTTCGCCCGGTTCGGAGAATTGGAGTTTGTAGAGTTGGGCATAGACGCCGTCGCGTGCCAGCAGGTCGCGGTGGGCGCCCGATTCGACGATGCGCCCGTGTTGCAGCACGACGATGCGGTCGGCGCGTTCGATCGTTGATAACCGGTGGGCGATGACGATCGTTGTCCGCCCCTGCATCAGTGTTTCGAGTGCGGCCTGTACCAGGCGTTCCGACTCGTTGTCGAGCGCCGAGGTGGCCTCGTCGAGAATCAGGATCGGCGCGTCCTTGAGGATGGCGCGGGCGATGGCGATGCGCTGACGCTGCCCGCCGGAGAGGCGCGAACCGTTTTCGCCGATCAGCGTGTCGAAGCCTTCGGGCAGGGCGCGGATGAAGTCGAGCGCGTTGGCGCCTGCCGCAGCCGCTTCGATGGCTTCGCGCGGCGCATTGCGCGAGATGCCGTAGGCGATGTTGGCAGCGACGGTGTCGTTGAAGAGAACGATTTCCTGCGAGACGATGGCGATCTGTTCGCGCAGGCTGGCGAGCGTGATGTCCTGCGCGTCGTGTCCGTCGATCAACAGGCGGCCGGCAGTCGGCGTGTAGAAGCGCGGAATCAGGTTGGCGAGCGTCGTCTTGCCGCCGCCCGAGGTGCCGACGAGCGCCACCGTCTGTCCGGGGGCGATGTCGAGCGAGATGCCATCGAGCGCGTCACGTTCGGCGTTGGGATAACGGAAGTGCAGGTGGTCGAGCCGGATGCTGCCGTTGGCGCGTGCCATAACGGTCTGTCCGAGGTCCGCTTCCGGGGTTTCGTCGAGGATGCGGAAAATGCTCTCGGCCGCAGCGAGTCCCGTTTGCAGCGGCGCATTGACGTTCGCCAGCTGCTTGATCGGGGCCAGCAGCATGAGCATGGCGGTGATGAAGGAAACGAAGCTGCCGACCGTGGTCTGGCCTTGTTGCGACTGGACCATTGCGATGTAGACGACGATGGCGACGGCGAACGAGGCGATCAGGTGCACGGCCGGCGTCGTTGCCGCCGCGGCGATGCCCTGCCGCATGCCGTAACCGCGCAGGGCGTTGTTGACGCGGGCGAAGCGGTCTTCTTCCTGTGTTTCGCCGCGAAATACCTTGATGATCTTCTGGCAGGAAATCGCTTCCTGCAGCGTTTCGGTCATCACCGACATGCCCAGCTGCGTCGCGCGGCTCATGGCGCGCAGGCGTTTGGCGAGGAGTCGGGTGAAGATGGCGATCAGCGGCCCGACCAGCATCGTTATCAGTGTCAGTTGCCAGTTGATGTACAGCAGCCAGCCAAGCAGGCCGGCAACGACGAGCGAGTCGCGGATCAGCACGGTGCCGACGGTCGTCGTGGCGCCAGCGATGTTGTTGACGTCGTAGGTGACCTTGGTGATCAGCTGGGCCGAGGGGTTCTGGTTGAAGTAGCTGGCCGGCAGACGCATGAAGCGGGCGAAGATTTCCTGGCGGATGTCGGTGATGATGCGGTTCTGCACCCAGGACATGGCGTACGAGGCGAGAAAACTGACGATCCCGCGCAGCACGAAGATGCCGACGATCATTGCCGCGACGGTCAGGGGTTTGTAGCCGTTATCGCTGGCGAAACCGTTGTCGAGCAGCGGCTTGAGCAGCGCCGGGAACATCGGTTCGGTGGCCGCTGCCAGCGACGTGGCGACCAGTCCGCCGGCGAGCACCCGCCAGTAGGGGCGGACGTAGGTCAGCAAGCGGAAATAGAGGGCGCGGCTACTGGTCGGAAGGGCTGTGGCCATTATTCGGCGGATTGGGCGAAAACCGGCATTATAAACGGTCGGCCGGGTTTCTTTTGCGCCCGAATTCCGGGAGTGTTAGTCTTCGCACCGAACCAAACCGTGCCGGAATGCCATGATTCCCTTCAGCGTTGTCATCATCAGCAAGAACGAAGCTGCGACCATCATCCCGTGTCTGGAGAGTGTGGCCGCGCTGGCCGATGAGATCGTTGTGCTCGATTCCGGCAGTACCGACGGGACGCAGGCCGTATGCGCCGCGCATGGCGCGCGCGTGATCGATACCGACTGGCCCGGCTTCGGCGTACAGAAGCAGCGCGCCGTCGACGCCGCGCGCAACGACTGGGTGCTTTGCCTTGACGCCGACGAGCGTGTCTCGCCGGCACTTGCCGACAGTCTGAAGCAGGCGTTGGTGGCGCCGCAATTCCGGGCCTTCCGTTTTGCCCGGGCGAACCGCTTTCTTGGGCGCTACCTGCGACATGGCGAAGGCTATCCTGACTGGAGCCTGCGGCTCTTCGATCGTCGCGCGGCGCGCTGGTCGGCCGATGCCGTCCACGAGAAGGTCGTCTGCGAGGCGCCGGTCGGCACGCTTGCCGGCGATCTCTTGCATGATTCGGCCGAAACGCTCGAAAACTATCTGACCAAGCAGAACCGGTATACCTCGCTGGCGGCGGATATGGCGGGTTCCGACGGTCGTCCGGTGTCGGTGGGGCGGCTGATCGCTTCGCCGCTCCTGCGCTTCATCAAGTTCTATTTTTTGCGTCGCGGATTTCTCGACGGCTTGCCCGGACTTGTGCATATCGCCATCGGCTGCTTCAACAGTTTCGTCAAGTACGCCAAGATCCGCGAACGCCAGCTGCGTCGCGGTTAGGGGGTGCTCACAATCAAGCGTTGGTTGCGCAAGGGATTGGCAGGGCGCCGCGCTAGGCGGCGGATGCGCAGCATGGCCATCCATGCAAGCATCCGGCAACAACGCGATGCACCCTGCCAATCCCTTGCCCTTCGGGTTGCCCCTGCGCCGGTCGTCTGCGGCGTTGCGCGTCTTGCGAAGGGAACGACCCTTCGCAAGACGCACGCCTTGCAGCCGTTACAGCGCAGGGTGCAACGCAATCCAGCGGTTGATTGTGAACACCCCCTAGTAGAACGACGGCTCGCCGTCGGGCCGCGTCTTGAAGCGGCGGTGCACCCAGTAATATTGCTCCGGCATTGTGCGGACGACGGCTTCGATGGCTTCGTTCATCCGTCGCGTGTCGGCTTCGGCGTCGGTCGTCGGAAAGTCGGGCCAGGGGTCGCCGATTTCGAGCACATAACCGCCGTCTGGCAGCATGCGCGTGACGGTGAACAGCACGGTGGCGCCGGCGGCCCGCGCCAGTCGTGAGAGACCGGTGATGGTTGCGGCGGAGACGCCGAAGAAGGGCGCGAAGATCGAGTCGCGCCGACCGAAGTCCATGTCGGGCAGGTAATAGAAGGGTCGGCCCGCGCGCATTGCCTTGATCGTCGCCAGCGCGCCTTCCTGGCGGGAAAGCAGCTTCTGGTCGCCGAAGCGCTTGCGGCCGCGATACAGGAGTGCGTCGAAAACCGGATTTTTCTGTGTCGAGTAGATGCTGAGCGCATCGAAGCGCATGGCCAGCGCGACGCCACCAGCGTCGAGGCCGACGAAATGCGGTGCCAGCATGATGACGGGCTTGCCGGCCTCGAGCAGCGTGCGAATTTTTTCCTCGCCCTCGACCCGGATCAGCTGATGCAGCCGTTCCGGACGGCTCCACCAGAGCAGGCTGCGCTCCAGCAGACTGCGACCGATGGCCTCGAAGTGGGCGCGCAGGCGCTGTTCCCGCGCCGCTACGTCGAGCTCCGGGAAGCACCGCGCGAGATTGGTCGCGGCGATATGGCGGCGACGTTTGCCGAGCGCCAGCAACAGGCGGCCGAGTCCCCGGCCAAGCGCGGCCAGCAGCGGCAGCGGCAGGAAGTGCAGCAGCCAGAAGAGGGCGACGGCGGCGTGGCTGAGAAGTCGTTTGGCCATGATGGGCGCGTAGGTCTCGTGCAGGTAAAAATCGGACGGCGGGCAAGTATATCGGCAACGGATTTGTCGCGGACGACTTTATAATGTCCGCATCAGACACGTAGTTTACTTGGAAGCCAAACGGAAGGTTATCGCGTAATGAAACTCAAATTCTCGAAAATGCACGGGCTGGGCAACGATTTTGTCGTCATCGACGGGGTGCGGCAGGCGGTGGCGCTGACCGAGGATCAGATCCGCTTTGTCGGACACCGCAATTTCGGCGTCGGCTTCGATCAGATGTTGCTGGTCGAAAAGTCGGCGACGCCCGGCGTCGATTTCCGTTATCGCATCTTCAACGCCGACGGCGGCGAAGTCGAGCAGTGCGGCAACGGCGCCCGCTGTTTCGTCCGTTTCGTGCATGACCAGGGGCTGACCAACAAAAAGGAGATCCGCGTCGAGACGATGCGCGGCGTCATCGGACCGCGTCTCGAGGATGACGGCAATGTCACCGTCAATATGGGCGCGCCGGTTTTCGAGCCGGAGAAGATCCCGTTCGACAGCACGTCGATGGATGTGATCCAGACGATTACCGTCGGCAGCGACGCGGTCGCGATCACCGCCGTCTCGATGGGGAACCCGCATGCCGTTCAGGTCGTTGCCGACGTCGATGCGGCGCCGGTCGAGGTGCAGGGACCGCTGATCGAACGTCATGTGCGCTTCCCCAAGCGCGTCAATGCCGGCTTCATGCAGGTCGTTGATCGCCATTCGATCCGGTTGCGCGTCTATGAACGCGGCGCGGGCGAGACGCTGGCTTGCGGCACGGGCGCCTGCGCTGCGGTTGCCGCCGGCATTTCGCGCGGTTTGCTTGACTCGCCGGTACGCGTCGCGACACGCGGCGGCGACCTGTCGATCGCCTGGGGTGGTCCCGGGCAGCCGGTGATGATGACCGGTCCGGCCGTTACCGTATTTACGGGAGAAATCGAACTATGAAATCCGAGGACGTCGCTCGCTATCTGCTGGAAAATCCGCAGTTTTTCGAGGAGCATGCCGAACTGCTTTCGCATGTCGTCATTCCGCATCCGCACGGCGGGCGGACGATCTCGATCACCGAGCGCCAGATGCTGAGCCTGCGCGACAAGAATCGCCAGCTCGAGGGCAAGATGGGCGAGTTGCTGCAATTCGGCGAAGAGAACGACGTCATCAGCGAGAAGATGCATCGCCTGGCCGTGGCGATCATTTCGGCCTCGTCGTTCCAGGCGGTGGTCCACTCGCTCAATTTTCATCTGCGCGATGACTTTGCCATTCCGCAGTTTGCCCTGCGCCTATGGGATCGGCCGGCGAATGTCGCCGAATTGCCCGAGTTCGCGGAAGTCAGTGACGAATTGCAGAGTTTTGCCGAGACCTTGATGCAGCCGTACTGCGGTTCGACCTCAGGTTTTGAAACCTCGTCGTGGTTCGGCGAAGCGTCGAAGCATGTGCGTTCGCAAGCCCTGATAGCCTTGCGCAACGGCGGCGGCACAATGGGCATGATCGCGCTGGGGAGCGAGGACGCCCAGCGCTTTTACGCCGGCATGGGTACGCTCTATCTCGAGCGTCTCGGCGAAATGGCTTCGGGCGCGCTGGCTCGGGTGCTGCGTCTGGTCTGAAAGACGATGGCATGGCGGATGCGGCGGCGCTGATTGGCGTCTATCTCGACTCGCTGGCGCAGCAGCGCCGCCAGTCGGCGCATACCGTCAGCGCCTATCGGCACGATCTCGACACGCTCGCCGGCCTGGTGCAGGAGGCGGGTGTGCGCGACGGCATTCTCGGCGTCATGCCGCACGAGGTGCGGCGCTTCGTCGCCAGACTTCATGCCGGCGGACTGGGCGGTCGTTCGCTGGCGCGTACCCTGTCGGCCTGGCGGGGGTTCTACCGCTGGCTCGGCCAGCAGGGGCAGGTGTCGGCCAATCCGGTCGAAGGCATCCGGGCGCCGAAAAGTCCCAAAGCGCTGCCCAAGGCGCTGTCGCCCGAAGAGGCGGCCAAGTTGCTGGAGATGCCGGGCGACGACGTCCTCGAGTGCCGCGATCAGGCAATGTTCGAGCTCTTCTATTCGTCCGGTTTGCGCTTGTCGGAACTTGCTCAGCTTGATCTCGGCTGTCTTGCCGATTTACGCGAGGGCGAGGTGCGCGTGCTTGGCAAACGCAGCAAGGAGCGTCATGTCCCGGTCGGCAGCAAGGCGTGCGAGGCGATTGCCGTCTGGATGCAATGCCGCAACTCGGTGGCGAAACCCGGGGAAACAGCCTTGTTCGTCGGCGCACGCGGCGAGCGCATCAGTCCGCGCGTGATCCAGCAGCGGCTCAAACGCAAGGCGCTGCTGAGCGGTTTGCCGGTGGCGGTCCATCCCCACATGCTGCGTCATTCCTTCGCGTCTCACGTCTTGCAGTCGTCCGGTGATCTGCGTGCCGTGCAGGAAATGCTCGGTCACGCAAGCATCGCTTCGACGCAGGTGTATACGCATCTCGATTTCCAGCATCTTGCGAAGGTCTACGATGCGGCGCATCCGCGCGCCAAGCGAAAGACATGAACGGCGTCACCGGGCTTGCGGCAATTTGCCGCCGTTACGCGGATATGCTAGAAATGGCCGCCAAACGAGCGGTCGGGCGCGCCGGGTGCGCCCGCATTTTTTGCCAATAGCAAGGACGATTCATGGAGCAATATCACGGTACGACCATTCTTTCCGTGCGCCGCGGCAATTGCGTGGCAATGGGCGGTGATGGGCAGGTGACGCTTGGCAATATCGTTATCAAGGCCAGCGCGCGCAAGGTCCGGCGGATTTATCAGGAGTCGATCCTGGCCGGCTTCGCCGGCGGTACGGCCGATGCGTTCACGCTCTTCGAGCGTTTCGAGGCGAAACTCGACAAGCATCAGGGCAACCTGCTGCGTTCGGCGGTCGAATTGGCCAAGGATTGGCGTAGCGACCGCGCCCTGCGTCGTCTCGAAGCGATGCTGGCGGTCGCCGATCGCGAGCATTCGTTGGTGATTACCGGCAACGGCGATGTGCTGGAGCCCGAGCAAGGCATCGTCGCGATCGGTTCGGGCGGCGCCTTTGCGCAGTCGGCGGCCCGTGCGCTGATCGAGAATACCGAACTGGCGCCGGACGAGGTGGTGCGCAAGTCGTTGGAGATCGCCGGCGACCTGTGTATCTACACGAATCACCAGTTCACGATCGAAACGCTCGGCGCGTAAGCGGCGTCGTCAACGCTACGCTACGCTGCGTTCCGTAACGCGGCGGCTAGATACCGAGCGCGACGCGGATGCCTTCGTAGCGCGCCTCGATTTCGGCAAAGCGCTTGCTGACGATGGCCCAGGACAGACCGAGTTGCGCGCACGCCAGTTCGGACAGATCGGGAACCTGATTGTTCGACTGTTCGCCAAGATCAAGCCCGTGGCTCAGTACTTCGCTGACGTGGATAAGGTTGCCGATCTCGCTGCCGACCTCGTCGGGCATGTGGTGGGCGGCGATGGCGTCGATGACCTCGCCCGGCAGGTTCCATGCCTTGGCCAGCGTTGTGCCGGCTTCGGTGTGATCGTAGCCGTAAATCGAATGTTCGGCGTCGATGAGCGGGATGTCCTCTTGAGTGCGCTTTTCGATGACCTGCAGATAATCGGTCGGGCTGGTGATATACATCAACAGTTGCCCAATGTCGTGCAGCAGTCCGGCGGTGAAGGCGAGTTCCGGATCGATGTCGGTGTGCTCGGCGAGCACGCGTGCGCAGACCGCAACGCCAAGCGAGTGTCGCCAGAGCAATCGGGCGTCGAAACCGCCATGCCGAATGTCATAGCGATAGGCAAGGG
Source organism: uncultured Propionivibrio sp. (assembly GCF_963666255.1). Classification (NCBI taxonomy): domain Bacteria; kingdom Pseudomonadati; phylum Pseudomonadota; class Betaproteobacteria; order Rhodocyclales; family Rhodocyclaceae; genus Propionivibrio; species uncultured Propionivibrio sp. The sequence continues at coordinate 590,045 of NZ_OY762656.1, read as the reverse complement.
CGGAGGCGAGGATGATGCTCGCAATCCGGTCGACACCGAGGAAGAGAAAGGCCTGCTTGGTGGTGACGATCCGTGTTGAAACGCCGGAGGCAGCGGAGTTGGCGGCAGCGAGCAGGCGTGCGACGATGGCGGGATCGGAATTGATGTGGTGCGCGATGGTATCGGCGTCGGCACGCTCGTCGTGCAGCGAACGTGTCAGGTAGTTGACGACTTCCGGCAGCGACGGCAGCTTGCGAGCGTGTTCGGGTAGTTCTTGAAGCGTCGGGATGCTCATTGCAAGGATTCCCGGCGATAACGGATGATGGCCTCGCGCAGCGCTTCACGCGCCGGGCTGCCGCGGCCCCTGAAAATGGTGGCGATGCGATGTTCGGCGGCCTGTACTTCCATGGCGATCGTCTGTTCGTCGCGCTCGTCCGGGATTTCCACCCATATGGTTTCGATGCCACGCCGAATCAGGCGTTCGATCATGTCGCCGTCGATGGTCGTGCCGGCAGCGAGCAGAGGGACGCCGTCGCGGCCGTTGACCGGGCTGGTCAGCGTCATGCCAGGTGTGGCCCGGCTCGGCGCCAGGCAAACATTTCGCATTTTCATTCTTGCGTTCCTTCGGTACCAGAGCGTGGTCCCCACGTCGCCTCGTTTTCCGTGGCCCGGGATCACCCGCTAAGTGTGCCACACAATGCGCATCGCCGACGATAACGTGTAAGATTCCCAGCTTGTTTTTGTGATTCCCGCAAATGACCATGTCGCAAAATGTGCAAATGACCCCGCTGGAAATCGTTCACGAACTCGACAAGCATATCGTCGGACAGGGCAAGGCGAAGAAGGCCGTCGCCATCGCGCTGCGCAATCGCTGGCGGCGAGCTCAGGTGGCCGAGCCCTTGCGCCAGGAAATCACGCCGAAGAACATCCTGATGATCGGGCCGACCGGCGTCGGCAAGACCGAGATCGCGCGTCGTCTGGCGCGGCTCGCCAATGCGCCTTTCATCAAGGTCGAGGCGACGAAGTTTACCGAAGTCGGTTATGTCGGTCGCGATGTCGAGACAATTATTCGCGACCTTGTCGAGATTGCCGTCAAGAATGGCCGCGAGCAGGCGATGAAGGCGATGCGCGCGCGTGCCGAGGACGCGGCCGAGGATCGTATCCTCGATGTGCTGCTGCCGCCGGCGCGTGGCGGTTTTTTCAACGAGGCCCAAGCGTCCGAGGAGAGCTCGACGCGGCAAAAGTTTCGCAAGAAGCTGCGCGAAGGCGAGTTTGATGACAAGGAAATCGAACTCGAGGTGAGCGCGGCGGGCCTGCAGGCGGAAATTTTCGCGCCGCCGGGCATGGAGGAACTGACGTCGCAGATTCAGGGGATGTTCCAGAATCTTGGCAACGGTCGCAAGAAGGCGCGCAAGCTGCGCGTTGCCGAAGCGCGCAAGCTGCTCGTCGATGAGGAGGCTGCCAGACTCGTCAATGACGATGAAATCAAGCTCGCCGCCGTCGCCAACGTCGAGCAGAATGGCATCGTCTTTCTGGATGAAATTGACAAGATCACCTCGCGCAGCGACACCCACGGCGCCGATGTGTCGCGGCAGGGGGTGCAACGTGACCTGCTGCCGCTGGTCGAGGGGACGACGGTGTCGACCAAGTACGGAATGATCCGGACCGACCACATCCTGTTCATCGCCAGTGGTGCTTTCCACCTGTCAAAGCCGTCTGATCTGATCCCCGAGTTGCAGGGGCGTTTCCCCATTCGGGTTGAACTCGAATCCCTGTCGGTCAAGGATTTCGAGTGCATCCTGACGCAGACCGATGCCTGCCTGACGATGCAATATCAAGCCTTGCTGGCGACCGAGGGCGTGTCGCTCGAGTTCGTGCCGGATGGCATCCGGCGTCTGGCGGAAGTCGCTTGGTCGGTCAACGAGCGCACCGAAAACATCGGCGCGCGACGTCTCTATACGGTGGTCGAGCGTTTGCTGGAGGAGGTGTCGTTCAGCGCCGGCAACGGTGGCGAAGCGACGGCGCTCCGCATTGATGCCGCCTATGTTGACGAGCGTCTGGCGGGATTGGTGAAAAACGAGGATCTGTCCCGCTACGTGCTGTAGGGGCGCGCCGGGGGAGGTTCCCCGGCAGCGTCTTATTTGACGAGCAGGATCGGGATCTTGGCGAGGTGCAGCACCTTCAGCGTGATCGATCCCATCAGGAAATCGCCGAGCGCCCCGCGTCCGTGGGTGCCCATGACGATCTGGTCGCATTCCTTTTCTTCGGCCAGTTGTACGATTTCTTCGGCCACCGCGCCGACGCATGCGTGAACCGAGTAGCGGAGGCCGGAGGCGTCAAGCAGCGCCCGGGCGTCCTTGAGTGCGGCCTCTGATTCGCTGCGATGAAAATCGTCAATTTGTGTCTGACTGACGAAACGGCTCACATCCTGCGAGAAGGGCACCTGCACATTGACGAGGTGGATCGCGGTGTTTTCGGGCGTGCGGTAGTGGCTGATCTTGGCAATGGCAAGTGCCACTGCACGCAGCGCGCATTCGGATCCGTCGACCGGCAGCAGGATGTTTTTCATCAACACTTCTCCTCGGTTAAGGCCGTAGCAGCCATCTTGCGCTTGAAGAGCAGTTTGCCGACGACGACGACGAGTACGGCGAAGCTTCCGGGAAGGATGTTGTGCAGCAGCGGCAGGTTGTCGTTGATCCAGTGGTGCACGGCCGGGTCGGTGACTGCCATTTCGCCGCTGACGTAACCTAGCAAGGCTGCGCCGATCGTGATGATGATCGGGAAACGCTCCATCAACCGCAGCAACATCGTCGCGCCAAAAATGACGAGCGGAATTGAAATCGCCAGGCCGATCATCAGCAACACGAAGCTGCCCTTGGCGGCAGCCGCGACGGCGATGACGTTGTCGAGGCTCATGACGAGGTCGGCGATCAGGATGGTCTTGATTGCCGCGACCAGGTTGCTGCTCGATTCGATGTTCTCGCCTTCGTCATCGGAGTTGATGAGCTGAATGCCGATCCAGAGCAGCAGCGCCGAGCCGACGAGTTTGAGGTAGGGCATCGTCAGCAGCGCGACGGCGGTCAGCGTCAGGACGATCCGCATGACGATCGCCGCACCAGACCCCCAGACGATCGCTTTCTTTTGTTGGGCCGGCGGCAGGGAGCGGGCGGCCAAGGCAATGACGACTGCGTTATCGCCCGAGAGCACGATGTTGACACCGATGATTTGTGCCAGCGGAATCCAGAATAACTGGGGCGAGGTGAGTAACTCCATCATCGCGGTGGGTCCTGAAGAATGAATTGGTTGTATGGTACAACAACACGCTTGGACATGGTTTTCAATTTATCATGCCACGAAATGCGTTTTTGCAATGTGATTTTTTTGCAGGTATTAATGAGGAAATGTCGTGAAGTTTCTGTGGTGTGTCCTCAATCAATCTCCGGCGTATCGGGAGCACGCTAGCCGCGCGGATGGTGTCTGACATGCAAGGACTTCAAACGTTCGCGGGCGACATGGGTATAGATCTGCGTCGTGGAAATGTCGGCGTGGCCGAGGAGCATCTGTACGACGCGCAGGTCGGCGCCATGATTGAGCAAGTGGGTGGCGAAGGCGTGGCGCAGCACGTGCGGCGATAGCCGCGCGGCGTCCATGCCGGCGCCGGAGGCATAGCGCTTGGTCAGGTGCCAGAAGGCCTGGCGGGTCATGCCGGCGCCGCGGGCGGTGACGAACAGGTCGTCGCTTTGTCGGCCCTTCAGCAGTTCGCGGCGGGCGACCGTCAGATAGTCCCTGATCGCGTCAATGGCGGTTTCGCCGAGTGGCACGAGGCGTTCCTTGCTGCCTTTGCCGAATGCGCGTACGACGCCCATGTCGAGGTTGATCTCGTGCAGTTTCAGCGCCACCAGTTCGGAAACACGCAGGCCAGTCGCGTACAGCGTCTCCAGCATGGCGCGATCGCGTTGTCCAAGCGCCGTGTCGTCGGGCGGGGCCGCGAGCAGGGCTTCGATCTGCTTTTCGGAAATGATCTTGGGCAAGCGTGCCTGCCTGGCCGGCAGAGCGATCTTCAGGGTTGGGTCGCTGTGGATTCTGCCGCGTCTGAGCAAATGGCGGAAAAATCGCCGGATCGTGGCGAGGTAGCGTGCCTGCGAAGCGGACTTCAGCGTGCCGGAGAGTTCGGCGACGAAGCCGATCAGGTTGCTTTCGTCGGCCTCCGCGAGGCGAGAGCCGCCATGCTGCGCCAACCAGCGGGCGAGGTGCTTGAGATCACTGCGGTAGCTTGCCAGCGAGGCCTTGGCGAGGCCATCCTCGAGCCAGAGCGCGTCGCAGAAATCATCGATATCGGCGATTTCTGCGGGGGCGACGTCGGTCTGGCCGTTCCGGTCGGCGTCAACAGCCTTCATGGGTCAGCAGCCAGCGCTTGACCTCGATCAGGAAACCGCCGCGCTGCCGGGCGAAGCCGCCGAGGCCGCCGCTGGCCGCAATGACGCGGTGGCACGGGACGACGAGCGGGAACGGATTGGCACCACAGGCCTGACCGACGGCGCGCGGCGCATTATGCAGCGACGAGGCAAGCTCGCCGTAACTGCGCGTCTGATGACAGGGGATGGTCGCGATCTCCGCCCAGACGCGGCGCTGGAAAGCCGTGCCGGATGGCCGCAAGGGCAGGCTGAAGGGAGCTTCAGGGTCGTCGAGATAAGCCTGCAGTTGACGCATCGTTTCGGCGGCGAGCGCATTCCGCGGCGGCAGTTCGGCCTGGGGTTCGAGGTAGGCCAGCGTCTGGACTTCCATGTCGTCGCAACAGATGCCGATCGAAAAGCCCGGTGCACGGACGATGCCCTGGTAGGAGGTGCGGATCTCGGCCGTCATGGCGTCAGCTCCTGACTTGTCCGGTGCCGAGGACGATCCATTTCTGGCTCGTCAGGCCTTCCAGTCCGACCGGTCCGCGGGCGTGGATCTTGTCGGTCGAGATGCCGATTTCGGCGCCCAGGCCGTATTCGAAACCGTCGGCGAAGCGTGTCGAGGCATTGACCATGACCGAGGCCGAGTCGACCTCGCGCAGGAAACGCAGCGCCTTGCCATAGTCGCCACTGACGATGGTTTCGGTGTGATGCGAACTGTAGTGGTTGATGTGCGCGATCGCTTCGTCGATGTCGGCGACGACCTTGACCGAAATGATCGGGGCAAGGAACTCGGTGGCATAGTCTTCCTCGCTGGCGGGGACGGCATTGCCGATGATCGCCAGTGTCTCGGCACAGCCGCGGATTTCCACGCCTTTGGCGTTCAGCATCGCGGCGATCGGCGGCAACAGGTCGTTGGCGCGAGAACGCGCGACAAGCAGTGATTCGGTCGTGTTGCAGGTGCCATAACGCTGTGTCTTGGCATTTTCGACGATGCTGAGCGCCATCGCGGCGTCAGCGTTGTCGTCCAGGTAGACATGACAGTTGCCGTCCAGATGCTGGATCATCGGGATGCGCGATTCGGCAAGCAATCGTGCGATCAGGCCCTTGCCGCCACGGGGTACGATCACATCGACATGGTCGCGGAGGGTGATCAGATGGCCGACGGCAGCGCGGTCGGTGGTGTCGATGACCTGAACGGCATGCGCCGGCAGGCCGGCGGCGACGAGGCCTTCCTGCACCAGTCGGGCGATGATGCGGTTGCTGCCGATGGCTTCCGAGCCACCGCGAAGGATCGCGGCATTGCCTGACTTGAGGCACAGCGCCGCAGCGTCGGCAGTGACGTTCGGACGTGCCTCGTAGATGATGCCGATAACGCCGAGCGGGACGCGCATTTTGCCGACCTGGATGCCGCTCGGCCGGAATTTGAGATCGCTGATCTCGCCAATCGGATCGGGCAACGCGGCGATCTGTTCGACACCGTCAGCCATTTGCGCCACCGATTTTTCGGTCAGGCGCAAGCGGTCGAGCATCGCAGTTTCGAGGCCGGCGGCCTCGGCAGCTGTCATATCGCGATGATTTGCCTCAAGGATTGCAGTAGAATGTTGCCGGATTCCGGCAGCGATCTGCTGCAGCGCCAGGTTCTTGGCGCGCGTGTCGGCGCGGGCCATGGCGCGCGATGCCTGCCGGGCCTGCTTTCCGACGGTTTCAACGTACTGCTTGATATCCATTTTTTGTCCCGTTTGCCTGATACGATCTCCGATTATAGCGAGCACAGGCGAACTTCATTGAACCATTGCTGAAAAAGCGACTCACATGCAGACCGAAGCTCACACGCATGCCGACATGGGTAAAAAACTGATTCTTCCTGCCGAGATCAAGGTCTGCGCCACCTGCAGCTATTGGGACGGAAAGCGCACCGTCGATCCTGAATTGCGGGTGGTCGTCGTCGACGACTGTACCGAAGGCGAGTGCCTCGTCCAGAGCAAGTGCTGTCAGGGACTCAACGACGAGTTCGAATGGCGCGACGATTGCCTCTGGGAACACCTGGCGCCCGACGAACCCGAGGAATCCTCCGAACACTGATTCGGGCAGGGATTCAGCGCGCGCCGCGCCGGGTTCCGAGTTTCTTTCTTTTTACGCTTTTGTCATTGCGTCGCGCACAGCTTCAATCCCAGACGCACGAATTCATTCCAGATATCGCCGTTGCCGATGCCTTTGACGAGGCGGTCGATACGCGCGGCATCGGCCAGCGCCGACTGCACCGTTGCCGTCTCCAGCCGTTGCAGCGCCCGCCGGAACGGCGTCTGCCGCGGGCCCCAGACGCGTGCTTCCTTGAAGAGCATGTCGATCGGCTTGTTGCTCGCTTGTCCGGCCTTGACGATTGCCAGCGCACGGATTTCCTCGGTTATCGCCCAGAGCACCAGCGGTGGCGCTTCGCCTTCCTGTTCGAGCCCTTCCAGCGTGCGTGTCAGCCGGCCGGCGTCGCCGGCAAGCAAGGCTTCGCGCAGCCCGTCGAGGTCGTAGCGGGCGACGTTGAGCACGGCCTGCTGAACGTCGTGCAGTGACAACGCGCCGGGGGGGTGCAGCAGGCCAAGCTTGAGGATTTCCTGGTGCGCTGCCAGCAGGTTGCCTTCGACGCGCTCGGCGATGAAGCGCAACGCATCGGGTTCAGCCGTCTGATTCTGGTGGCGCAGGCGCCCGGCGATCCAGGCCGGCAGTTCATTGAGCTTGGGCGCATTGAGCTTGAGCAGGACGCCGGCATCGCCGAGTGCCTTGAGCCACGCGGCCTTTTCCTCGGTCCAGTCGAGTTCCGGCAGGGTGACGAGCAACAGCGTATCGGGTGATGGCCGGGCGCAATAGGCTTGCAGCGCTGCGCTGCCTTCCCGTCCGGGCTTTCCGGTCGGCAGGCGCAGGTCGATCAGCGTCCTGCCACCGAACAGCGAGAGATTGCCGGCAGCCTGCGACAGTTCGATCCAGTTGAAGCCGGGTAGCGCTGTCAGCACCTGGCGTTCATCGAAGCCGCGTTGCCGAGCTGCCGCACGGATCGCGTCAGCGGCTTCGATGACGAGCAGCGGTTCGTCACCATAAACGGCGTAGACCGGGCTCAGCTCGCGTTCGAGATGGACAGCCAGTTGATCGCCGCGAAGCTGCATGGCCGTCTATTCCTCGTCTTGCGGGAAGGTCGGCTGGGTGGTGGCGATACGTCGCATCAGTTGCTGCACCAGGTCGTTTTCCATATCGCGCCAGAGCAGGTCTTCTTCCTGCGTCTTGGCCAGTACGTCGGAGTCGGCGTAGCTGATGTCGCGGAACAGGTCGATCGTGGTCGGCAGGATCAGGTCGCGGCCCTTGGCGTCGACGATGCGGAAGCTGTAGCGGTAGCTTAGGCGCTTTTCGCGGACGCGACCGGCGCTTGAGAGCGACAGGATCACCGGTTGCCGGAGTTCGGCGGTCGGCTGGAAGGTCGCCTGCGCCAGGTCGGCGGCCTGGACCAGGCGCGTCGAACCGGTGCTGCGGATGGCACGCTTGAAGCCGGCGCCAATGACCGAGTAATCCGGGATGGCGACGTAGAGGCTTTCATACGGCAGCGTGTACGACCCGCGCAGCTGAAAACCGCAGCCGGCGAGACCGAGGATCAGGCTGGCGAGCAGGCCGAGAACGACGGGCAGGCGCATGTTGGCGGTCTCCGTGGCGTCAGACGACGATGTTGACGAGGCGTCCGGGCACGACGATTACCTTCTTCGCCGGCTTGCCTTCGAGGTGGCGCTGCGCGCCTTCGCTGGCGATCGCAGCCGCTTCGATTTCCGCCTTGCTGGCTTGCGCCGGCACGCGGAGGTTGCCGCGATGCTTGCCGTTGACCTGCAGCACGAGCTCGATTTCGTCCTGAACGAGCGCGCTGTCGTCGACCGTCGGGAAGCGTTGCTCGCCGACGGTCTGACCCGGCTTGAGCGCGGTGAAGAGCGCTTCGCAGATGTGCGGCACGATAGGGAAGAGCAGCAGCGCCACGGCTTCGAGCGCTTCCTGGCGGACTTGCCGTGCGGCCTCGCTCGTGTCGGTCAGCTTGGCGTAGGCGTTGAGCAGTTCCATCACCGCGGCGATGGCGGTGTTGAATTGCTGGCGGCGGCCGTAGTCGTCGGTGACCTTGCCGATCGTCTGGTGGAGCTGGCGGCGGAAAGTTTTGAGTTCAGCGCTGAGTTCGCCGCCGGCGAACGCCGGCACCACGCCACCCGAGACGTGTTCGAAGACCAGACGCCACAGGCGCTTGAGGAAGCGATAGCCGCCTTCGACGCCGGCGTCGGACCATTCGAGCGACTGGTCGGGCGGCGAGGCGAACATGATGAACAGACGGGCCGTGTCGGCGCCGAACTGGTCGATCAGCGCCTGCGGATCGACGCCGTTGTTCTTCGACTTCGACATTTTCTCGATGCCGCCGATCGCGACCGGCAGGCCGTCGGCGGCCAGCGTCGCGGCAGTCGGGCGACCGCGCTCGTCGCAGGTCAGCTCGACGTCGGCCGGGTTGATCCACTGCTTCTTGCCGTCGGCTTCTTCGCGATAGAAAGTTGGTGCCACCACCATGCCCTGCGTCAGCAGGTTGGCGAAGGGCTCGTCGAGTTTCTCGCTGCCGAACAGGCCGGTGTCGCGCATCAGCTTGGTCCAGAAGCGCGAGTAGAGCAGGTGCAGGATGGCGTGCTCGATGCCGCCGATGTACTGGTCGATGCCGCCCTTGCACCAGTAGGCGACGCGCTCGTCGACCATGGCTTTGTCATTGTCCGGGCAGCAGTAGCGCAGGAAGTACCACGACGATTCGACGAAGGTGTCCATCGTGTCGGTCTCGCGCCGGGCCGGCTTGCCGCATTTCGGGCAAGTGCATTCGTAGAACTCCGGCATCTTGGCGAGCGGGCTGCCGGCGCCGGTGACGGTGACGTTCTCGGGCAGCACGACAGGCAGTTGCTCATCCGGGACCGGCACGTCGCCGCAACTGTCACAGTGGATGATCGGGATCGGGCAGCCCCAGTAGCGCTGCCGCGAGATGCCCCAGTCGCGCAGGCGGAACTGCACTTTCTTCTCGCCGAGGTCTTTCGCCGCGAGGTCGGCGGCAATGGCGTCGACGGCGGCCTTGTAGCTGAGGCCGGTGTATTTGCCCGAGGCGACGCAATAGCCGTCCTTGGTGGCGTACCATTCCTGCCAGGCCTCGGTCGAGAAGACTTTCTCGGTGCCGTCGGCGTTCTTTTCGCCGATGACCTGGGTGATCGTCAGGTCGTACTTCTTGGCAAAGGCGAAGTCGCGTTCGTCATGGGCCGGGACTGCCATGACCGCGCCATCGCCGTAGCCCATCAGCACGTAGTTGCCAACCCAGACTTCGACTTGGGCGCCGGTCAGCGGGTGAGTGACGAAGATGCCGGTCGGCATGCCCTTCTTTTCCATCGTCGCGAGGTCGGCCTCGGCGACGCCGCCTTGCTTGCATTCCTCGATGAACTCGGCCAGTTGAGGGTTGTCCTTGGCGGCGCGGGTGGCAAGCGGGTGCTCGGCAGCGACGGCGACGAAGGTGACGCCCATGATCGTGTCGGCGCGCGTCGTGAATACCCAGAGCTTGCCGGCTTCGCCGTCAAGCGTGTAGGGGAAGGCGAAACGCACGCCTTCACTCTTGCCAATCCAGTTCTTCTGCATCAGCTTGACCTGCTCCGGCCAGCCGGTCAGCTGGTCGAGGTCGGCGAGCAGTTCTTCGGCATAGGCCGTGATCTTCATGTAGTACATCGGGATTTCGCGCTTTTCGATCAGCGCACCCGAACGCCAGCCGCGGCCGTCGATGACCTGCTCGTTGGCCAGTACGGTCTGATCGATCGGGTCCCAGTTAACCGTGCCGTAACGCTTATAGACGAGGCCCTTTTCGAACAGGCGAGTGAACAGCCATTGTTCCCAGCGGTAGTACTCAGGCCGGCAGGTGGCGACTTCGCGTTCCCAGTCGAGCGCAAAACCGAGGCGGTTGAGCTGCCCCTTCATGTACTCGATGTTGGAGTAGGTCCACTGTGCCGGCGGCACGTTGTTCTGGATTGCAGCGTTTTCCGCGGGCATGCCGAAAGCATCCCACCCCATCGGTTGCATGACGTTGAAGCCCTGCATCTTCTTGAAGCGGCTGAGCACGTCGCCGATCGTGTAATTGCGGACGTGGCCCATGTGCAGCTTGCCTGACGGGTAGGGGAACATCGACAGACAGTAGTATTTGGGCTTCGAGGCATCCTCGACGGCACGCGCGGCGCCGGTCTTTTTCCAGTGTGCCTGGGCAGCCAGCTCGATTTCTTGGGGTTGGTATTTTTCCTGCATGATGAAGTAGTCGGCAAGATGAGAAGTAAACCGCGAATTATACGCGGTTTGCCGGCTTTCTCCGGCGCCTGGCAGCGGCACGGAAGGCCGCATTTGACAGGGCGGGCGTTCTCGGCAAAGATACTGTCATGAATCCAGCGATCTTCTCCTGCCGACGCTGCACCGCGATCCGACGCACTTGCGTCTTGCCGTGGCACGCGTGTCTGTCCGGAGGATTCCCGATCGCAACTTCGTGATCCTCCCGGTTTAACCGGAACGAATCTGCAAGGCCACGGCATTTCGCCGTGGCCTTTTTGTTTTTCAACCGTCAGAAAGGAGCCTGTCATGGAAATGTCTGCCCAGCATGTCGCCGCGCTGATGCCGGTCGCCGCCCGTCCCCCCTTTGTTCTCGTCCGCGGCGAGGGCGCGTACGTGATCGACAATGCCGGCGGCGTTATCTCGATTGGGTACAAGGCTGGGCAGTGAATTGTCTCGGCCATTCGCCGGCACCGGTGGTGCGTGCCATCGCCGAGCAGGCAGCGACGTTGATCAATCCGAGTCCGGCCTTCTACAACGCGCCGGCGCTCGAACTGGCCGGTCTGCTGACGGCCAACAGCGGCTTCGATCAGGTTTTCTTCGCGAGTTCGGGCGCCGAAGCCAACGAAGGCGCGATCAAGCTGGCGCGCAAATGGGGCCAACTGCACAAAGGGGGCGCACATGAGATCGTGACCTTCGTCGATGCTTTCCACGGACGCACGCTGGCAACCATGTCGGCGAGCGGGAAACCCGGCTGGGACGTACTCTTCCGGCCGCAGGTCGAGGGTTTTCCAAAGGCGCGCCTCAACGACATCGATTCGGTGGTGGCCTGCCTGGGGCCGAAGACGGTGGCGATCATGCTCGAACCGGTACAAGGCGAGGCAGGTGTGATTCCGGCCTCGCCAGAATTCCTGCGCGCGCTGCGCGCACTGTGCGATGCGCAGGGGCTGCTGCTGATCGCCGACGAAGTGCAGACCGGATGCGGCCGGACGGGAACCCTGTTCGCCCACACGCAGGCCGGGATCGCGCCCGACATCATGACATTGGGGAAAGGGCTCGGCGGTGGCGTGCCGCTGGCGGCGTTGCTCGCAAAGGCGTCGGTCAGTTGTTTCTCGCCGGGCGATCAGGGGGGCACCTATTGCGGTAATCCGCTGGTCTGCGCCGCGGGCAGCGCCGTGCTGAAGACGCTGCTTGGCGACGGGTTTCTGGCGCGCGTGCGCCAAGCTGGTGAACGCTTCGCCGCCGGGTTGGCGGAGATCTCTCTGGCCGAAGGGTTGGGCGAGGTGCGCCAGGCCGGGCTGTTGCTGGCCCTGGAACTTGGGCGCGCAAGTGCTGCCGGGGTGGTCGAGCTGGCGCGCGAAGACGGCCTGCTGATCAATGCACCACGCCCGCATTGCCTGCGGCTGATGCCGCCGCTCAACAGCAGTGACGCGGAAATCGACGCAGGCTTGGCGCTTCTTCAGGCGTCGATCCGCCGCGCGCACGCGTCGGCTGATCTCGCCTGAGTGCGCTTACTGCCGGCCGTAGATGCGCAGGATGAGCTCCGTCGTTTGTCGCGCCGATTCGGCGTCGATGAGCGGCGGACGCTTGTCGCGCACGGCGGCTTCAAAGTCGCGCAGGATGTCTTCGTGGCGGGCGGTGTCGGTGATGGTGGCACTGTTGGCGTTGTTGCCGTTGGCGGGCACCGCCGCGCTGGCGGGGTTGTCGATGCCGTCAATCGCCCAGTAGCTGATGCGGTCGTCGAGCGTGACGAAGCTGCCTTTTTCGCAATGGACTTCCAGCCGGGCCGGCAGCCCGGGGCGTGCGGCCGTCGATGCGATGATCGTCCCGATCATGCCGTTTTCGTATTTCAGCAGGGCGGCGCCGTGGTCCTCGACTTCGATCGGATGAACGAAAGTGGCGACATGGCTGGTGACTTCGGCCGGCATGCCGAAGAACCAGAGATAGGTGTCGATGTTGTGGCAGGCCTGCTGCATGAACGCGCCGCCACCGTCGCCCTCCCAACTGCCGCGGTAGGCGCCGCTGTCGAAATAGGCCTGATCGCGCCAGAACTTGCAGCTGAGGTCGGCGGCGAAGACGCGGCCGAAAGCTCCCTGCGCGAAGAGGCGTTTGAGCGTGATGTTGTCCGGGTTGGTGCGGCGCTGGTAAGCGACGGCAAGCGTGACGCCGGCGCGTCGGCAGGCATCGATCATTGCGTCCATCGTCGCGCGGTGGATGTCGAGCGGTTTCTCGGTCAGCACGTGCTTGCCAAGGCGTGCGGCCTCGATCGCCGCCTGGTGGTGCAGTCCGTTCGGTGTGCCGATGATTACGGCATCGAAGGGGACGCTGATTTCCGCCAGACTGGCGGCGCAGGGCAGATCAGGCGCAGAGGTTGGACGCCGCCCAGAACGCGAGACGCAGGCGACGACCTGGCTGTCCGGCAGCTTGCCGATGGCGGCAAGATAGGTATTGGCGATATTGCCGGTGCCGATCATGACGTATTTCATGCTGTGTTTTCCATTGAGATGTTCTCGGCTTAGTCCTTGCGGATGCCGGAGAGTTGTTCGAGTAGTTTGATGACGATTGTCTGGTCGGCTTCACCGAGGTCGCTGGCCATGACGGCGTTGTACATCTGCGCGGTCGTGGCCGTCAGCGGCAGGCAGATGCCGAGTGCGTGAGCCGTTTCCATGACGATGTTCATGTCCTTCTGGCGCATCCAGGACTTGAAGCCGGGATCGAAGCGTCGCTCGAGCATGCGCTGGCCGTGGATCTCGAGCGTCCTCGAGGCAGCCGATCCGCCCATCAGCGCTTCGCGTAGACGGACAAGGTCGACACCGTTCCGTTCAGCGAAGTTGAAGGCCTCGGCGACCATCATGACGCTGACGCCGGTGATGATCTGGTTGGCGGCCTTGGCCGCTTGCCCGGCACCCGCCGCACCGACGTGCGAGACCGTTTTCCCCATACAGCTGAAATAGGGCTGTACGCGCGCAAAAACGTCCGGTTTGCCGCCGGCCATGATCGATAAGGTGCCGGCAATCGCGCCGACTTCGCCGCCGGAAACCGGGGCGTCGAGGAAATCGATGCCGAGTGCATCGAGGTCGCCGGCCAGCTTACGTGCGGCGATCGGGTTGATCGTGCTCATGTCGACGGCGGTCAGGCCGGGGCGGGCGGCTTTCGCGACACCGTGGTCGCCTAGCAGGACTTCGCGCACATCGGGCGCATCGGGCACCATCGTGAAGATGATGTCGACTTCGCCGGCGAGTTCCGCCGGGCTTGTCGCACCCGTCGCGCCAGCGTCGAGCAGGACTTGCATCGAGGCCGCGCGTCGCGACCAGACGCGCAAGGCATGTCCATGCTTGAGCAGATTGAGCGCCATCGGACGTCCCATGATGCCCAGTCCGATAAATCCGATTTTCATGTCAGGCTCCCGTGAGTCGTCGGGTGAAGGCGGAACTCTATCACCGTCCGACCCGATGGCGTTGCCGGGGGGTGGTAGTCGTCATCGTCGGTGTCTGCGCAAGCAGCATAAGTGATTGTTTTATGATGAAGTCCGTTCTTGTGTGTCGAGGTTTGTTAGTATCCGCCCTGCACGAACTAATCCGCATGAGGCCAGATAATGTCAAATGCCATTCCAGATCACCTTCGCACCTGGTGGGAACACCAGTACAAAGCGGTGCAGGAATTCGGTCAAGTATTGTTGCGGGAGGACTCGGCCAGTCCCCAGTTGATGAGCTTTTTCGAGATGCTTGCGCGCCACTGCCCCAAACTGCGCAGCGTCCGTATGACCAATGCCTTGCATGCCCTCTGGCGGCAGACGCCCAGCGCGCTGGCGTTCGAGTTGGCCGTCAGGTACTGCAAGAGCCCGACCGAGATCGGCGACTTTGCCGCGCGGGTTCAGCGGGCGATGCCGCAGGCCGCCGACAGCGAACGTTTCGAAGCCGAACTGACGCTGGAGAGCACCTTCGCCGACGTGTTGTGCTGGCTCGAAGCCAACGAAAAGGTGCGGCCGGCCGGCTGATTTCGGCGCTTTCCCCGGTTCGGTGGGCGTGCCGGGCTAGTTGTTGGTGGCGCCCGACGTTTCGACGATGCTCTTCCAGCGCGGGTAGTCGCCCTTGATCATCGCGCCGAATTTTGCCGGTGACATCGCTTCGGGTTCGGCGCCTTGTTCGCGGATGGCCGCCCGCACCTCGGCGTTGCCCAACAATGTGTTGACGGCGGCATTGAGCGTGTCGACAACGGCAGGCGGTGTGCCGGCCGGGGCGAAAAGGCCGTACCAGGTGGTGACGTCGAAATTCTTGAAGCCGAGTTCGGCGACTGTCGGCACGTCCGGCAGCAGCGAGCTGCGTTTGGCCGAGGTAACGGCGAGCGGGCGCAGCTTGCCACCCTTGATCTGTCCCATGGCCGACGGTACCGACGAGACGAGCAGTTCGACATTTCCGGCGATGGCATCGAGCAGTGCCGGGCTCGAACCCTTGTAGGGAATATGCATGAGCTGGATGCCGGCGGCCTTCTCGAAGAGCACAGCGGCCAGGTGGATCGAGGTGCCATTGCCCGGTGAGCCGTAGTTGATGCTGCCGGGGGCCTTCCGCGCGGCGACGACAACGTCATTCAGCGTCTTGAATTTGGAGTCAGCACTGGTGGCGATCAGCACCGGCGTGTAGGCGACATGGGCGATCGGCACGAGATCGCGGGTCGGATCCCAGGGCAGGTTCTTGAACAGCCAGGGGCCGATTACCAGATTATCCTTCTGTCCCATGACGAGGTCGTAGCCAGTCGGTGCCATCCGGACAGCCTCGGTAATACCGATCGTGCCACCGGCGCCGGGCTTGTTGTCGATGATGAAAGTCCACTTGTGCTGTTCGCTGAGCTTGCTGGTGATCAGTCGCGCCAGAATGTCCGAGCCGCCTCCCGGGGGGAATGGGACGATCAGGCGAACCGGCTTGCTCGGGTAGGAGCCGGCTTTCGCCGGTGTCCGGGCCGATGTCTGGGCCGATGTCTGGGCTTGGGCCGGCAGGATCAGCGTCATGGAAAGCAGCGCGAGAAATATGAATCTGTTCAGCATGGTCGGTTTGCCGGGTGACATCGGAGCAGCGCACTATAAGCGAAGCGGCCGCGGCTGTCACATGGCCGCCTGCTCATGCGCGGGAAAGCGCGGCGTCACCGCATTTCAAACAGTTCCTGATGAAAGCGGCCGGCAGGCAGTCCGAGCGCCAGCAAATCGCGCCGCAGGCTGCGAGCGAATGCGCTCGGGCCGCAGAACCAGAGACTTGATGCGGCCCACTCCGGCACGCGCGCGCGGATGATGTCTGCATCGAGGCGCCCTTCGCTGCGGCTGTCGATGATATGCAGCGAGATGCCGGCGCGGTTGGCGGCTTCGGTCAGCCGGGTGACCGCCGCAGCATCCTTGTGTGAAGTTGAATAGAACAGATCGATGGCCTGGTTGCCGCGCCGCGTTGCCATTTCGCCGAGACGTGCCAGAAAGGGGGTGATGCCGATGCCAGCACCGACCCAGATTTGACGCGTCTGGCCGTCATTGAAGTCGAAACGGCCGTAGGGGCCTTCGATGATGACCGGTGTCCCGACGGCGAGGTTATCGAGCAACCGTTGTGTGTGGTCACCGAGTGCCTTGGCGACGATGCTGATCCGCGGCTGTTCGGGATGCCAGGCCGAGGCGATGGTGTACGGATGCGGGCCTTCGGCCGGATCGAAAGTGACGAAGGCGAACTGCCCGGCTGTATGCCCCGGCCAGCCGGGATCCAGCGCCAGTTCGGTCTCGAATACGCGTAGCGCGGGCAGGTCGCGGCGTGCGCTTACCCGCGCACCGATCTTGCGGTCAGCGCCGATGCGCCCGGTCAGGGCGATGATCGCCGCAATGGTTCCGCCGGTCATCAGCCCAGCCATGACCCAGCCGACCGGCTGTTGCCAGTACGAGAATTTTGTAAGGACGATGGCATGGAAAACGAAGGTCAGGTAGAGGGCTGCCAGCCAGGTGTGGGTTTTGCGGAAGAGGTGGTAGGGGAATCGCTTCACCAAGGCCAGAACGAGCAGCAGCGCGGCGAGATAGAAAGCCCATTCACCCAGCGTCTCGGCGAATCCGCGCTGACTGCGCAGCCAGCCTTCGATCAGACCGAGGTCGGCCGGATTCGGGCGCGCACCGCGCGGCGGTCGTACGAGCCAGCCCCATTGGGTCATCCACTTGGTTCCCCGGCCAAACCACCAGTGCAGGACCGAGGTTGCCAATGCAGTGATGCCGAGCCATTTGTGCAGACGGTAACCCTTGTCGAGACCGCCGAGCATGGCCTCGAGCCGTTGCCAGCGCAGGGCGAGGATCATCGCCAGGCTCATCGCGCTCATCGCGATGATGCCGCTATATTGCATGAAGACGTTGCGAAAAGCGCCATAGGTAAGGGGCGAGGGGATCGGTGAGTCGGCGAGTAACCAGAGCGTGGTCAGCGATACGAGGATGACAAGCAGCGATGCCTGGATTTTTCTCATGGTATTTCGGTCGTCAGGACGATGTCTTGGGATGGGCCGGATTGTCCTCCGCAGGTGTTTCAGCGCGATTCCAAGGAATTACAAATGCATTGCAAATTGTTGCGGCAACCGCCTGCGCGCAGCGCACCAGGGAAACTTCCGATAGGATGCAGGCTGTTTTTACACATACTTACGTTCTCGTCCCGTGCCTCCACGTCCCGACGCAGGTAGAGTCCGGGGCATTCATTCATTTTGCGGTCCGTTCATTCATGTTGTTCTCCATAGAAGAACTGCTGACGCTGCCAGTGATTCCTCACCTCGGGTTGGCGGCGCTGATGCGCTTCAATTTCCAGGGCCTCGACCTGCGCCCCTTGTACGAACGATTGATCCGTCAGGCGACCGAGCGCGAAGATGATGCCGGCGCCATGCTCGACGCAGCCATCATCTTGCGCATCTACGGCAACGAACCGCTGGCGCGCTTGTTGCAACGCGAGGCGCTGGCGGAACGCCGTCATTTCCACTTTTCGTCGCGCCAGCCCACGCGTTTGCGGCTGCTGGTGTTGATGGCGCCGGGCGACCTGATGGCGAATATTCCGGTCGAGTGCTTGCTCGAAGATTCCGACGTTGATCTTCATCTCTACTATGTTTCCGAGCAGCCTGTCGCGCCGGAGGCGCTGCCCGAACATGACGTCGTGCTGGTCGCGCTCAGCGAGACGGCGGAGAATCGCCGGCTCGTCAATGCCTGGCAGCCTGTGCTTGCGGCATGGCCGCGGCCGCTGCTGAACGATCCGTCGCGTATTGCCCGCGTGGCGCGTGATACAGCGGCCGAACTGCTCGCCGAGATGCCGGGAGGGCTGATGCCGCCGACGCTACGCGTCAAGCGCCTGTCCCTTGCCGATGCACCGCATGACGCCAATGCCATCGGCTTTCCGGTGCTGGTGCGGCCGGTGGATTCGCATGCCGGCAACGATTTGCACAAGATCGGCGATCCGGTGACGCTCGCAGCGGTCCTCGCCCGGATTGCCGGCGAGCATGTCTTCATTGCGCCTTTCATCGACTATCGCTCAAGCGATGGTCTGTATCGCAAATACCGGGTAGTCCTGATCGACGGCAAGCCCTATGCCTGCCACATGGCGATCTCCGATCACTGGATGATTCATTACCTCAACGCCGGCATGGCTGACAGTGCCGCGAAGCGCGCGGAAGAGGCTGCTTTCATGGCGAGTTTCGACGCTGGGTTCGCTGCTCGTCACGCGGCGGCACTCGCCGCCATCCACGCCTGCATCGGTCTTGACTATCTTGGCATCGACTGCGCCGAGACTGCCGACGGGCGTCTGCTCGTGTTCGAGATCGACCATGCCATGGTCGTGCATGCGATGGATCCGGTCGACGTCTATCCCTACAAGCAGACGGCGATGCGCCGCCTGTTCATGGCATTTCGCGAAATGCTGGGCCGCGCTGCCGGAGGTTGATCCTCCGGCGGTGCAGTTTCCCGGAACCGGCGCTTATACCTTGAAGTATTCGCGGTACCAGTCGACGAAGCGCGCGATGCCGGTTTCGACGCTGGTATTGGGCCGATAGTCGAACTGTTCGGCGAGATCGCTGACATCGGCATAGGTATCGGGCACGTCGCCCGATTGCAGCGGCAAAAGGGTCATCTCAGCCTTGATGCCGAGGGCCTTTTCGATGGCGCCAATGTAGTCGAGCAGTTCGACCGGGGCGTTGTTGCCGATGTTGTACACGCGCCAGGGGGCGGCACTGCTGCCGGGATCGGGTGCGTCGCCGTGCCAGGCGGGATTGGCTTGCGCCGGACGGTCAAGCACCCGGACGATGCCCTCGACGATGTCATCAACATAGGTGAAGTCGCGTCGATGCTTGCCGTAGTTGAAGACCGGGATCGGTTCGCCGGCGAGGATGGCCTTGGTGAATTTGAACAGCGCCATGTCCGGACGCCCCCAGGGACCGTAGACGGTGAAGAAGCGCAATCCGGTCGTCGGCAGTCCATAGAGGTGGCTGTAGGTGTGGGCCATCAGTTCGTTCGACTTCTTGCTGGCGGCATACAGGCTGAGCGGGTGGTCGACGTTCTGATGGATCGAGAATGGCATCAGCGTATTGGCGCCATACACACTGGAGGTGCTGGCATAGACCAGATGGTCGACGCCATGATGGCGGCAGCCTTCGAGGATGTGGGCGAAGCCGACGATGTTGCTGTGGATGTAGGCCAGCGGATTCTCGATCGAGTAGCGCACACCGGCTTGGGCGGCGAGATTGACGACGCGCTGCGGACGATGATCGGTGAATATGCCTTCGATCACGGCGCGGTCGGCGAGATCGGCGCGCACATGAACATAATTCGGGTGGTCGGCGAAGCGCGCCAGACGGGCTTCCTTGAGACTCGGGTCGTAATAGTCGTTGTGATTGTCGATGCCGATGACGGTGTCGCCGCGCGCCAGTAGTCGCAGGGTCAACGTCGATCCAATGAATCCGGCCGCGCCGGTAACCAATACCTTCATGCTGAGTCTCTCATTCTGCGGGGGGGGGGCCGACGCCGTTGGCTGCCAGGCCCCTGTTCATCCGAAATCGTTCCGGCGGGTGCGCAATGCGGTGTCGACGCGCGGCATTGTGCCATACCTGGCCCCTCTCCGCGAAATGCCCCCGGTTTACAGCCTGAAGCGGCGGCTTTTTGGCGCGGCCGGTTTATCATCACGGGTTTGCGGCCGTTTCTCCGAAAATGAAAGTCTTGCCTTGAAAATACTGCGGCGCTTCTATCCGGTGAGTGCCTTCCTGGGCGGTTTTGTCTGGGATGCCCTGACGATCGGTCAGCGCGTCCGGGAGGCGGATTTCTGGCGGCTCGGCGGCTTTTTGCTTGGTGCTGCACTGCTGATCCTCTGGCTGGCGCGGCGCGAATCGGCGATGCTTGTCGCGCCCGAGGCCGAGCGGAGTCTGCGCGGACGCTTTCGCGGTTTCGCCTGGCGGGCGCCGTACCTCCTGCTCCAGTTTTTCTTCGGCGGTATCTTCTCGGCGCTGTTCATCCTCTATTTCAAGAGTGCCGGGCATGTCGGCACCTGGCTGATGGCGACGGTCCTCGCCGGCCTGCTGATCGGTAACGAGTTCGCCGCCCGCCTCTACGGCCGGCGCTTCACGCTGATTTGGGCGCTGTTTGCGCTCAATGCGATCCTCTTGCTCAACTTCGCCTTGCCTCTCGCGGCCGGGAGTCTGCACTGGAGTTGGTTCTATCTCTCGACGGCGGTCGGCATCCTGTGCGCGCAGGGACTCTGGTGGATGTCGCCAGGACGGCCTGGGCGTATGCTGCCGTCGTGGGGTGTGGCGCTGGCCCTGGTGTTGGCCGGTGCGCTCGACATGATCGCGCCGGTGCCGCTGGTGAAGCAGGATCTGGCGGTCGGCCATGCGCTCGTCCAGTCTGGTAACCAGTTGACGCTTGCGGTCGAGCCGGCGCCGACGTGGCAATTCTGGCGGGATCAAGCGGCGACCGTTCATGTGCCCGAGGGCGAAAAGCTGTACGGCGTTTCCGCCGTGTTCGCGCCGCTGGGGGTGACGGCATTGCTCGAACATCGCTGGGAGGTGCGCGAGGCCGGTAGCTGGCGGGTCGTTTACAGGAGCCGTTTTCGCAGCACGGGCGGGCGGGAGCGCGGTTTTCGCGGGTATTCCTGGGTGCTTAACCCGGTGCCGGGCGACTGGCGCCTGGTCGTTGCGACGCAGGACGGTCGCACCATCGGTATCCAGCCGGTGACAGTCGAGCGCGGTAGCCCGGTGCCTGAACAACTCAGCCAGCGTGAATTCTAACGGCTACGGCAGCATGTTAGGCTTGTAATTCTTCCGTCATTGAGGATGCTGTGCCGATGTTCCTGAATAGTGCGGCGTCATTGCCGGCGGACGATCGCGGCGTGCGCGTGGCGCTGGTTTTTGCGCTGACCGCTGAGCGTCTGTCGGTGTATTACGAACACGGGCAGTGGCTGACCGAGGCGCAGGGCGCAAGCCTGGCAGCCGAGTGGCTGGCGCGGACGCGGCGAGACCTGCCGCTGGCGGCGCGCCGGCAATTGTCAGGTCTGAGCGACGGCTTGGCGCGGCAACTTGCCGAATCGCTCTCGCGCGAGGCGGGCCTGTATCTCGCTCACGAAATGATGGAGTCGCTCGATCCCCGGCATTCTTCCGAGGTCGCTCAATCCCTGATGGGCGAGTGTGAACGTATCGTCGATGGCGCCGAGGGCTGACGGCGCGTTTGGATTTCGTTGACGAACAAAGCCCCGGAACGGGCGAGCCGTTCCGGGGCTTTGCGTGTTTCAGGCGATGCTGTCGGACGTGATTACATGTCCATGCCCATGCCGCCCATACCGCCCATGCCACCCATGCCGCCCGGCATGCCGCCAGCCGGCTTGTCTTCGGCGAGTTCGGCGACCATGCAGTCGGTGGTGAGCATCAGGCCGGCGATCGACGCGGCGTTTTGCAGCGCCGTGCGGGTCACCTTGGTCGGGTCGAGAACGCCCATTTCAACCATGTCGCCGTATTGGCCGGTCGAGGCGTTGAAGCCGTAGTTGCCCTTGCCATTGACGACAGCATTGACCACCACGGACGGCTCGTCGCCGGCGTTGGCGACGATTTCGCGCAGCGGCTGCTCGATGGCGCGCAGAACGATCTTGATGCCAGCGTCCTGGTCGGCGTTGTCGCCCTTGATGGCGCCGAGCGAAGCACGGGCGCGCAGCAGCGCGACGCCGCCGCCGGCAACGATGCCTTCTTCAACGGCGGCACGCGTGGCGTGCAGCGCGTCTTCAACGCGGGCCTTCTTCTCTTTCATTTCGACTTCGGTGGCGGCGCCGACCTTGATCAACGCAACACCGCCGGCCAGCTTGGCGACGCGTTCCTGCAGTTTTTCCTTGTCGTAATCCGAGGTGGCTTCCTCGATTTGCGCGCGGATCTGCTTGACGCGGGCTTCGATATTCACCGCGGCGCCGGCGCCGTCGATGATCGTCGTGTTTTCCTTGCCGATTTCGATGCGCTTGGCTTGGCCGAGTTCGGCCAGCGTGGCCTTCTCGAGGGTCAGGCCGACTTCTTCGGCGATGACCTGGCCGCCGGTCAGGATGGCGATGTCTTCGAGCATGGCCTTGCGGCGGTCGCCGAAGCCCGGCGCCTTGACGGAGCAGGTCTTGAGGATGCCGCGGATGTTGTTGACGACGAGGGTCGCCAGCGCTTCGCCTTCGACGTCTTCAGCGATGATCAGCAGCGGACGGCCAGCCTTGGCGACTTGTTCGAGCACCGGCAGCAGGTCGCGGATGTTCGAGATCTTCTTGTCGAAGAGCAGGACATACGGGTTTTCCAGGATGGCGATCTGCTTGTCCGGGTTGTTGATGAAGTAGGGCGACAGGTAGCCGCGGTCGAACTGCATGCCTTCAACGACTTCGAGTTCGTTGTTGAGCGACTTGCCGTCTTCAACGGTGATGACGCCTTCCTTGCCGACCTTTTCCATGGCTTCGGCGATGATGTCGCCGATCGAGGAGTCGGAGTTGGCCGAGATCGAGCCGACCTGGGCGATTTCCTTGGTCGTCGTGCAGGGCTTCGAAACCTTCTTCAGTTCGTCGACGATGGCGGCGACGGTCTTGTCGATGCCGCGCTTGAGGTCCATCGGGTTCATGCCGGCGGCAACGAACTTCATGCCTTCGCGAACGATCGACTGGGCGAGCACGGTCGCCGTCGTGGTGCCGTCACCGGCGATGTCCGAGGTCTTGGAAGCGACTTCCTTGACCATCTGGGCGCCCATGTTGGCGAACTTGTCCTTCAGTTCGATTTCCTTGGCGACCGACACACCGTCCTTGGTGACCGTCGGCGAACCGTAGGAA
This sequence comes from uncultured Propionivibrio sp., assembly GCF_963666255.1. NCBI lineage: Bacteria > Pseudomonadati > Pseudomonadota > Betaproteobacteria > Rhodocyclales > Rhodocyclaceae > Propionivibrio > uncultured Propionivibrio sp. The sequence goes on along the minus strand of NZ_OY762656.1, from coordinate 567,031 downwards.
CGCTCGAGTACGACGTTGCGGCCCTTCGGACCAAGGGTGACCTTGACCGCGTCGGCCAGGATGTTGACACCCTCAACCATGCGGGTACGGGCGGAATCGCCGAATTTGACGTCTTTAGCTGCCATTGAATTGCTCCTGAAAATTCTTTAATGGGTGGATCTGTAAGCGTTGTGGGTGAGGCGATCAGGCCTCGACGACGCCCATGATGTCTTCTTCGCGCATGACGAGCAGTTCCTCGCCATCGACCTTGACGGTCTGGCCGGCGTACTTGCCGAAGAGCACGCGGTCGCCAACCTTGACGTCCATGCCGACAGCCTTGCCGTTTTCGTCACGCTTGCCCGGACCGACTGCCAGCACCTGCCCTTGGTCGGGTTTTTCGGCGGCGTTGTCGGGGATCACGATGCCGGATGCGGTTTTGCGCTCTTCCTCGAGGCGCTTGACGATCACGCGATCATGCAAAGGACGGATTTTCATGCTGATTTCTCCTGTTTTTAAGCAATAGTAACGACGTACTTGACCGGCTTTCGCCGCGGTAATACTGCGCTTCGGTAGCTTTGTTATTAGCACTCGAAGCGAACGAGTGCTAATAATAGGGGCGAGGTCATCGTTTTTCAAGTCGGGGGCGCCGATTTTTTTGTTGCTGCGTGGCAGGCCGGCTCTCCGCGAAAGGCGCTTTGAGTGTCTTCGGGCAGACGCAGTGCGTCGACGACGTAGAATGTCGTGCGGCGCTGCCGGCGCTAGGCGGGTTCGCTGGTGCTTCGAAATGTTCCCGGGATGCGGCGCGCCGATTATTCCTCGTTGCCAAGGGCTGTCATCATGATTACGACGTTCGTGGCCTCTTATGGCTACCTGGCGATATTTTGCGGCACCCTGTTCGAAGGGGAGATCATCCTGATCGCTGCCGGCTTCGCCGCGCAGCGTGGGCTCCTTGCGTGGCCGGCGGTCATTGCCGTTGCGATCGCCGGCGCTGCACTGGGAGATCAACTCGCCTTCGTGTCCGGTCGCCGCTACGGCAATCGGCTGATCGGGCGATTTCCTCGCTTGCTGCAACACCAGTCGCGCATTCTTGGCCTGCTTGAGCGGTATGACGTTCTTTGCATTGTCGCTTTCCGCTTCTTGTACGGACTCCGGATTGCAGGACCTTTCATCCTGGGAACGAGTCGCGTGCCGTTGCTGCGGTTCTCTGTCGTCAATCTGCTCAGCGTGAGCGTGTGGACGCTGATCGTTGTCAGCATCGGTCATTTGTTTGGCGTCGCCTTCGAGGCCTTGTTGGGCGATATCAAGGAAATCGAGGAGGGGGTGATGGTGGCGATTGTCCTCGTCGGTGTCGGCTTTGTGCTGGGGCGCAAGATTCTGACAAAAAAGACACCGACTGGCCGGGGGGGAGGCGGTTCGTAGCCGTCCCCTGCGCGTTTCTCCTTCCGGTAGCGGGTGCCGCATGGTGGCACGTTTAATGCGTTAGTTCCGGTGAAGATCGACTTTCCCGCTGATGGAAAGTCAGTTGGATGTGACTAATGCAACCGAGACGAGCTTTCGGCAAATAGGCTTTCCCGAAGACTTCGTGTCACCGGCAATTTCAGCCTCCGGCTACCGGTAAATTTTGCCGATGCGGAGGTGTTTCGGTATTCATCACGGCAAAGCGCTTCGGTTTGCCGTGTGCGATGAGGTTCTCAACGTCATTGTTTTGTTGCGTCTGATGGCAATTGTTTTTCATTGGAGATGCTTTGGCTGAACGTTTAAACATGGGAATTACATGAATAAGTGGGCACACTTTCGCATTGCCGTCGGGTCAAAGCAGGGCAATATGAAAGTGTACGCATTGCGTCATGCCGGCAAAAAGGGAACCGGCAAATTCGTTGAGAAGAATTTCGCCGTAGCACCGGGTCTTGCGAGCATTGAATGTTGAAAGCGTCCGTCAGTTCGAGTCGGGTATTGTCCGCGGGTGGCGTGTCTTTGGCTCGCGGCGGCGGTGTTGCGCCGTCCATTTTGCGTCTTGAAGGTTGCGGTTCAGTTCTATCGAAAGCTTCCGATAAGTGTTTCATGTCCGTGTCGAATTGCGACCAAAGTAATGCTGTCGCAGGGCGGACGTCCGTCAGCCTATCTATAATCAACGGTGGACAACCGGGGAAATCATGACTTCCACCGTCTCTTTTGGCACGACAGCGCAAATTGCCGCATTGACGACGGCGCAGATTCGCGCTTTGTCGACGGCCGACATGCAGACGCTCACTACGGATCAGCTGGCGGTCCTGACCAGCGATCAAATTCGTGCGATCGAAATCGTTGACCTGCAAGCGTTGTCGGCCAGCCAGTTGTCCCAAGGGTTGGGCTCCGACCAGATCGCGGCGCTGACGACCTCGCAGCTCGTCGCGCTGACGACCGAGCAGATTGCCGCGCTGACCACGGGGCAGATTCTGAACGGCCTCGGTACCGATCAGGTTGTGGCGCTCGGTACGCGTCAGATTGCCGCATTGACGTCGGAACAGCTCAACAACGGCTTCAGCACCGCCCAGATTGTCGCGCTCAGGACCCACCAGATCCAGGCGCTGACGACCTCTCAGATCCTTGCCTTGGCGACCCAGCAACTGGCCGCCATGGAGACTGCTGACATCGTCGCGTTCAAGACGGCCCAGATCGCTGCGCTGACCAGCTCGCAGATAGGAAACGGCCTCGGCACGACGCAGGTGGCGGTGCTGACGACCCAGCAGATGGCGGCGCTGACGGCGAATCAGATCAGGAACGGACTGACCACGGATCAGGTTGCAGCGCTCGACTCAGGACAGCTGCGGACCTTGTCCACCGACCAGATTCAGGCATTTGGCACCGCTCAGATCGTGGCGATCGAGACGTCAGACATTTCCTCACTCAAGACGAGCCAGATTGCCGCACTTACAACCGGCCAGATCGCTGCCGGGCTGAGCACCGCGCAGATCGCCGCGCTCGTCACCGGGCAGATCCAGGCGCTGACGACCGATCAGTTGCGCGTGTTCACGACGGACCAGGTGGCGGCCATCGAAACAACGGATCTCGTCGCGCTCAAGACCGGGCAAGTGGCGTCGTTGAGCACCTTCCAGATAAGCGGAGGGCTGAGCACCGCTCAGGTGGCGGCGCTTACCACCAGCCAGATTGCAGCGATGACGAGTGCCCAGATCGGGAGTGGGTTGGCAACGCAGCAGGTGGCCGCGCTCGACAGTACTCAGTTGCGGGCGATTACCACCGCCCAGATTCAGGCGTTGACGACCGCCCAGATCGCGGCACTTGGGACGACCGAAGTAGCAGCACTCAAAACCGGACAACTGGCGGCCATGACGACGGCCCAAGTCAGCAGTGGTCTGCGTACGGATCAGGTGGCGGCGCTGGCGACCGATCAGATCCGCTCACTGACCACGCTCCAGATTCAGGCCATGACCAGCAGCCAGGTCGCCGCCATCGAAACGGCGGATGTTGCTGCGCTCAAGACGGCGCAGATCGCCGCGCTGACAACCAGCCAGATCAATAGCGGCCTGTCCACCGATCAGGTCGCCGCCTTCGGTACCGGGCAGATGGCGGCGCTCTCAACCGCCCAGGTTCTGCAGGGGCTTCGTACCGACCAGGTTGTGGCGCTGAGTTCGGCCCAGTTGTTGGCGCTGAGTTCGCTCCAGGTCGCGGCGCTGACCACGGCCGAGATTGCTGCGATCGAGACGGCCGACCTCGCCGCGCTCAAGACGTCCCAGATTGCGGCGCTGACTTCGCAGCAAATTCGTAGCGGGCTGTCCACAGAGCAACTGCAATCGCTCGGAACGAACCAGATCCTGGCGCTGAAGACCACGCAGATCGTCGCCTTGAGCACTGATCAGATCCAGGCGCTGAGCTCCGACCAGATTCAGGCGCTGACGACGGCGCAGGTGCGGGCGCTGACCACGGCACAGGTCTCGGCCATCGAGACGGGCGACGTCGCTTCCTTGAAAACGATGCAGGTCGCCGCGTTGACGACCCAGCAGGTGAGGAGTGGCCTCACGACCGATCAGGTTGTCGCGCTTGGCAGTGACCAGCTTCTGGCATTCAGTACGGCCAATGTCCAGGCGTTGACCACGGCGCAGGTCAGCGTCATCGAGACGGCGGACATTGCCGCGTTGAAGACGAGCCAGATTGCCGCGCTCACGACCCTGCAAGTGCGGAGCGGTCTGAGTACCGCGCAACTGGAGGCGCTCAATACCCGCCAGATTCAGTCGCTCAGTACCGCCCAGATCGTTGCATTGAGTACTGATCAGGTCGGCGCCATCGAAACGACCGACATCGTTGCGTTGACGACTGCGCAGATTGCCGCGCTGACAACAGACCAGATCCGGAACGGCGTGGTCACCGACCAGGTCGCGGCGCTTGGCACCTGGCAGATCCAGGCCTTCAGTACGGCGCAGACCCAGGCGCTGACGACCGACGACATCGTTGCGCTGAGTTCCGATCAGATTCGGGCGCTGACCACCGCGCAAATCAGCGCGTTGAGCACAATCCAGGTGAGTGCCATCGAAACCGGGGACCTTGGCGCGCTCAAGACCACCCAGGTCTCCGCGTTGACGACACGCCAGATTCAGAGCGGATTGAGCTCTGCCCAGGTTGTTTCGCTGAATTCCAGTCAGATACAGGCACTCACGACAGCCCAGGTTCAGGCGCTGACGACGGAGCAGCTGGCGGCGATCCTGACGGAAGACATCATTGCGCTCAAGACATCGCAAGTCGTCGCCCTGACGACGGCGCAGATCCGTAGCGGGTTGAGTACCGACCAGGTCGCTGCGCTCGGCACGGCCCTGGTGGCAGCACTGACGACGCAGCAGATCCAGAGCGGCCTGAGGACCGATCAGGTGCTCGCCCTGAGTTCCGATCAGGTTCGAGCGCTGACCAGCACCCAGATCAAGGCGCTGACCACGGCGCAGGTTGCCGCGATCGAGACGGCGGATATTGCCGCGCTCAGGACATCGCAGATTCTTGCATTGACGACGACTCAGATACTGAACGGTCTGAGTACCGATCAGGTTGCGGCGCTCGATACCCGGCAAGTGTCGGCGTTGACGACGCAGCAGATTCAGGCCGGTCTGAGGACCGATCAGGTAGTGGCCCTCGGCAGCGATCAGATTCAGGCACTGACGACGGCGCAGATCAAAGCGCTGAGTACGGCGCAGGTGGCGGCGATCGAAACGGCCGATGTGGCGGCGCTCAAGACGGTGCAAGTTGCCGCGCTGACGACGCAACAGGTTCAGGGCGGCCTCAGCACCGCCCAGGTCGTGGCGCTCGATTCCGACCAGATACGGGCACTGACCACGGCCCAGATTCAGGCGCTGACGACGGCGCAGGTCGCTGCGATCGAAACCGCCGATGTGGCGGCGCTCAAGACGGCCCAGATCCAGGCGCTGACGACGACGCAAATCGCCAGCGGCCTGAGTACCGATCAGGTCGCGGCGCTCGGAACCGTGCAGGTTGCCGCGCTCACGACGCGGCAAGTCCAGAATGGCCTGAGCACCGGTCAGATGGTCGCGCTCGAATCCGATCAGATTCAGGCACTGACCACGATTCAGGTCCAAGCGCTGAGTACGGCACAGGTTGCCGCCATCGAAACGGCCGATGTGGCGGCGCTCAAGACGATGCAAGTTGCCGCGCTGACGACGCAACAGGTTCAGGGCGGCCTCAGCACCGCCCAGGTCGTGGCGCTCGATTCCGACCAGATCCGGGCGCTGACCACGGCCCAGATTCAGGCGCTGACGACGGCGCAGGTCGCTGCGATCGAAACCGCCGATGTGGCGGCGCTCAAGACGGCCCAGATCCAGGCGCTGACGACGACGCAAATCGCCAGCGGCCTGAGTACCGATCAGGTCGCGGCGCTCGGGACCGGGCAGGTTGCCGCGCTCACGACGCGGCAAGTCCAGAATGGCCTGAGCACCGGTCAGATGGTCGCGCTCGAATCCGATCAGATTCAGGCACTGACCACGGCCCAGGTTAAAGCACTGACGACGGCGCAGGTGGCGGCGATCGAAACCGGCGACCTTGCCGCGCTCAAAACGGTGCAAGTTGCGGCGCTGACGACGGCGCAAGTCAGCAGCAGCCTGAGCTCGACGCAAGTGCAGGTGCTGAGTTCGGATCAGATTCGTGTGCTCAATTCGGTGCAGGTGCAGGCATTGACGACGGCGCAGGTTGCCGCGATCGAAACGGCTGACCTTGCTGTTCTCAAGACGACACAAGTAGTTGCTTTGACGACCAGTCAAATTCGCAACGGCCTGGGTACCGACCAGGTGGCTGCGCTCACTTCTGCGCAGATCGCGGCGTTGACGACGGCCCAGATTCAGGCCCTGACGACAGCCCAGATTGCCGCTATCGAGACGGATGACATCGGGGCGCTCAAGACAACGCAAATTGCCGCGCTCACGACGGCGCAGATCAACCTGGGGTTGAGCACCGAGCAGATCGCGCTTTTGGGCACGATGCAGGTGGCGGCGCTGACGACGCAGCAAGTCCAGAGCGGGCTGACGACGGCGCAAGTGGTCGCGCTCGGCACGGACCAGGTCCGTGCGCTGACCAGCGCGCAGCTTAAGGCGCTGACGACGGCGCAAGTGGCTGCGATCGAGACGGACGACGTCGCGGCGCTGAAGACGGAACAACTGATCGCGCTGACGACGACCCAGATCAGCCAGGGCTTCGGCTCGGATCAGATCGCTGCGTTGGCGACGGCGCAAATCGCAGCACTGACGACACAACAGGTCCAGAGTGGCCTGAAGACGGCGCAAGTGGTCGCGCTTGGTACCGATCAGATCAGAGCCTTGACCACCGCGCAGATTGCTGTTCTGGGCACGGCCCAGGTGGCGGCAATCGAGACGGACGACATTGCGGCGCTGAAGACGGCGCAGGTCGCCGCGTTGACGACGCAGCAGGTTCAAGGCGGATTGAGCAGCAGCCAGATCGTCGTTTTGGGATCGGACCAGATACGGGCGTTGACCTCGGCTCAGATCAGGGCGCTGACGACCGTACAGGTGGCGGCGATCGAAACGGACGATATCGCGGCGCTGAAGACTGCGCAGCTGATCGCGCTGACGACGACCCAGATCAGAAGTGGCCTGACGACCGATCAGGTGGGCGCGCTCAGCTCCGTTCAGGTGGCAGCGCTGACGACGCAACAGATCCAGAGCGGACTCAGTACCGACGCAATCGTTGCGATGAGCAGCGATCAGATCCGGTCGCTTACCACCGCCCAGATGGCGGCCCTGACGACCCGTCAGCTTGCTGCGGTCGAAACGCTGGACATCACCGCGCTCAAGACCGCGCAACTCGTGGCGCTCAGCACGCAGCAAGTGCGCAACGGCCTGACAACGGACCAGTTGGTTGCCTTGGAGACCGGCCAGATTCAGGCGCTGACGAGCGCCCAGCTACAGGCGCTGAGTTCGGCTCAAATTGCGGCGATGGAAACGACCGATATCGCGGTGCTGAAGACGGCGCAAGTCGCCGCGCTGACCACTGCGCAGGTCCAGACCGGACTTGGTACCGACCAGATCGTCGCTCTGGGGACCAGCCAGATTCAGGCGCTGAACTCCGCCCAACTGCGAGCATTGACCTCCGCGCAGCTCGCTGCGATCGAGACCACGGATATTGCGGCGCTGAAGACGGCGCAGCTCGCCGCCCTGACGACACAGCAGGTTCAGAGCGGCCTGACGACGGACCAGATCGTCGCTCTCGGGACCGCCCAGATGGCCGCCCTGACCACGGCGCAGATCATGGCGTTGACGACGGACGAGATCGCAGCCATCGAAACGACCGATGTTGCCGCGCTCAGGACGACGCAAGTCGCTTCCCTGACGACGGCGCAGATCAACCGTGGCCTGAGTACCGACCAGGTCGTCGCGTTTGGCACGGCGCAGGTGGCGGCGCTGACGACGCAGCAGGTCCGGAACGGGTTGTCGACGGCGCAGGTGCTTGCGCTCAGTGCTGATCAGATCCGGGCCTTGACCACCGCGCAGATCGCGGTCCTGGGCTCGGCCCAGGTGGCGGCGATCGAAACAACCGATATCGCGGCACTGAAGACGGCGCAGCTCGCGGCGCTGACCACTGCGCAAGTCCAGACCGGACTCGGCACTGACCAGATCGTTGCTCTGGGGACCAGCCAGATTCAGGCGCTAACCTTCGCCCAACTGAGAGCGCTGACCTCTGCGCAGGTTGCCGCGATCGAGACAACGGACATCGCGGCGCTGAAGACGGCGCAGCTGGCCGCCCTGACGACGCAGCAGGTTCAGGCCGGCCTGACGACCGACCAGATCGTAGCCCTCGGGATGGCCCAGATGGCGGCCTTGACCACGGCGCAGATCATGGCGTTGACGACGGACGAGGTCGCTGCCATCGAAACGACCGATGTCGCCGCGCTCAGGACGACGCAAATTGCCTCCCTGACGACGGCGCAGATCAACCTCGGCCTGAGTACCGACCAGATTGTTGCGCTTGGCACGGCGCAGGTGGCGGCGCTGACGACGCAGCAGGTCCGGAACGGGCTGCGCACGGACCAGCTGGTTGCGCTCGGCACGCAGCAGATCCAGACGTTCTCCTCCGCCCAGATTCAGGCGCTGACGACAGCTCAGACGATCGCGATCGAGACGGTTGATCTGGCGGCCCTCAAGACAGGGCAAGTGGCAGCGTTGACGACGCAACAGATCAGCGGTGGACTGAGCTCGGACCAGATTGTTGCCCTGGGGACGCATCAGATCCAGGCGCTGACCAATACCCAGCTTCAGGCGCTGACGACCGATCAGGTGGCCGCGATCGAGACGCTGGATGTCGCGGCGCTCAAGACAACGCAAGTCGCCGCGCTGACGACGATGCAGGTTCGCGACGGCTTGAGCACCGACCAACTGGCGGCCTTCGGCACTGCGCAGATCGCTGCGCTGACGACGGCGCAAGTCCGGGCGCTGACGACCGAACAGGTCAGCTCGCTTGGGACGGTCGATGTGGTGGCGCTCAGGACGGCACAAGTCGCGGCGCTGACGACAGAACAAATCCAGAACGGGCTGAGTACCGACCGGATTGCGGCTCTGGCGACCGGACAGGTTGCGGCGCTGACGACGGATCAGATCCGGAACGGACTGACGACGGATCAGGTGATCGCCCTTGGCTCCCGCCAGGTTCAGGCGCTGACGAATGCCCAGATTCAGGCGCTGACGACGACACAAATCGCCGTCATCGAAACGGCTGATGTGGCCGCACTCAAGGCGGCCCAGATGTCCGCCTTCACGACTGACCAGATCAACGCCGGCCTGAGTACCGACCAGATTGCCGCGCTCGGCACGGCGCAAGTGGCGGCGCTGACGGTGACGCAGGTACAGTATGGGTTGAATACCGATCAGCTGATAGCGCTCAGCACCGCCCAGATCCAGGCGCTGACCGTTACTCAGATCAAGGCGCTGACGAGCGTCCAGATCGGTGCAATCGAAACAGCTGATGTGGCGGCACTGAAAACGGCCCAGGTGGCCGCGCTGACGACCCTCCAGATCAATAGTGGACTCCGTACCGACCAGGTCGTCGCGCTCGGCTCTCTCCAGATCCAGGCGCTGACTGCCGGGCAGATTCAAGCGCTGAGTACCGATCAGGTGGCGGCGATCGAAACGGTCGACGTGGCGGCGCTGACGACGGGACAGGTGGCAGCGCTCGCGATCTACCAGATCGGCAGTGGGCTGACGACAGATCAGATCGCCGCACTTGGAACGGCGCAGATCGCGGCATTGACGACCGCGCAAATAAACGCGGGGCTGACGACGTATCAGATCGTTGCGTTGACCTCCAGCCAACTGCGGGCGCTGACGTCCAACCAGATTCACTACGGATTGAACACAGCGCAGATCGTTGCCTTGACTTCCGATCAGGTGATGGGGCTGACGACGACACAGGTTCGGGGGCTGACGACCGATCAGGTGGCGGTCATCGAAACGGGCGACATCGCGGCGCTGACGACGGAACAGATCGGCGCGCTTACGACCACGCAGATTCAGGCGGGACTGGGCACGGACCAGATCGTGGCCTTGAGTACCGATCAGGTTTTGGCGCTGAGCACAGCGCAGGTGCGCTATGGTCTGAATACCGGACAGGTCGTCGCTCTGACCACAAGTCAGATCGCCACCCTGAGCACCGGGCAGCTCAATGCCTTGAACACTGAACAGGTCTCGGTGATCGAGACGGCGGACGTTGTAGCGCTGACGACGGCGCAGGTTGCCGCGCTGACGACGATGCAAATCCAGGTGGGGCTGACGACGGATCAACTGATGGTGCTGACCACGGATCAGGTGGCAGCACTGACGACGACGCAGGTGCAGCGAGGCCTGAGCAGCGAGCAGGTGATGGCGCTGACGACGGAGCAGGTCCGGGCGCTGACGACGGGACAACTCGAAGCGTTGACGACCGCGCAGATATCGGTGATCGAGACGGACGACATCATCGCGCTGACGACGGATCAGGTGGCTGCGCTGACGACAATGCAAGTGCAATCGGGTTTCAGCACGGACCAGGTGGTCGCGCTGACGAGCGAGCAGTTGCATGCCATGACGACGGCACAGTTGCAGGCCCTGACGACGGGGCAGTTGTCGGCGATCGAGGTGGTGGATGTTGCCGCGCTGACGACGGCGCAGATTGCCGCGCTGACGACGATGCAAGTGCAATCGGGTTTCAGCACCGATCAGGTGATCGCGCTGACGAGCGAGCAGCTGCAGGCCATGACGACGTCACAGCTGCGGGCGCTGACGACGGGGCAGTTGTCGGCGATCGAGGTGGCGGACGTTGTGGCGCTGACGACAGCGCAGATGGCCGCGCTGACGACGATGCAAATCCAGGCGGGGCTGACGACGGATCAGCTGATGATGCTGACCACGGATCAGGTGGCTGCGCTGACGACAATGCAAGTGCAATCGGGTTTCAGCACGGACCAGGTGGTCGCGCTGACGAGCGAGCAGTTGCATGCCATGACGACGGCACAGTTGCAGGCCCTGACGACGGGGCAGTTGTCGGCGATCGAGGTGGTGGATGTTGCCGCGCTGACGACGGCGCAGATTGCCGCGCTGACGACGATGCAAGTGCAATCGGGTTTCAGCACCGATCAGGTGATCGCGCTGACGAGCGAGCAGTTGCAGGCCATGACGACGTCACAGCTGCGGGCGCTGACGACGGGGCAGTTGTCGGCGATCGAGGTAGCGGACGTTGTGGCGCTGACGACGGCGCAGGTTGCCGCACTGACGACGACGCAAATTCAGGCGGGGCTGACGACGGATCAGCTGATGATGCTGACGACGGATCAGGTGGCTGCGCTGACGACAATGCAAGTGCAATCGGGTTTCAGCACGGACCAGGTGGTCGCGCTGACGAGCGAGCAGTTGCATGCCATGACGACGGCACAGTTGCAGGCCCTGACGACGGGGCAGTTGTCGGCGATCGAGGTGGCGGACGTTGCCGCGCTGACGACGGCGCAGATTGCCGCGCTGACGACGATGCAAGTGCAATCGGGTTTCAGCACCGATCAGGTGGTTGCGCTGACGAGCGAGCAGTTGCAGGCCATGACGACGTCACAGCTGCGGGCGCTGACGACGGGGCAGTTGTCGGCGATCGAGGTAGCGGACGTTGTGGCGCTGACGACGGCGCAGGTTGCCGCACTGACGACGACGCAAATTCAGGCGGGGCTGACGACGGATCAGCTGATGATGCTGACGACGGATCAGGTGGCTGCGCTGACGACAATGCAAGTGCAATCGGGTTTCAGCACGGACCAGGTGGTCGCGCTGACGAGCGAGCAGTTGCATGCCATGACGACGGCACAGTTGCAGGCCCTGACGACGGGGCAGTTGTCGGCGATCGAGGTGGCGGACGTTGCCGCGCTGACGACGGCGCAGATTGCCGCGCTGACGACGATGCAAGTGCAATCGGGTTTCAGCACCGATCAGGTGATCGCGCTGACGAGCGAGCAGTTGCAGGCCATGACGACGTCACAGCTGCGGGCGCTGACGACGGGGCAGTTGTCGGCGATCGAGGTGGCGGACGTTGTGGCGCTGACGACAGCGCAGATGGCCGCGCTGACGACGATGCAAATCCAGGCGGGGCTGACGACGGATCAGCTGATGATGCTGACGACGGATCAGGTGGCTGCGCTGACGACAATGCAAGTGCAATCGGGTTTCAGCACGGACCAGGTGGTCGCGCTGACGAGCGAGCAGTTGCATGCCATGACGACGGCACAGTTGCAGGCCCTGACGACGGGGCAGTTGTCGGCGATCGAGGTGGTGGATGTTGCCGCGCTGACGACGGCGCAGATTGCCGCGTTGACGACAATGCAAGTGCAATCGGGTTTCAGCACGGACCAGGTGGTCGCGCTGACGAGCGAGCAGTTGCAGGCCATGACGACGTCACAGCTGCGGGCGCTGACGACGGGGCAGTTGTCGGCGATCGAGGTGGCGGACGTTGTGGCGCTGACGACAGCGCAGATGGCCGCGCTGACGACGATGCAAATCCAGGCGGGGCTGACGACGGATCAGCTGACGGTGCTGACCACGGATCAAGTGGCCGCGTTGACGACGGCGCAGATCCGGAACCTGACAATTGACCAGATCTCCGCGCTGATAACAGATCAGATTGCGGCCCTGACGACGGCGCAGGTGCAGAAAGGCCTGAACGTTGATCAGGTGATCGCGCTGACGAGCGATCAGGTCGATGCAATGACGACGGACCAGATTGCGGCCCTGACGACGCAGCAGGTGTCGGTACTGGAAGCGGGCGACGTGGCGACACTGCGGACCGACCAGATTGCGGCGCTGACGACCAGCCAGATCCAGAAGGGTCTGACGGCGGACCAACTGGTGGCGCTGACGGCAGAGCAGCTGGCGGCCTTCGCGACGAACCAACTGGTCGCGCTTGGTACGGCGCAGACCGGGGTGCTGGAAACGGCCGACCTCGTGGCCTTGAAGACGGATCAAATCGCGGCACTGACGACGGCGCAGATCCGCAACGGACTGACGGTGGATCAGGTCGCGTCGCTGACGACGGAGCAGGTGGCGGCCCTGACGACGGCGCAGGTGCAGAAAGGCCTGAACGTTGATCAGGTGATCGCGCTGACGAGCGACCAGGTCGATGCAATGACGACGGACCAGATTGCGGCCCTGACGACGCAGCAGGTGTCGGTACTGGAAGCGGGCGACGTGGCGACACTGCGGACCGACCAGATTGCGGCGCTGACGACCAGCCAGATCCAGAAGGGTCTGACGGCGGACCAACTGGTGGCGCTGACGGCAGAGCAGCTGGCGGCTTTCGCGACGAACCAACTGGTCGCGCTTGGTACGGCGCAGATCGCGGTGCTGGAAACGGCCGACCTCGTGGCCTTGAAGACGGATCAAATCGCGGCACTGACAACCGCGCAGATCCGCAACGGACTGACGGTGGATCAGGTCGCGTCGCTGACGACGGAGCAGGTGGCGGCCCTGACGACGGCGCAGGTGCAGAAAGGCCTGAACGTTGATCAGGTGATCGCGCTGACGAGTGATCAGGTCGATGCAATGACGACGGACCAGATTGCGGCCCTGACGACGCAGCAGGTGTCGGTACTGGAAGCGGGCGACGTGGCGACACTGCGGACCGACCAGATTGCGGCGCTGACGACCAGCCAGATCCAGAAGGGTCTGACGGCGGACCAACTGGTGGCGCTGACGGCAGAGCAGCTGGCGGCCTTCGCGACGAACCAACTGGTCGCGCTTGGTACGGCGCAGATCGGGGTGCTGGAAACGGCCGACCTCGTGGCGCTGAGAACGGATCAAGTGGCCGCGTTGACAACCGCGCAGATCCGCAACGGACTGACGGTGGATCAGGTCGCGTCGCTGACGACGGAGCAGGTGGCGGCCCTGACGACGGCGCAGGTGCAGAAAGGCCTGAACGTTGATCAGGTGATCGCGCTGACGAGTGATCAGGTCGATGCAATGACGACGGACCAGATTGCGGCCCTGACGACGCAGCAGGTGTCGGTACTGGAAGCGGGCGACGTGGCGACACTGCGGACCGACCAGATTGCGGCGCTGACGACCAGCCAGATCCAGAAGGGTCTGACGGCGGACCAACTGGTGGCGCTGACGGCAGAGCAGCTGGCGGCCTTCGCGACGAACCAACTGGTCGCGCTTGGTACGGCGCAGATCGGGGTGCTGGAAACGGCCGACCTCGTGGCGCTGAGAACGGATCAAGTGGCCGCGTTGACGACGGCGCAGATCCGCAACGGACTGACGGTGGATCAGGTCGCGTCGCTGACGACGGAGCAGGTGGCGGCCCTGACGACGGCGCAGGTGCAGAAAGGCCTGAACGTTGATCAGGTGATCGCGCTGACGAGCGATCAGGTCGATGCAATGACGACGGACCAGATTGCGGCCCTGACGACGCAGCAGGTGTCGGTACTGGAAGCGGGCGACGTGGCGACACTGCGGACCGACCAGATTGCGGCGCTGACGACCAGCCAGATCCAGAAGGGTCTGACGGCGGACCAACTGGTGGCGCTGACGGCAGAGCAGCTGGCGGCTTTCGCGACGAACCAACTGATCGCGCTTGGTACGGCGCAGATCGGGGTGCTGGAAACGGCCGACCTCGTGGCGCTGAGAACGGATCAAGTGGCCGCGTTGACAACCGCGCAGATCCGCAACGGACTGACGGTGGATCAGGTCGCGTCGCTGACGACGGAGCAGGTGGCGGCCCTGACGACGGCGCAGGTGCAGAAAGGCCTGAACGTTGATCAGGTGATCGCGCTGACGAGTGATCAGGTCGATGCAATGACGACGGACCAGATTGCGGCCCTGACGACGCAGCAGGTGTCGGTACTGGAAGCGGGCGACGTGGCGACACTGCGGACCGACCAGATTGCGGCGCTGACGACCAGCCAGATCCAGAAGGGTCTGACGGCGGACCAACTGGTGGCGCTGACGGCAGAGCAGCTGGCGGCCTTCGCGACGAACCAACTGGTCGCGCTTGGTACGGCGCAGATCGGGGTGCTGGAAACGGCCGACCTCGTGGCGCTGAGAACGGATCAAGTGGCCGCGTTGACAACCGCGCAGATCCGCAACGGACTGACGGTGGATCAGGTCGCGTCGTTGACGACGGAGCAGGTGGCGGCCCTGACGACGGCGCAGGTGCAGAAAGGCCTGAACGTTGATCAGGTGATCGCGCTGACGAGCGATCAGGTCGATGCAATGACGACGGACCAGATTGCGGCCCTGACGACGCAGCAGGTGTCGGTACTGGAAGCGGGCGACGTGGCGACACTGCGGACCGACCAGATTGCGGCGCTGACGACCAGCCAGATCCAGAAGGGTCTGACGGCGGACCAACTGGTGGCGCTGACGGCAGAGCAGCTGGCGGCCTTCGCGACGAACCAACTGGTCGCGCTTGGTACGGCGCAGATCGGGGTGCTGGAAACGGCCGACCTCGTGGCGCTGAGAACGGATCAAGTGGCCGCGTTGACGACGGCGCAGATCCGCAACGGACTGACGGTGGATCAGGTCGCGTCGTTGACGACGGAGCAGATTGCGGCCCTGACGACGGCGCAGGTGCAGAAAGGCCTGAACGTTGATCAGGTGATCGCGCTGACGAGCGATCAGGTCGATGCAATGACGACGGACCAGATTGCGGCCCTGACGACGCAGCAGGTGTCGGTACTGGAAGCGGGCGACGTGGCGACACTGCGGACCGACCAGATTGCGGCGCTGACGACCAGCCAGATCCAGAAGGGTCTGACGGCGGACCAACTGGTGGCGTTGACGGCAGAGCAGGTGGCGGCCTTCGCGACGAACCAACTGGTCGCGCTTGGTACGGCGCAGATCGGGGTGCTGGAAACGGCCGACCTCGTGGCGCTGAGAACGGATCAAGTGGCCGCGTTGACGACGGCGCAGATCCGCAACGGACTGACGGTGGATCAGGTCGCGTCGTTGACGACGGAGCAGATTGCGGCCCTGACGACGGCGCAGGTGCAGAAAGGCCTGAACGTTGATCAGGTGATCGCGCTGACGAGCGATCAGGTCGATGCAATGACGACGGACCAGATTGCGGCCCTGACGACGCAGCAGGTGTCGGTACTGGAAGCGGGCGACGTGGCGACACTGCGGACCGACCAGATTGCGGCGCTGACGACCAGCCAGATCCAGAAGGGTCTGACGGCGGACCAACTGGTGGCGTTGACGGCAGAGCAGGTGGCGGCCTTCGCGACGAACCAACTGGTCGCGCTTGGCACGGCGCAGATCGGGGTGCTGGAAACGGCCGACCTCGTGGCCTTGAAGACGGATCAAATCGCGGCACTGACGACGGCGCAGATCCGCAACGGACTGACGGTGGATCAGGTCGCGTCGCTGACGACGGAGCAGGTGGCGGCCCTGACGACGGCGCAGGTGCAGAAAGGCCTGAACGTTGATCAGGTGGCGTCACTGACAACGGATCAGGTTGTAGCTTTCGGTTCAAACCAGATCCAGGCGTTCACGACCGCCCAACTCGTGGCGATGACGACGGCACAGATCGGCGCGATTGAAACGCGCGATGTGGACGCATTGAGCGCCAGCCAGATTGGGGCGCTCACGATTGATCAGATCCAGAACGGGTTGAATACCGATCAGGTCGTGGCCTTGACGACCTCCCAGATCCAGGCGCTGACGACGGCGCAGGTGCTAGCGCTGAGAACGGACCAGATTGCCGCGCTCGAAACGGTCGATGTTGCGGCGCTGACGACCAGCCAGATTGCCGCGCTGACGACTGAACAGCTCCACAATGGTTTCACCAGCGCGCAGGTTGCGGCGATTACGAGCGCACAAGTGTGTGCGCTTAGTACGGAGCAGATACAGGCTTTTGGCGATAATGGGTCGAATCTGACGACCGGAACGCCGATCATTCTCGACCTCAACGGCGATGGCATCTCGACCCGGAGTTATTCCGCCGGCACCGAATTCGATCTCTGGGACAGCGGGAAAACCGTCCAGACCGGCTGGGTGTCCGGAGGCGACGGGTTCCTGGTGCTTGATCGCAATCATGACGGCGTGATCAATGATGGTTCCGAACTGTTCGGCAGTTCGACAGTGCTGGCGAATGGCGAGCGTGCGGCGGACGGATATGTTGCGCTGAGCAGCATGGATACCAACGGAGACGGAGCGATCTCCAGTGCCGACCAAGAGTTTGCCGATCTTCAGGTATGGATCGACGCCAATTCGGATGGCGTCACCGAGACCGGTGAATTGCGTACCCTCGATTCGCTTGGCATCACCCGGCTCGATCTGGGCGCGACGGCGACGAGCGAAATGGACAACGGCAATCTGATTGGGCTGAGGTCCAGTTACCAGACGAGCGATGGCAGCGTTCACCAGATGGCCGACGTTTGGTTCGTGGCCGAGGCCGATCCCTCGCGCACACCCTTGCAAACGCAGGTGGGCGGCCTGGTCCAGGCGATGGCGACATACGCGGCGACTGCATCGGGAGCGTCAGGCACGGTGCCATCTTCGCCGATCTCTGCAGCGGGCTCTGCACTGGCGGGGATCGGTGTCCAGGTCAGCGCAGCGGTCGATGTCCTGAAACAGCTTAATGCCGATGGGCAGCCTCTGGCAGCGCCGACCCAGCAAACCGCAGCGGTGCCGCTCGTCCCGGATCAGGGGGCGACGCTGAGTGCCGCCAATCTGACGATTGTCACGCCGGGAACCAAGACTGGCTGACCGAATTCCGCAGAAGGCAGTGCCATGTGGCGGATCCCGTCACATGGCCATCGCCGCAAGCTGCGGACATCAACGCGTTGCGCTGCGTCAGGTCGTCGCCGTTCGGATTGCCCCGGCACCGGTCGTCTGTGGTGTTGCTCGTTTTGCCAAATGAATAACGTCTCGCCATAAGGAGCGCCTTGTGGTTGTTCCGGCGTAGCGGGCAACGCAATCCGGCGGGGTATCAGGAGCGCCCTTCCCCACAGAGTGCATGTTCGTGCAGAAATGTCTATTCGTCTAGATTAAATGACGAATTTGCGAATGTTGTCCGGGTGTTGGAAAAGAGCGTGGTCGTCGATATCACGACGTATGAAATAAACGGGAGATTTCGTCCGTAAGCCGCTATATTGATGGGTATTGGATGGGGCGGTCGGCGCGGGTATGTTGCCGTGTCTTGCCGATGGCATGACAATCCTGGCGGGTCAGATATTGTGATCACTAAATTTCTCGATAGACTGTCGATCAAGACGCAGGTGACGCTGTTTGCCGTTGGCATTCTTGTGGCCTGCATCTGGACAATGGCATTTTATGTCGAGGGGATGCTGCATGATGATATGCAGCGCCATCTGGGTGAGCAGCAACTCTCCACCGCGACGATGATGGCGCAGGTGATAGATGACGAGTTGGTTTCCCGCATCACATCGATGGAGCGTTATGCCAACGGCAGAATAGAGCCGTTCATGTTGGGGGCCCCCGCGTCGCTACAGGCACGACTGGAACAGAGCCCGGCGATACTCAGTCTCTTCAATGGCGGCTTGTTCGCTACCGACGTCAGGGGGCGCTTGATCGCATCCGCACCGAAGTCGATGGGGAAACAGGGGCTTCGCGCCAGCGACAGAGAGGCCGTTGTGACGGCGATCAAGGAAGCTCGGCCGGTGGTCGGAAAGATTTCCGTGGATGGCCAGACATGGGGGCCGAACCTGATCATCGTGATACCGCTTCGGAACGGCACGGGGGAGGTGATTGGTGCCCTTGTCGGTGTCACGGATCTGTCGGCCAGCAATTTTCTCGAACGGACCGTGCAGAGCGGCTACGGAAAGACCGGGGGATACCTGGTGATTGACCCGGTCCAGAACATCATCATTGCTGCCACCGATCGCAGTCGCGTGATGCGTCCGGCACCCGCATTCGGGCGCAACGTGATGCACGACAAGTATGCTCGAGGGTATGAAGGTTTTGGCGTTGCCGAAAGCTCGCTTGGTGTGGTTGAGCTTTCGGCCGCCAAGGGCGTGCCGATGGCCGGATGGTTTGCCGTGGCGACCTTGCCGGTGGAAGAGGCTTTCGCGCCGATTGAGGCAATGAAGCACCGCCTGCTGGTCGGCGTGCTGATCTTCAGCGTGTTGGCGGGGGCGTTGGCAGGATGGCTGTCGCGAAGGTTGTTGCAGCGATTGTTCGCGCCGATCATGACGGCCAGCCTTGCAGTTTCCGATCAGGTTTCCGGGGCCGGGCCGATCGCGCCTTTGCCGGTGACGCGTCGTGACGAGATCGGTGATTTGATCTTCAGCTTCAACCATTTGCTCGAAGTACTCAATCGGCGAGAGGAGGCCTTGCAGGAAAGCGAGGCGGAATTCCGGGAACTCTTCAACGAAATTCCCGTGGGCTATCACGATCTCGATGCCGAGGGCCGGATTGTTCGTATCAATCGGACTGAATTGAGGACGCTCGGGTATGTCGAGGAGGAAATGCTGGGTCGTTATGCATGGGATTTTGTCGAAGGGGCGGAGGATTCCCGTCAGGCCGTCAAGGAAAAGCTGGCGGAAATCCGGTCGGTAGACAGTACTTTTGAGCGGTATTTCCGCCGAAAGGACGGGACCACGATTCCTGCGATCATCAAGGACAAGTGTCGCCGCGACAGGGATGGCAACGTCATCGGCATGCGCACGAGCCTGATGTACATCGCCGAGCGCAAGAAGGCAGAGGCTGAACTCGAATTGCATCGTCATCATCTCGAGGAATTGATCGCTTCCCGGACTGCCGAACTGACGCTGGCCAAGGCGGAAGCGGAGGCAGCCAGTGTGGCCAAGAGCACATTTCTGGCGAATATGAGCCACGAGATTCGCACACCACTGAGTGGCATCATCGGCATGACCTATATCCTGAAACAAGGGTTGGTGACGCAGATACAGGCCGAACGCCTCGACAAGATCGATGCGGCGGCCTCGCACCTGCTCCATGTCATTGACGATATCCTCGATCTGTCGAAGATCGAAGCGGGAAAGCTGGTGCTGGATGATGGGCCGGTCGATATTGCGGCATTGATGTCGACGGTCGTGTCGATCATGGAGGTGCGTGCGCAAGCCAAGGGGGTGGCGCTCGACGCAGTGTCTGCGCCGGGCTTTCCGCCGCTCGTTGGCGACGTGACGCGCCTGCGGCAGGCACTGCTCAATTATGTCAGCAACGCGATCAAGTTTACGGCGGCGGGAAGCGTCACCCTGCGCGCATCGATCGTCGAGGAAACTGACGACGCGGCTTTGCTCCGGTTCGAAGTTCAGGACCCCGGGATCGGCATCGCGCCCGAGGTCATGTCGCGGTTGTTTGTGCCTTTCGAACAGGCGGATGCATCGATCTCCCGCCAATACGGCGGTACCGGCCTCGGGCTGACCATTACTCGCCGGATCGCGCAGTTGATGGGCGGTGATACGGGGGCTGAAAGCGTCCCCGGTGTCGGCAGCACATTCTGGCTGACGGCCCGCTTGCGCAAGGACGCCAATGCGCCAATGTCCGTCCTCGCGGATGGCGAAAGCGCCGGGGCGGCCCTGCGTCAGCGCCACCAAGGGCGTCGCGTTCTGGTGGTTGATGATGAACCCATGAACATCGAAATTGCCAGCTGCATGATGAAAAATGTCGGCCTGTGCGTCGATACTGCCGCTGACGGCGAGCAGGCGATCGCCATGGTGCGGGAGTCGTCGTATGCCGCTATCTTGATGGATATGCAGATGCCGCTCATGGATGGTCTTGAGGCGACCCGACAAATCCGGAGGCGGCCGGAAAGTCTGTCGGTCCCGATTCTGGCGATGACGGCGAACGCCTTTGCCGAAGACAAGGCGCGATGCCTGGCCGCCGGAATGAACGATTTCATCGTCAAACCGTTCAGTCCGGAGATCCTGTTCTCGATGTTGCTCAGATGGATCGAGCGGTGAGTCGTGGCGGGGAGCCTTGCTCTTTATCGGTGTCGCCGGCGCCGGCAGAGAGCGTACTGTTTCTCAAATTTCTCAGTTGTTTCTCACGGTTTCTCATGACATCGGTGTGCCAGATGTCGGTGCCCGCCTGCGCGTACCGTCTGCGGCCGCCCACGGCAGCGGGACTGCATGGTGAGGTGAGGTGCGCGAATGTGCCCCCGTGGCTTGGCATGCAATATGCTGAAGGCTTCGCGAACGGAACGTGTGCCGATGCATGTGTCAGGGCCTTGCCGCGTGTCGCAGTTTCTATCGTTGTTTTGTCTGTGCCATTTCAAATGGGGATTCCATGAAAAAATTAATCAATGCGCCCGAGAATGTCGTTCAGGAAATGCTGGCCGGAATGGTCATGGCCCATCCCGAATACGTCCGCAAGCTCGAAGGCTACCAATGCCTCGTCAACGCGCAGGCGCCGATCGCCGGCAAGGTCGGCCTGGTGTCGGGCGGCGGCAGTGGGCACGAACCCGCGCATGCCGGCTTCATCGGCCGTGGCATGCTGGATGCGGCGTGCGTCGGCAACGTCTTTTCGTCGCCGACCCCCGATCACTTTCTCGAAGCGGCCAAGGCGGTCGACAGCGGCGCCGGCGTCCTGATGATCATCAAGAATTATTCGGGTGACCTGATGAACTCGCAGATGGCCGAGGAAATGGCCGAGTTCGAAGGCGTCAAGGTGACGCGCGTCATCGTCGATGATGACGTTGCCGTGAAGAACAGTACCTATACGACCGGGCGCCGTGGTATTGCCGGCACTGTGTTCGTGCATAAGATCGCCGGCGCCAAGGCTGCGCAGGGAGCTTCACTCGACGAGGTCAAGGCTGTGGCGGAAAAGACTGTCGCCAACGTGCGTTCGATGGGAATGGCGCTGTCGCCCTGTATTGTGCCGATCGCCGGAAAAGCCAATTTTTCGCTGGCCGAGGATGAAATGGAAATCGGCATGGGCATTCACGGCGAGCCGGGGATCACGCGCAGCAAGATCGCGCCGGCCGACGAGATCGTCACGGCGCTGATGGATAAAATTCTTGATGACATTCCGTTCGTTGCCGGCGACGAAGTGGCCGTGATGGTGAACGGGCTCGGCGCGACGCCCTTGATGGAACTCTACATCGTCAATCGCAAGGTCGCGGAGATCTGCGCCGCGCGCGGCGTGACGATCTACCGTACCTTCGTCGGCGAGTACATGACCGCGCTGGAAATGGCCGGGGCGTCGATCAGCGTCCTGCGCCTCGATCCGGAACTCAAGGCCCTGCTCGATGCGCCGGCCGATGCCATTGCCTTCAAGCAATGCTGAGCGGGTGAAAGGATCGCTATCATGGAACAACTGACCAGCCAGGACTTTCAGTGTCTCATCGCCGGCTTTGCGGCAAACGTCATCGCTCGTCGCGACGAACTCAACGAACTCGATGGCAAGCTTGGCGACGCGGACTTCGGCACCAGTATTTCCGGTGGCTGCAATGCACTGCAGGCGCTGCTGCCGGAACTTGTCGGGCTGGCGCCCGGCATGGTGCTCGGCAAGAGCGGCATGACCCTCGTCAAGTCGATGGGCGGTGCTTCCGGGCCACTGTTCGGGACGATCTTCATGCGCGCCGGCAAGGAACTCGGCAACCAGAACGAAGCCGGTGTTGCCGAGTTGGCCCGGATGTTCAACGCCAGCCTCGAGGGCGTCAAGACGCTCGGCAAGTCGGATGTCGGCGACAAGACGCTGATCGATGCGCTGGCGCCCGCGGCGCAGGCGCTGAGCGCGGCGGCGGCGCGCGGTGCGACCCTGGCCGAAGCGCTGGCGGATGCCTGTGCGGCGGCTGCACAGGGCGTCGAGGCGACCAAGGCGATGATTGCCAACCGGGGGCGCGCGCATTACGTCGGCGAGCGCGGCATCGGTCACCAGGATGCCGGCGCCACGGCGATTCATCTGCTCTTCAAGGTCTTCGCCGATTACGCTGCCTGATTCAATCGCCAACGGCATTTTTCCAGGGCCCGGCATCGCATGACCGGGCCCTTTTCTGTTTGACCGGGCGGAAGTGGCGTAGCGTTCGGCTGCAGTCGTGCGTCATCGGCGTTTTCGCCGTATAGTTGCAGCCGTTTTTCCATTCTCGATCAGGGCAGAAATCCGATGGCCGGGCTGTTTGATATTCGTGATGCCGTGCAGCAGATATCCGAGGCGATCGCCAGCGTGCTCGATATTGACGTCATTATCTCCGATGCCGATTACCAGCTCGTCGGCGACACCAAGAAGCACTACAAGCTCGAGGTCAAGGAGATCAAGGACGTCTATGTCATTGGCAACGTGATCAAGACCGGCGTCACCCAGGTGGTGCCGGGCAAGCAGGAAAGCGAGCAATGCGCTGCCTGCTCGATCCAGGACAACTGCAACCTCGAGGCGATGCTGTGCGTGCCGATCGAGTATGACGGAAGGCGGCTTGGCGCGATCGGGCTGATCGCGATCACCGAGGCGTCGCGCCTGCGTCTGCTCGAGAACCAGAACAACCTGATCGAATTCACCCGGCGCATGTCGGAGCTGATCGTCAGCAAGCTGCTCGAACAGGAGGCCAAGACGAAGCTCACGGTCGCGCGCAACCAGCTCGTCTCGATCATGGACTCGATCGACGAGGGTATCGTCGCCGCCGATGAGGACGGCCGCATCGTCTATGTCAATTCAGTACTGGAGGACGTGCTGCGGACGACGCGTGCGGAACTGATCGATCGTCGCCTGACCGAAGTTTTTTCGGTGGCGTGCATCGGCGCATTGATCGACAAGGGCAGCGAGTTCAGCAACATCGAATTGCGCATCGGCCGTCCCGGTTTCGAGGTGCATGCGCTGATTTCCGGTCGCCCGGTCGTGCTCGAAGACAAGAACGCCGGGTCGATCATCGTCCTCAAAAAAATGGAAGACGTCTATCGGGTCATCAACAACCTGACCAACACCGCGCTGTCGACGTCCTTCGAGCAGATCGTCGGCGAGAGCGCCAGCATGCTGCGCCTCAAGGACACAGCGCTGCGTGTCGCCGGCGGCGACTCGAGCATCCTGATCACCGGTGAGAGCGGGACTGGCAAGGAACTGTTCGCACGCGCCATCCACCACGCCAGTTCGCGCAGCAAGCATCCGTTCATCGCCATCAACTGTGCGGCGATGCCCGAGTCGCTGATCGAAAGCGAACTGTTCGGCTACGAAGACGGCAGCTTTACCGGCGCTTCGCGCGGCGGGCGGCCGGGCAAATTCCAGTTGGCCAACGGCGGCACCATCTTTCTCGACGAGATCGGCGACATGCCGCTGCACCTGCAGCCGAAGCTGTTGCGCGTGCTGCAGGAAAAGACCGTCGAGAAGCTCGGCGGTCACAAGAGCGTCGCCGTCGACGTGCGCCTGATCGCCGCGACCAACAAGGATCTCGAAGGCATGGTCGATCGCGGCGAATTCCGCGAGGACCTGTTCTACCGGATTAACGTCATCCCGCTGCACATTCCGCCGCTGCGCAGCCGTCCTGGCGACGTCCGCCTGTTGATGGGCAACCTGCTACGCCAGTACAACGCCAAGCTCAACAAGAAGATCAAGGGATTTACGGCCGATGCCGAAAGCGTATTGCTCGCCTACCGGTGGAAAGGCAATGTCCGCGAGCTTGCAAACGTCATCGAGTACGCGATCAACATGGAGCCGTCGGCCTATATCACCACCAACAGCCTGCCGTTCAAGATCCGCGAGCGCGAGGCCGTGGCCGCGCCGGTGCAGAGCGCGGCGCTGCACGTCGCAGAGAAGGAACTGATCCGCAATACCCTGGCCGAGTTCGGCATGACGGTCACCGGCAAACGTCGCGCGGCCGAGTCGCTTGGCATCAGCCTGTCGACGCTCTACCGCAAACTCAAGGAAATGCCGCTCGACCGCGCCTGAGGCGTGGCAACGCCTTGGCGTGCCACGCCCCTCTTGAATCAGCCGGTGTGGCCGCCCAGATAGGCGGCGCGTACGCGCGCGTCATCGGCAAGCTCGGCGCTGCTGCCCTCGATGACGATGCGTCCGCCGTCCATCACATAGGCATAGTCGGCGACGCGCAATGCTGCCCGCGCGTTCTGCTCGACGAGCAGGACCGAATGGCCTTCTTCGCGAATCTGGGTGATCAGGTCGAAGATCTGGCGCACGACTTTCGGCGCTAGACCGAGCGAGGGCTCGTCCATGAGCAGCAGCTTCGGCCGGCACATCAGCGCGCGGGCAATGCACAGCATCTGCTGTTCGCCGCCCGAGAGCGTGCCGGCTTTCTGGCGATAGCGGCTGCGCAGGATGGCGAAGCGCTGGAGCTGTTTCTCTTCCTCTTCGGCGAGTTGCTGGGGCGAGAGGCCGACGCCGCCGATGCGCAGGTTCTCGGCGATCGTCATCGACGAAAAGATCTGCCGGCCTTCGGGCGCCTGGGCGAGGCCGGCGGCGACGATGCGGTGCGATGGCCAGTTGGTAATGTTGGTGCCGTCGAATTCGATGCTGCCCGAGGTGCTGTGATAGACGCCCGAGATCGCCCGCATCAGCGTCGTCTTGCCGACGCCGTTGCTGCCGAGCACGGTGACGATGCCGCCGGTCGGGACGTGCAGCGAGAGTCCGTTGAGAATGCTCTGTTCGCCCATGCGCACATGCAGGGCCTTGATGTCCAGGAGATTGGCGGTACTCATGCGGCTTCTTCCTCTTCGCTGCCCAGATAGGCTTCGAGAACCACGGGATCGTTCGAAATTTCCTGCGGCGTGCCGTCGGCGATCTTGCGTCCCGATGCCATCACCATGATGCGTTCGCACAGGGTCATGACGAAGTTCATGTCGTGTTCGACGAGCAGGATGCTGAGGCCTTCCTTCGAGAGCTTCATGACGAATTCGCCGAGCTGGGCGGTTTCGGTGTCGTTGAGGCCGGCGGCGGGTTCGTCGAGAATCAGCAGGCGCGGCGACAGCGCCAGCGCCCGGGCGATTTCCAGGTACTTGCGCTTGCCGTAGGAGAGGTTGGCCGCGAGTTCCGAGGCTTGTCCCTGCAGGCCGGCCTGTTCGAGCGCGTCCCAGGTGCGCCGGCTGATGTCCTTTGCATAGTTGCGGCGATGCATCAGGGCCGAGAAGGGCGAGTGGCCGAGGGCGCCAAGCGCGCCGATCGAGACGTTGTCGAAGACGCTCAGGTTCGGCATGACGCGCAGATTCTGGAACGTCCGGGCGATGCCGAGGCGGGCGACCTGGTAGGCCTTGAGCGAGGAGATGTCCTTGTCGTCGAAGAAGACCGATCCGGCCGAGAGCGGCGTGAAGCAGGTGATCAGGTTGAACAGCGTCGTCTTGCCGGCGCCGTTCGGGCCGATCAGGCCGACGCGTTCGCCGCGCTGAACCTGTCCGGAAAAGTCCTCGACGGCGTGCAGGCCGCCGAAGAAGCGGCTGACGTTCTTGATTTCGAGTAGCGGAGTCATTGGCGCCATCCCAGATTCGATTTGGCATCCCAGGCCAGCCCGAACTGGCGGCGGACGACCGTCAGCACGGGCGTCTCGCCGAGCAGTCCGCGCGGCAGGAAGAGTATGGAGAAGAACATCACGGCGCCGACGACGATCATGCGATAGTCGCCGATCGGGCGCAGGAATTCGGGCAGGCCGAGCAGGATGACAGCACCGAGTACCGCACCGGGCAGGCTGCCGAGTCCACCGACGACCATCATGGCGAGAATCAGGATCGACTCGGAGAAGCGGAAATCGCCCGGCGAGATGTAGCCTGTCGTGTGCGCCCACAGGCCGCCAGCGACGCCGGCGAAGAAGCAGGCGAAGGCGAAGGACTGGATCTTGAGCCCGACGACGTTGAGTCCCATCGAGGCGGCGCACTGGTCGTCCTCGCGTACCGCGCGTAGCGCGTTGCCATAGTACGAATGCGTGAGTCGGCCGAGCACGAAGGCGGCGATCAGCGCTGTAACGGTGACGGCATAGTAGTGGGTGGTGTCCGAGGCGCTGAAGATTCCGGGAATCGTGACGCCCGGGATGGCCGAGATGCCCATCGGACCGCGCGTGAAATCGACCCAGTTGAGCAGCGTGACGTGGATGATCTCGCCGAGACCGAGCGTGGCGACGGCGAAGTAGATGCCGATCAAGCGCATCGTCGGCAGCGCCAGCAGGATGCCGAACGCGGCGGTGATGGCGCCGGAAACCGGCAGCGTCAGGTAAAAGGGCCAGCCGAACTTGGTCGACAGGAGCGCCGTGGCATAGGCGCCGATGCCGTAGAAGCCAGCGTGGCCGAGCGACATGAGGCCAGTGGTGCCGGTGATCAGGTTGGCGCTCATCGTCAGGATCGAGAAGACGCCGATCGTCGTCATGACGCGGAACCAGTAGCCGCCGCCGACCAGGGTCAGGATCCCCGGTACGACGATGAGTACCGCGGCGAGAAGAAGGGAAACCGAAATGACTCTGCGCATGATCAGACACGCTCCCTGCCGCCGCCGAACAGGCCGGTCGGGAAAAATATCAAGGTGATGACGAGGAAGAGGTAGGCGACGAGATCGCCCCAGCCCTGGGCGAAGAAGCTGGTGGTGACGGCTTCGGCCATGCCGAGGATCAGCGCGCAGACGACGGCGCCGCCGATCGAAGACAGGCCGCCCATGACCATGGCGACGAAGGCCTTGACGCCGGGTACGAAGCCCATCGCCGGGAAGATCGCGCCCTGGTAGAGGCCGACGATGAGACCGGCGATGGCGCCGAGCGTCGAGCCGATGACGAAGGTGGCGATGATCGTCCGCTCGGTATTGATGCCGACGTAGGCGGCGCCCATCGGGTTGTTGGCGACGGCACGGATCGACAGGCCGATACGGGTCCGCTTTAGCAGCCACTGCAGGCCGCCGAGCATGACGATCGATAGCCCGAAGATGAGGAACTGGCCGTCGGCGAAATTCAGCGAGCCGATCTGGATCGGTTTGAGCAGCAGGTAGTCCTGCGGGATCGACTGCATGTTCGAGCCGAAGATCTTCTCGGCGATTTCACGCACGATGATCGATACCGCCAACGAGGAGAGCAGCGTCGCTTCCCGGATCGCCTTCGACTTGAGCGAGGCCTCGTCGCGGAAGCGGCGGAAGGGACGGAACGCCAGACGCTCGAGGCCGAAACCGGCGAGCGCGCCGGCCGCCAATGCAATCAGGATGACGACGAAGAGCGGCGGGGCGAAGGTCGTGATGGCCATCAGGCCGGCGAAGGAACCGATCATGTAGATCTCGCCGTGGGCGAAGTTCACGACGTTGAGGACGCCGAAGATCAGCGTGAAGCCGATCGCGACGAGTGCGTAGATCAACCCGATCGAGAGACCATTGACGAGTTGCTGCACGAAAAAAATGTCAAACATGTATCACTCCTGGCTGGCCTTGCGGCCAGCCGGTTTTCTTGCGAACGAGGTGAAAAGGCTACTTGACCGCGACGAACTTGCCGTCCACGACCTGGAGCTTGGCCAGGAGCTTGATCGGTTCGCGCGTGGCCGGGTCGAAGCTGGTGGTGCCGGTGACGCCCGGGAAGTTCTTGGTCGCAGCAAGCGCATCGCGCACCTTGGCACGCGTCGCGTTGGCGCCGCCGGCGGCGACGATGGCGTTCAGCATGATGTTGGTGGCATCGAACGCCTGGGCCGCGAACTGCTGTGGTTTGGCGCCGTAGCGTGCTTCGTAGGCCTTGACGTAGGAGGCAACATGCGGCTCGGTGCTTTCCGCCATGAAGGTCGTGGTGAGGAAGAGGCCGTTGGCGGCCGGGCCGGCGAGTTCGATCATCTTCTTTTCATACAGTGACGAAGTCGCATAGATGCTCTGTTTCAGGCCCATCTGGACTTTCTGCTGCAGGAAGGCCGAGCCGTCCTCGTAGAAAGCGCCGAGGAAGATGGCTTCGGGCTGGCTGCGGCCGATCTTGGTGAGGATCGAGCGGAAGTCGCGCGTGCCGGGGTTGAAGTACTCGACGTCGGTGACCGTGCCGCCAGCGGCCTTGAAGCCGGCGATAAAGTTGTTGGCGGCCGACTGGCCCCAGTCGTTCTGGATGGCGACGACGGCGACCTTCTTGACGCCGTTGGCGTGCGCCCAGTTGGCGATCAACGGGCCTTCGTAGGCTTGCGTGTTGATGTTGCGGAACTGGTATTCGCTGATCTTGACGAAGTCCGGATGCGAGGCGGTCTGCGAGAGCTGCGCCACCTTGGTCTGTGCATAGACCTGGCCGGCGGCCATCGACACGGTCGAGTTGAAGTCGCCGATTACCGCCAGGATGCTGGGGTCATCGGAGAACTTGCGCGCGATATTGACGCCTTCCTTGGCGTCGCTCTTGCTGTCTTCGAACTTGATCTGGACGGTGACGCCAGGGAGCTTGCCCGACTTGTTGAATTCATCGAGCGCCAGCGTCGCCGAGTTGCGGAACAACATGCCGTACTGGGCGTTCTCACCGCTGAGCGGAGCCTGGTAGCCGATGGCGATCGTCTTGTTCTGCGCGCTGGCGCCCGCTGCGGCCAGGGTCAGGCAGACCGAGGCGAGCAGCGTCTTGCAATGCTTGAGTTTCATCATGATCAAATTCTCCAGGTGAAAGATCGGTGACAACAGGTTGCGGATGACTCACTTCGGGCGAGACGTTCCAACTCGAAGCGCCGGGAAAGCTTCCCCGCTGGGAGGCATTCGTCCGGCGAGCTGCCGGCCAGCAACCGGGCATGCACCGCGAATTTTCGGCGTATGCACCAACTGCGTACGCTTCACAGACCCTTCGCATCGGGCCTGCTTGGCGCTGGCTGACAGACAGACACCGTGGATTGAGCAAATTCCGGGCCAATTTTCCCGTCCGGGGTTGTCGACGCGGGTGGCGTGGCCGTGATCATACTCATCCGTGTTGGTGACGATTCTACCGGTGATCGGCTGTCATAGGGGGCGTTGGATCATGCTGGTGCAATGCGATCCGAAAATTACGCTGGTATCTTCGGTGCTTATGCACGGAGGGGGCCTGTACATTTCGGGTCTGCGCTGTTGTCGCCATCGGGAAAACCGATGATCTTCGTTTCTCAGCTTCTTCGGAAACATTCTCAATTCGCGAAATGTCGCCGTGCGAAACGATCGCTGGCGCCAGTATGGCTGCACCGAGGCTGCGCCCCATTCGGGTGCGCTGCTGCCGGTCGGGAGGCGTTGTCGGCAGGGAGTATCCGGCGCGGGCTCAGGCCGGGCGCAGGGCAACTGCGTTTGGCGGGTGTTCGTCATCACGACGGTCGCCGTCGGTTGCCCTGCGACGAGCGCTTCTGTCCCGTTCGTGGCACACTATGTGCTAATGCCGCTACGTCATTCCGGCGTGGCTTGTCGTCGGAAAGGCGGGCGCGTTGCGGCGCCCGTCCCGTTGGGCGGCCGCTGGCATCCCACCCCATCCGCAACTTTTATGAATGAGCGAGCAAGGAGATTTTCATGTGTATTTGCCATAACAACCAGCCGAAGAACACCGACGATCCGGTCACCAACAAACTGAGAAAGGCGTTCACGCACCGCGCGCTCTGGATGGGGCTGATTCTCAAGGAGATCAAGGACCGCGGCATGGACTGGGAAGAAATCGGCCACTCGGCGATCTTCAAGACCGGCTGCATGCATGGCGACGGCATCAAGGAAGTGCTGGAGTCCGCCGATAGCATGGTCGAGTTCGGCAAGACCTTCCTTAATGAAGATGTCATCAAGATTTTCGAGATGGACATCAAGAAGCTCGACGAGAACGAGCTTACGGTGGAATTCGGTTATTGCCCGCTGGTCACGGCATGGACGCAGGCCGGCATCGAGGGCGAAATGCTGAGCAAGCTCTGCGACATCGCCATGTCGGGCGACCGCGGTATCGGCAGCCGTTTCGAGAACTTCGAATTCCATCTGGGCAAGACGATTGCCCAGGGCAACAAGGTCTGCGAAGTCGCCTTCACCCGCAAGAAGGCCTGAGCGCGGCGAGCCCGTCGGACCTCCGCTTCCGGGCGGAGACCGGCGGGGAAATTTGGAGCCTATTTCGGCAGGGATCGCGGGCCGCGATCCCTGCCGAAATAGGCTCTTAGTCGAGGCGCGGCGCGTCCTTGGCGATGACGAGGCGGGTCTGCGTTTCGGCGAGGACCGCCTGGATGTCGGCCGGCGGCGCTGCGTCGGTGAACAGCACATCGACATCGGCCAGTGTGCCCAGCTTGACCATCGGCGTGATGCTGAACTTGGTGCGGTCCGTGACGAGGAAGATCTGGCGCGAGTTCTCGATGATCGCCTGCGCGACGCGGACTTCCCGGTAGTCAAAATCGAGCAGCGTGCCGTCGGCATCGATGCCGGAAATGCCGATGATGCCGAAATCGACCTTGAACTGGCGGATGAAGTCGATCGTCGATTCGCCGATGACGCCGCGGTCGCTGCGGACGACGCCGCCGGCGACGATCACTTCGAAGTTTTCGTTGCCGCAGAGCAGGCTGGCGACGTTGAGGTTGTTGGTGATGATGCGCAGGTTGCGGTGGCCGGCGAGTGCCTTGGCGACTTCTTCGGTGGTCGTGCCGATATTGATGAAGAGCGAGGCGTTGTCGGGTATCTCCCCGACGACGGCTTGAGCGATCCGGATCTTGGCTTCGTGATTGAGGATCTGCCGCGCCGAATAATCGACGTTCTCGACGCTCGATGCCGGGCCGGCACCGCCGTGGAAGCGGCGCAGCAGGCCTTCGTCGCAGAGATAGTTGATGTCGCGCCGGATCGTCTGGGTGGTGACGTCGAAATGACGGGCAAGTGCCTCGGTGGAGAGGAAGCCTTGCTGCTTGGCGAGATCGAGAATCTGGCGGTGGCGTGTGCCCAGCTTCGATTCGGTACTCTGTCGCGTCATGGTTATGTCCTGGGGTGAGAAGGCCGCGAACGGGATTTTATTGTCATCTCATTCTACCGGCTTGTGGCAATTGTGAAAGGTTTCAGTCGCTGACCCAGGCGCGAGCCCGGTCGACCGCGCGGCGCCATCCGGCGTAATGCCGTTCGGATTGTCCCGGCGCCAGCGCCGGGGCGAAGGTCCGCATGGCCTGGTGGCGTCCGGCGATGTCCTCGCGATTTTTCCAGAGCCCGACGGCGAGGCCGGCGAGGGTGGCGGCGCCGAGCGCCGTACTTTCGGTTTGCGCCGGGCGCAGGACCGGGACGCCGAGAAGGTCGGCCTGGAACTGCATGAGAAAATCGTTGGCGGCGGCACCGCCATCGACGCGCAGTTCGCGCAATGCGATGCCGGCGTCGGCCTGCATCGCCTGCAGGACGTCGCGGGTCTGGAAGGCGATGGCTTCGAGCGTGGCGCGGACGATGTGGGCGCGTCCGCTGCCGCGCGTCAGGCCGACGATTGTGCCGCGGGCATTCATGTCCCAGTAGGGGGCGCCGAGACCGACGAAGGCGGGCACGACATAGACGCCCTGCGTGTCGGCGACGCTTTTCGCCAGGACTTCGCTTTCGGCGGCGCTACCGATCAGGCCGAGTTCGTCGCGCAACCACTGGATGGCCGCGCCAGCAATGAAGACGCTGCCTTCAAGCGCGTAGTCGACGGTGCCGTCGATGCCCCAGGCGACCGTGGTGAGCAGTCCGTGCTTCGAGTCGATCGGCGTCCGGCCGGTGTTCATCAGCATGAAGGCGCCGGTGCCGTAGGTGTTCTTGGCCGTGCCGGCGACGAAGCACCCTTGTCCGAACAGCGCCGCCTGCTGATCGCCGGCATCGCCGGCAATCGGGATGGCCGCGCCATCGAAGAGTGCCGGAAGGCTGTCGCCGTAGTAATGGCTTGAGGGCCGGACCTCGGGCAGCAGCGCGCGCGGGATGTCGAGTTCGGCGAGGATGCGCTCGTCCCAGTCGAGCGTGTGGATATTGAAGAGCAGGGTGCGGGAAGCGTTGGAAACGTCGGTGGCATGGACGCGGCCGCCGCTCAGTTTCCAGATCAGCCAGGTGTCGACGGTGCCGAAAGCGAGTTCGCCCCGTTCTGCGCGGGCGCGGGCATGCGGAACGTGGTTAAGAATCCAGGCGAGCTTGGTGCCGGAAAAATAGGCGTCGAGCAAAAGGCCGGTCCGTTCCCGGATCAGCGTGTCGAGTCCGCGCGCCTTCAGCGCGTCGCAGTCGGCGGCGGTACGCCGGCATTGCCAGACGATGGCCTTGCAGATCGGCTCGCCGGTGATCCGGTCCCAGACGACCGTCGTCTCGCGCTGGTTGGCGATGCCGATGGCAGCGATGCTGCGGGCATTGACCCCTGCCCCGGCGATTGCCGCGCGCGCAACCTCGTACTGGCTCGTCCAGATGTCGTTGGCGTCGTGTTCGACCCAGCCGGGTCGGGGATAATGCTGGGCGAATTCGCGCTGGGCACTCGCCACCGCTCGTCCGTCGCGGTCGAAGAGGATGGCGCGCGAACTGGTGGTGCCCTGGTCCAACGCCAGGATCAATTCTCTTGTCATGGAAGCTGCCCTCCGTGCCTTGGCGGCGGTGTCTTTCGTTCGGCTTGTAGTGTAGCAGCGGCGTATGATCACGGCTGGCTTCAATATTTCGGTGTGGCAATCATGATTCGTATTATTCACTGGCGGCGCGGCTTGTCCGTGTTCGGGCGCGCAGCCTGTCTTGGCGTGTTTTTGCTTTACTGCGGCGCCGCGCCGGCGGCCGAATTGCCACCGGAGGTGCTGGCGGCGCTCAAGGATGCCGGCATCGCGACGCGCAACGTCAGCGTTCTTGTCCAGGGCGTCGATAGCCCGCAGCCGCTGATTCGTCATAACGCACGGCAGCCGATGAATCCGGCGTCGGTGATGAAGCTGGTGACGACCTACGCGGCGCTCGACCTGCTCGGTCCAGCGCATACCTGGAAAACCGAGGCATTTGCCGACGAGGCGGGCAATCTCTATCTGCGTGGCAGCGGTGATCCGCGTCTCGGGCTTGAGCAGTTCTGGTTGCTCCTGCGCCAGTTGCGCCTTCGCGGGGTCGGCGATATCGCCGGCGATCTGGTGCTTGATCGCAGCGCCTTCAATGTGCCGCCGCACGACCCGGGCGAATTTGATCACGAACCGTTGCGACCCTATAACGCGGGTCCCGACGCGCTGCTCGTCAATCTCAAGAGCATCCGCCTGACGTTGGTGCCCGAGACCGGGCGCAAGGCGGTGACGGTCATCGCCGATACGCCGGGCGATGACGTCCGCATCAACAACCGCCTGCAGGCAGTCGACGAGGCTTGTGGCGACTGGCGCGAGAAGCTCAGGGTTGCGGTCGTCGATGGGGCTGTCGAACTCTCCGGCATCTTCCCGCCCGCATGCGGCGAGAAGGCGCTGCATCTGTCGCCGTGGTCGGCCGACGAGCAGGTTGAACGCCTCTTCCGGACCTTGTGGCGCGAACTCGGCGGGCATTTTTCCGGGCGTGTGCGCGCCGGCGTTGTACCGCAGAACGCCCGGTTGGTGACCGCACAGGAATCGCCGACGCTGGCCGAAATCGTGCGTGAGGTCAATAAATACAGCAACAACGTGATGGCGCGGCAGATCTTTCTCAGCCTTGACACCGAGCGTCCGGCGACGCCAGACGGCGCCCGGCGTCGGGTCCGCGCCTGGTCGTCGGGCAAGGGGCTGGCGCTGCCCGAACTGGTGCTCGATAACGGCTCAGGCCTCTCGCGCAGCGAGCGGATTTCCGCCGACGGTCTCGGCCAGCTGTTGCGGGCGGCCTGGGAAAGCCCGGTGATGGCCGAACTCGTGTCCTCACTGCCGGTGGCCGGTGTCGATGGCACGCTGAAAAAGCGCCTGAACGGCAGCACGGCGACCGGGCGGGCGCATCTGAAAACCGGGTATCTTGAGGGCGTACGCGCGATTGCCGGTTATGTGCTCGACAACAGCAACCACCGCTGGGTCGTCGTGTTCCTGATCAACGACCCGCGCTCGCGTCTTGGCAAACCGGCCATGGATGCCTTGTTGCGCTGGGTGGCCGAGCGCCGCTGATCCCGGGCTTCCGTCAGTTGCGCGAAGTCGTGCGGAAATCTTCCGGGTCGAGTTGGTGACGGGCGAGTTTGTCGTACAGCGTTTTTTTCGGCAGGCGCAGCGCCTCGGCGGCTTCGGCGACGTTGCCCCGCGTCGTTCGCAGCGCGTCGCGGATCAGGCTGCGTTCGAACTGATCGAGCCGGGCGTTCAGCGAAATATCGGCGGACGGCGTCGTTTCGAGGCCATCGGTCAGGCCGAGGCATAGCCGCTCCGCCGCTGCCTTGAGTTCGCGAACGTTGCCCGGCCAGTCGTGTTGCTGCCAGCGCAGCAGATCGAGCTCGCCCCACGCGGGCGCCTCGCGGTTGAAACGGCGGCTGGCTTGCGAGATGAAGTAGGTCATCAGCGGTGCGATATCGTTGAGGCGTTGCCGCAGCGGTGGCAGTTCGAGCGTCACGACATTAAGGCGGTAGTAGAGGTCGGCGCGGAAACGTCCCTGTGCGACCAGTTGCTTGAGGTCGGTCTTGGTCGCCGCGACGACGCGGCATGACACGGGGATGCTGGCGTTGCTGCCGAGCCGTTCCAGCGTCCGCTCCTGCAACACGCGAAGCAACTTGACCTGCAGTGCGAGTGGCATCGATTCGATTTCGTCGAGAAAGAGCGTGCCCTTGTCCGCGTATTCGATCTTGCCGATCCGGCGTTTTTCGGCGCCCGTGAAGGCGCCGGTCTCGTGGCCGAACATCTCGCTTTCGAACACCGGTTCCGGCAGGGCGCCGCAGTTGAGCGCGACGAATGGGCCGCTGCGGCCACTGCGCGCATGCAGTGCCTGGGCGACGACCTCCTTGCCGGTCCCTGTCTCGCCGAGGATCAGGATGTCGACGTCGGTGGGCGCCAGCGAATCGATGGTCCGGACGATGCGCTGGATGCCTTCCGAATGGCCGATCAGGGGCGTGTCGCGCAGGCTGCCGAGCTGTTCGCGCAGTCGCTGGTTTTCCTCGATCAGCGCGCGCTTTTCCAGGGCACGGCGGACAACATCGATCAGCCGGGCCGAGCTGAAGGGCTTCTCAATGAAGTCGTAGGCATGCGCACGCATTGCCTGGACCGCCATCGACACGTCGCCGTGACCGGTGACGAGGATAACGGGGATGTCGCGGTCGCGCGCCTGCATGCGTTCGAGCAGTTCGAGCCCGCTGATGCCAAGCATCCGCACATCGCTGACGATGACGCCCGGCGGTTCGTCGTCGAGGGCGGCGAGCGCGTGTTCGGCGGAGGAAAAGCCGCGGACCGGAATGTCGGCCAGCTTCATCGCCTGCTCGCAGGCGCGTCGCACGAGTTCGTCGTCCTCGACGAGATAGACGAGCGTCGGACGGGGGGGCGTGTCGGTCGTGTCGGTCATGCTTTATCCAGCGTGATGCAAAAATCGGCGCCGCCGTTTTCGCGATTGTGTGCTTCGATCGTTCCGCCGAGTTCCTGGACGATCATGCGTGATATCGATAGACCCAGTCCGAGACCTTGCCCCGAGGACTTGGTCGTGAAGAAGGGTTCGAAAAGATGGGCGAGCGCATTCTCCGGAATGCCGGTGCCGCTGTCCTGCACGGTGATGCGGACGCGCTCGGCATCGACGGCGGCAAGCAGGGTAACCTGTCGGACAGGGGCGGTGGCGACGGCATCCAGGGCATTGAGCAGCAGGTTGACGAGCACCTGTTCGAGGCGCTGCGGGTCGGCGAGTACGGCGAGCGTTTCGGGGATTTCGGGCAGCGTGATGGAGGCCTTGGTCGCACGTCGCCGCGATTCGACGAGCATGGCTGCCTGGCACGCCACATTGAGGACTGGCACCGCCTGCTTCTCGACCGGCGACTTGCGCGTGAAGTTCTTGATCTCGCCGGCAATGCGGCCCATGCGTTCGGCCATCTGCTTGATGCCGTCGAGATTGCTGCGGACTTCGCCGAGATCGCCGCGATCGAGCAGGTCGCGCGCGTTGTCGGTCAGAGTGTGCATGGCGGTGAGCGGTTGGTTGACCTCGTGGCTGATGCCGGCCGCCATTTGTCCCAGTACTGCGAGCTTGCCGGCCTGGACGGCGTTGTCGCCGGTTTCGCGCAGGATGCGCTCGGTCGTCTTGAGCCGGTCGATGCGTTCTTCGAGCGAAGTGTTGGTGGCGCGCAGGTCGGCGGTGCGTTCGGCGATGCGCTGTTCGAGTTCCTGATGCGCCTGGCGCAGGCGGGCGTCCGCTTGCACACGTTCTTCATGACGACGAACGCTGAGGCGGAAGTAAATGATCATCGAGAAGATGAAGGCCAGCGCGAATGCGGCGGCAATGCCGGCGAAGAGCGCATTCTGTCGTTCGGGACCAGTGCGCGCGAGCAACAGAATCGACCAGCCGAGGGAGCCGGTCGGCACCGAAACGACAAGCGTGTTCTGGGCGGGGCTGTCGGGGAGCTTTAGCCGCACCAGATAGGGCGCGGCCTGGAGCCTGAGTCCGGCATCGAGGTGGTTGATGTGGCGTTCGCGATATTGCCGCGAGGCTTCGATGCGGCGCTGTGCATCGGCATCAAGCGGTGTCAGCGAAAGATACTTCCATTCGGCGATCGATGACAGAAAGATGACGCCGTTGGCATCGGCGATCAGCACTTTGTCGCCGCTGCGGGTCAGTGCCGATTCGAAGTCGTCAAGACTGATCTTGACGGTGGCGGCACCCAGGCGTTGGCCGTCGATTTCGATCGGCGCGGTCAGGAAATAGCCGGGATCTCCGGTGGTTGCGCCGATGCCGTAGAAGATGCCGAGTCCGTTTTGCATCGCGTCGAGAAAGTACGGGCGGAAGGCGTAACTGTTGCCGACGTAGGAGCCAGGTTGGTCGAAATTGCTTGCCGCCAGTGTCAGACCGTTGCGGTCCATCAGGAAGGCCGCGTTGATGTCGGCATCGCGGCGGATGTCCGCAAGATAGTGGTTGACGGCGGCGCGCGCGCTGGCTGAGTCCGGATTTCGGAGCACCGCTTTCAGGCGATCTTCGCGGGCGATGATACGGGGCAGCGAGGTGTTGCGCGAGAGCAGCGATTCGAGGCTCTGGCGATAGAATTCTGCACGATGAAGCGATTGCTGGCCAAGCCTGTCAATCTGCCCTTGCAGTATCTGGGTGGCGACGAGCCAGCCGCCGAGTCCGCAGAGCGTGGCCGCGGCGAGAATGCGCAACCCGAGCCAGCGCCAGTTTTGGTTCGCATGCAGCGAAAGATAGGCAAGAAATCCCATGGCGCAATGGTACCGGCTGCGACGGCAATCGTCACAGCCGGAGACGTATGGATCAGCTCATGTAGCCGAGCCACTTCCAGTAGGTTGTCCCCATGACGAGGATCAGCAGGTAGGCGATGATCGTCAGCGGAATGCCGGTGCGCACGAAGTCACGCACTTCAAAGGTGTCGGTGCCGTAGGCGACCATGTTCTGCGGCGCGTTGACCGGCAGGATCATGCCGAAGCTGACGACATACTGGAGGATCATCGTCATGCCGACGACATCGATGCCGGGCGTTTTCACGCTCTGCAGCACCGAGATGATGATCGGGATCATCGCGGCGGCAAGGCCGGTGGCGCTTGCGAAGCCGAGGTGGATGATGATCAGGAATGCCGCCAGGATGGCGAGGATGGCGAGTGCCGAGGCAGTTTGCAGGCCGAAGGCGGCGGTGATCCAGGTGGCAAGCCAGGAGGCGGCCTTGGTCGACAGCAGCGCCGAGCCGAGGCTGATACCGATGCCGAACAGCACCAGCGTTCCCCAGGGGATGGCACCCTGTGCCTGCTTCCAGTTCATGACACCGATACGCGGAAGGAACATCAGCGCGATGGCGGCGATGGTTGTCGTCGAGGTGTCGAACGGGTGGACAATTTTTTCGGTCGCCCAGAAGAAGAGCAGCGTCAGCGAGATGATGGTCAGCTTCTTCTCGGCCGGTTTCATCGGGCCGAGGTCGGCCAGGGCCTTCGCGACGATCGCTTGTCCGCCGGCGATTTCCTGGGTTTCCGGCGGGATCATCTTGAGCAGGACAAAGTACAGGATGACCGACATGATGGCCGAGAACGGCGCGGCGGCGATGAACCAGTCAAGCCAGGAAATATTCACGCCGAGTTGCTTCTCGATGAAGCTGACGGCGATCATGTTCTGGGCGGCGGCTGTCTTGATGCCGATGTTCCAGAGACTGTCGGCCTGTGCGACGGCGATCATCAGCACGGCGGCGAAGCGGCTCTTGAGTGGTACGCCGAAGGCGACGATGATGCCCATGACGATCGGCACCATGCACGAGACACGGGCGGTCGTACTGGGAACGACGAAGCTCAGCAGGAAGCCGACGACGATGACGCCGATCAGCACGCGGCTCGTTTTGGCGCCGACCTTCGACAGCACGACGAGCGCGATGCGCTTGTCGAGGCCGGTGTGGGTCATCGCTGCGGCGAGGAACAGTGCGCCGCCGACGAGCGCCCAGGCAGTGTTGCTGAAACCGTTGAGTGCGATCGACAGACCCTTCGAGGTGCCCATGACCTTCGTCGGGTCGGCAATTTCCGGCGAAAAGCCGAGCAGGAAGGCCGTTAGTGTCGTAATCAGGACGGCGCTGACCGGGTAGGACACCGCCTCGGTCATCCAGATGATGACCGAGAACACCAGAATGCCGAGCATGTTCTGTCCGGCGACGGGCAGTCCGGTCTGATGCGGCAGTGCGACGATGATGACCAGTGCGATGCTGGCCAGGAACAGGCCGTAACGGGCCATGAGGCCCTGCGGCTCGTCGGCCGATGCGCTGGGTTTCCCCTTTTCTGCTTGAGCGGTGCTCAT
This sequence comes from uncultured Propionivibrio sp., assembly GCF_963666255.1. Lineage (NCBI taxonomy): Bacteria > Pseudomonadati > Pseudomonadota > Betaproteobacteria > Rhodocyclales > Rhodocyclaceae > Propionivibrio > uncultured Propionivibrio sp. The sequence goes on along the minus strand of NZ_OY762656.1, from coordinate 527,456 downwards.
ATTGACTCTCCTGTAGGTGTTGAAGCAATGCGCAGACGCCTGAGCAATTCTCGTTCCCGTTTAGGCGGGTCGGCGGCGCCGTCCGATCTACCTGTTTCTGCGATGATTTTTGGCGAAATGACAGCACTATTATCTCCCTTGTAGTGCGGCTGGCCGGAAAAGAAGAATATTTTCGTGCGGAATTCCGCATGGCGCCCGGGCGGTCGGCGGAGCCGGTATACTGCTCGGCGCCTCCTCTACGCCGAGCACCGCCATCTTGACTCCTTCAACACGCCCCCGCATCCGCATTCTCGGGATTGACCCCGGCTTGCGCGTGACCGGCTTCGGGGTCATCGAAAAGGTCGGCAGCGCGCTCGAATATGTCGCCAGCGGCTGCATCAAAAGTGATGGGAATGCGTCGCTGCCCGAGCGGCTGGGCACCATTCACGCCGGCGTCCGCGAGTTGGTGGCGCGCTATCAGCCGGATCAGTCGGCGATCGAAATCGTGTTCGTCAACGTTAACCCGCAATCGACGTTATTGCTGGGTCAGGCGCGCGGTGCCGCCATTACCGGTCTGGTCTCGGGCGGGGTCGACGTGGCGGAATATACGGCGCTGCAGATCAAGCAGGCGGTCGTAGGTAACGGGAAAGCAGCGAAAGAGCAGGTGCAGCACATGATCCGGCGGCTCCTGTCTTTGCAGGGCGATCCGGCGCCGGATGCCGCTGACGCCCTTGCCTGTGCGATCGCGCATGCGCATGGCGGACAGGGCATCGGTGCCTTGAACGTGGTCGGAACGCGGCGTCGGCATGGGCGGCTGACGCAGATTAAGGAGAAAAAATGATCGGACGTCTTGCCGGAACGCTACTTGAGAAGAACCCTCCTCAGGTGATGGTGGATGTCATGGGCGTCGGCTATGAGGTCGATGTGCCGATGAGCACTTTCTACAATTTGCCGGGCCTGGGCGAGCCAGTGGTGTTGCTGACGCACTTGGCGATTCGCGAAGACGGGCATTTTCTTTACGGTTTCGGCAGCGAGTCGGAGCGTTTTGCCTTCCGTCAGTTGATCCGCATTTCGGGGATTGGCGCCAGGACGGCACTGTCGGTCCTCTCCGGCCTGTCGGTGGCAGATCTGGCCGATGCCGTGGCGCGGCAGGAAAGCGGGCGCATCATCAAAGTGCCGGGTATCGGCAAGAAAACGGCGGAACGCCTGCTGCTCGAACTCAAGGGCAAACTCGCCGACGTGGTACCGACAGCGACGCGTGTCGTCGATGACAGCCACGGCGATATTCTCAATGCATTGTTGGCGCTGGGGTACAATGAACGCGAGGCGTTGGCGGCGATGAAGCCGCTGCCGGCGGGCTGCGGAACTTCCGACGGTATCCGGCAGGCGCTCAAACTGCTCTCCAAGGTGTGACTTTGTATTCGACCCAGAAACAGATCCTGCAGATTGCCATCGTGGCGCTGCTGCTGATCGGCTGCATCGCCGTGCTGACGCCGTTCATCGGCACCTTGCTGCTGGCGATCGTGATCTGTGTCGCCGCCTCGCCGATGCGCAATGCGCTGCTACAGATATGCCGGGGGCGGCGCAACCTGATGGCAGCGCTCCTGTGCCTGTTGCTGATGTTGTTGCTGGTCCTGCCGGCGGCGGTGTTGTCGGGCTCGCTGGCGGACGGTGTCGAACTCGCCATTGCCTATTTGCGTCCGTTCCTGGAGTCCGGCCTGCCGGTCGATGTGCCGACCTGGATGTCGGACATGCCGGTGATCGGCGGTGGTATTTCCGATTACTGGCACAAGCTGATCGCCAGCCGCGAGGAGATGAACGAGGTGCTGCGCCAGTTCATCGCACCGACGCGCAAGCTGGCGCTGGCCGCCGTTTCCCTGTTCGGACAGGGGCTGTTCCAGTTGGCGCTGGTGATTTTCTTCGCCTTCTTCATCTTCCGCGATGCCGATGTCTATGCCGATGCCGTCCGTACCGCCAGTCATAAACTGGCCGGCGCGCAGCTGGGCGAGCGCATGTTCCGTCTGGCCGACGGCACCGTCACCGGGGTGATGGTGGGGATCGTCGGAACTGCGCTGGCGCAGGCCCTGGTGGCGATGGTCGGTTTCATCGTTGCCGGGGTTCCGGGTATCGTCATCCTGACGGTCGCGACCTTCTTCTTCTCGATGGTGCCGGTGATCGGCGCCACGCTGATCTGGGGCGGCGCGGCCGTCTGGCTGTACGAAGGCGGGCAGACCGGCTGGGCGATCTTCATGGTGCTCTGGGGCATGTTTGGCATCAGCAGCGTCGACAACTTCCTCAAGCCGATCCTCATTTCGCGGACCTCGAGTCTGCCCTTGCTGCTGATTGTCGTCGGCGTTTTCGGCGGTGTGCTCGTCTTCGGTTTCATCGGCCTCTTTCTCGGGCCGACGCTGCTGGCGCTCGGGCAGGTGCTGATCCGGGAATGGCTGGATCATGTCGACGACGATGTTTCTCCGGTCATCTAACGCTCATGATTGAAGTCGATCCTCTTTCCTCCGGTGGTGCCGTCAGCGACCGCCTGATTGCCGCCGAGTCCAAATCGTCGCAGGAAGAGGCGATCGAGCGTGCTCTGCGGCCCAAGCGCCTGGCCGAATATGTCGGGCAGGCCAAGATACGCGAACAGTTGGCGATCTTCATCGAAGCGGCCAAACGGCGCAAGGACGCGCTCGACCATGTCCTGCTCTTCGGTCCGCCGGGATTGGGCAAGACCACCCTGGCGCACATCGTTGCCGCCGAGATGGGCGTCGGCCTGCGCCAGACGTCAGGGCCGGTACTCGAGCGGGCCGGCGATCTCGCTGCCATCCTGACCAATCTTGAGCCGTACGATGTTCTCTTTATCGACGAAATCCATCGTCTCTCGCCGGTCGTCGAGGAAATCCTCTACCCGGCGATGGAGGATTTCCAGATCGACATCATGATCGGCGAAGGACCCGCGGCGCGTTCGGTCAAGCTCGATCTGCCGCCCTTCACGCTGGTTGGCGCGACGACGCGCGCCGGCATGCTGACCAATCCGCTGCGCGATCGTTTCGGCATCGTCTCCCGGCTGGAGTTCTACACGCCCGAGGAACTGACGCATATCGTCACGCGCTCGGCGCAATTGCTCAGCGTTCCGGCCGAGCGCGACGGAGCGCTGGAAATTGCCCGGCGTTCCCGCGGCACGCCGCGCATCGCCAATCGCCTGCTGCGCCGGGTGCGCGATTACGCTGAGGTCAAGGCGGGCGGTCGCATCACCCGTGACATCGCCGACCTGGCGTTGTCGATGCTTGATGTCGATCATGGCGGTCTCGACCTGATGGATCGCAAGCTGATTGCGGCCGTGATCGACAAGTTCGGCGGCGGACCGGTCGGCGTCGACAATCTTGCTGCTGCGATCGGCGAGGCGCGCGACACCATTGAAGATGTTCTCGAACCCTACCTGATCCAGCAAGGTTTTTTGCAGCGGACGCCACGCGGACGCGTCGCCACGACGGCAATTTACCGGCATCTCGGCCTCGAAGCCCCTGCGTCTTCGGGGCAGGGCGAGTTCTGGCGCGGTCAGTAGGGCCTTTTTAACCGGTTTGTCACAAATACTTACATCCGCGCCCTTGTTGGCGCAGTAAAATCCGCCCATGGAGCACGAACAACAATTACACGCCTTCACGCTACCTGTGCGCATCTACTACGAGGACACCGACGCCGGTGGTGTCGTCTATTACGCCAACTATCTCAAATATCTGGAGCGTTGTCGTACCGAGTGGCTGAGGACGATCGGTCATGACCAGAGCGTGCTGTTGCGCGATCCCTGCATCGCCTTTGTCGTGCGGAACATTGCCGTCGATTACCTGAAGCCGGCACGGCTTGACGATCAGGTGGTCGTTGGTCTTGAGCTGGAGCGTGTAACGCGCTCGCAGCTTTTTTTTCGCCAGAACGTCCGGCGCGCCAATCCAGACGCCAAGAGCGGCTGGGATGAACTGATCGAAGCGCGCGTCCAACTCGTTTGCGTCAATGCGGCGCAAATGAAAATCACCTCCATTCCCGCTTTTTTGCGTACTCAACTGGAAGTCATCCAATGAACGTTTCGCAAGATCTCTCGATTCTTCACCTGATCCTCAACGCTAGTGCCGTCGTGCAGTTCGTGATGGCGATCCTGGCGAGTGTCTCCTTCATGTCCTGGTACTACATTTTCCGCAAGTGGTTTACGGTGCGCGAAGCCCGGACGCAGACCGAACAGTTCGAGCGTGACTTCTGGAGCGGCGGCGACCTCAACAGCCTGTACCAGAGCGCGGTCAATAACCGCCACGGCACCGGCAGCATGGAGCGTATTTTCGAGGCCGGTTTCCGCGAATTCACCAAGCTGCGCAGCCAGAAGAACCTCGATCCCAAGGACGTGATCGACGGCTCGCGGCGTGCCATGCGTGCCACTTACCAGCGCGAGGTCGACAACATCGACGCGCATCTGGCCTTCCTCGCCTCGGTCGGTTCGGTCAGCCCGTACGTCGGCCTGTTCGGCACCGTCTGGGGGATCATGCACTCCTTCCGCGGCCTGTCCAACGTCGGGCAGGCGACGCTGTCGGCGGTGGCGCCGGGTATCGCCGAGGCGCTCGTGGCGACGGCCATCGGTCTGTTTGCCGCCATTCCGGCGGTGGTTGCCTACAACCGCTTCTCGCACGAGATTGATCGACTCGCGACCCGCTTCGAGTCCTTCATGGAAGAGTTCTCGAACATTCTGCAGCGGCAGATGCGCTGATCCGGAGGCGATATGCGCGAACGTCGTCTCAAAAACGAAATCAACGTCGTCCCCTATATCGACGTCATGCTCGTGCTGCTCGTCATCTTCATGGTGACTGCACCGATGATGACGACGGCCAGCATCGATGTGCCGTCGGTCGGCAAGGCCGCGCAGGCGCCGGCCGAGGCGCTGCAGGTGAATATCCGCGCCGACCAGTCGCTGGCGCTGTCGTATCCCGGCAAAGCCGAGCGCAGCATGACGCGCAGCGAACTGTCGGCGGCCATTCTCGATGCGCAACGCAAGAATCCTGAGCAGCCTGTGCTCATTGTCGGCGACAAGAACGTCAAGTACGAGGCCGTGCTCAGCATCATGGACGAGTTGCAGCGTCAGCAAGTCAAACGCATCGGGCTGCTGGTACAGCCGACCGGCAAGTAAGCACCGACATCTCCGTGGATACACCAACCCCTTTGCCGCCGGAAGAAGAAACCAACGTTACCGCGTTGGTATTGGCGGCGGCTGTTCACCTGATCCTGATCGGCGCGCTGTTTTTCGGCGTGCAATGGAAGAGTCAGCCGACGGCCGTCGAGGTCGAGGTCTGGCGTTCGGTTGCCGCGCCTGCGCCGGTGGTCGAGACGCCGCCCGAGCCGCCCAAGCCTGAACCGAAACCCGAACCCAAACCGGAGCCCAAGCCTGTCCCGAAAATCGAGCCGCCGGCGCCGGTCAAGCCGGACATCGCGGTCAAGGACAAGGAAAAGCCGAAGAAGGAAGAACCCAAGAAGCCCGAGCCGAAACGCGAGGAGCCTGACTGGAAAAAGGAGCTTGAGCGCGAGCAGAAACAGGTGCAGCAGCAGATGCAGCAGCAGAAGGCAGTCCAAGAGCAGCGCGCCCGGGCCGAGGCTGAGGCCAATATGATGTCGAATCTGAGAGCCGAGCAGGCGGCCGCTGCGCGGAGCCGCGGGCTGGCCGACTATGCGTCGAAGATCCGCGGCAAGATCAAGGGCAACATGAATATCACCGGCTTGTCGATCCAGGGCAATCCGGAAGCCGTCTTCAAAGTCACCCAGTTGCTTACGGGCGAAGTGCTCAGCGTCAAGCTGAGCAAGTCGAGCGGTAACCGTGCGCTGGACGAGGCCATCGAGCGGGCGATCCTGAAATCATCGCCCTTGCCCAAGCCCGACCAGGCCAGTCTGTTCCAGCGCGAACTGGAGCTCAAGTACAAGCCGTTCGATGAGTGATCTCCTGAAAACATCTTTCGTTACAAGCGCTTCGCGCGTCAAAGCGATATAATCCCCCATCTTTTTTTCCGTCCGAGCATCATGCCCAGAATCTTGTCCCGTTTGCGTGCTTCGAGCCTGTTGCTCGGTGCTGCCTTGGCTGTTTTTCAGCTTTCGGCGGTGGCTGAACTATCGATCGAAATTACCGGTGCCGGGGCCAATCGGATCCCCGTGGCGATTGCCGATTTTGGCGGCGATGCCGGCCTTTCGAGGGCGCTGACCAGCGTCGTGCGCGGCGACCTCGAGCGGAGCGGACTCTTCCGCCTGGTCGACACCGGCAATGTCGCCATGAATGAATCGACCCCGCCAGTGTTCTCCGACTGGAAAAGCCGTGGCGCCGATGCGCTCTCGGCCGGCAGTCTTGGACGCAGTGCCGATGGGCGCCAGGAGGCACGGTTTCGCCTGTACGACATCAACAAACAGATTCCGCTGGCCGGTGCGGCGTTCGTCACTTCGGCGCCGATGCTGCGCGCTGCCGGACACCGTATCGCCGACGTAATCTACGAAAAGCTGATCGGCGAGCCTGGCGTTTTCGCGACGCGGATTGCCTACGTGGTCAGGAGCGGGCCGGCGCGCTACGAATTGTTCATCGCCGATGCCGACGGCCAAAACGAGCAGGTCGCCTTGCGTTCGCGCGAACCGATCATCTCGCCGGTATGGTCCCCGGATGGCGCGCGTCTCGCCTATGTTTCCTTTGAAAACAAGAAGCCGGTCGTCTATGTGCATTCGCTTGCCAGCGGTCAGCGCAATGTCGTTGCCAACTTCAAGGGATCGAATTCCGCGCCGGCCTGGTCGCCGGACGGTCGGCGTCTGGCAGTGGTTCTGTCGAAGGATGGCGGCTCGCAGATCTTCACAGTGAATGCCGACGGCTCCGGCGTGCAGCGCGTGAGTTATGGCAGCGGCATCAACACCGAGCCGGTCTTTTCGCCCGATGGCGAGTCGCTATATTTCACGTCAGATCGCGGCGGCAGCCCGCAGATCTATCGTTCGAGCCTCGGAGGAGGCGACGCGCAGCGGGTAACCTTTGAAGGCGCCTACAACGTGACGCCGCGGATTTCGCCGGATGGCAAATCGCTGGCTTTCATCACGCGCCGTGACGGCGCTTTCAGACTGGCGGTCATGGACCTTGCCAGCCGTCAGGTGCAGGTGCTGACCGATTCGCACAAGGACGAATCGCCGTCCTTCGCGCCGAACGGCCGCATGATCCTGATCGCAACCGAACTTGGTGGACGCGGCGTGTTGTCGGCCGTGTCGATCGATGGCCGCATCAAGCAGCGCCTGACGATTTCTGCAGGCGATGTTCGCGAGCCGGCCTGGGGGCCATATATCAAGTAGTTTGACCAACCGATTTTCTGACGCAGGAGACTTAAATGAAACAACTCGCCATTCCCGCCCTGGTTGCCCTTCTCATTGCCGGTTGCAGCTCGACCCCGAGCGGTCCCGAGCAAGGCGCAGCGCCGGTGGAAACCCGTGGCGGCAGCAGCGTGGCAACCGTGAATGCGGGCAACATCGACAGCGCGAAGCTGCCGCGCGAACTGACCGATCCGAAGAGCATCCTGTCCAAGCGCAGCATCTACTTCGACTATGACAGCTACGAAGTCAAGGGCGAATACAAGGATCTCGTCGCCGCTCATGCCAAGTTCCTCTCGAACAACCGTCAGTTCAAGATGCTGATTCAAGGCAATACCGACGAGCGCGGCAGCCGTGAATACAACCTGGCGCTCGGCCAGAAGCGTTCCGATGCGGTCAAGAAAATGCTGACCGTGCTTGGCGCGCGTGAAGATCAGGTCGAGTCGGTCAGCCTGGGCGAAGAAAAGCCGAAGAACGAAGGTCATGACGAAGCGGCGTGGTCGGAAAACCGTCGCGGCGACATGCTCTACAGCGGCGAGTTCTGACATGGCGACGCGCCGTTCGCGTTACCTGCCTGCGCTCCCCGCGTTGGCTGTGCTGCTCGCGCTCTCCGGCCTCCAGCCGGCGCGCGCGGGGGTGTTCGATGACGACGAGGCGCGTCGGCAGATCCGGGATCTGTCGGCTCAGACCAATGAGCGCCTGGATACGCTGACCAAAGGGCAATTCGATCTGGTTAACCAGATCCAGTCGCTGCGCGAAGAAAACGCGCGTCTTCGCGGTCAGGTCGAGACGCTGACCTTCGAACTCGAATCGGCCAAGAAACGACAGCAGGATTTTTACGTTGATCTTGACGGGCGGCTGCGCAAGCTGGAAACGCCGTCCGCTGCGACTGAGGGCGGTGAAGGAAAGCCTGCCGACGAAGCCAGGGCGGCGGAGCCGGTCAAGAAAGTCGTCGACCCGGCGGCCGAGTCTCGCGACTACGAAGCCGCGCTGAATTTCTTCAAAGCCAATCGCATCAAGGAAGCGGCTGCGGCGTTCGAATCCTTCGGTCGGAATTATCCCGATAGCACCCTGGCGCCGAACGCACAGTACTGGCTTGGGAACGCGTATTACACCCTGCGTGATTGCAAGAAGTCGATCGATGCGTATCGGGTGGTGGTCGCGAAATGGCCGCAGCATGCCAAGGCCTCCGATGCCCTGATTGGCGTTGCTACCTGTCAGCATGACATTGGCGATGCCAAGGGTGCCAAGGCGACGTACGAAAGTATCCTGGCGAAGTATCCGGGTAGCTCGGCAGCGGCAACGGCCAAGCAGCGGATCAAGAAGTAGGCCGGTGGTTGCGCGTAATGAATCGCTGGCCCTGAGGGTCAGCGAGATTTTTTATTCGCTGCAGGGCGAGGCCAGTCGTGTCGGCTTGCCGACGGTATTCGTTCGCCTGACCGGGTGTCCCCTGCGGTGCAGTTGGTGCGATACCGCGCATGCCTTTACCGGCGGTGCGCGGATGTCGCCGGACGCGATACTCGATCGCGTCGCCGAGTTTGGTACACGGCATGTCTGCGTGACCGGAGGAGAACCTCTGGCTCAGGTTGCCTGTCTCCAGTTGCTGACGGCATTGTGCGATGCTGGCTATGACGTGTCGCTTGAGACTTCAGGTGCGCTGGACGTCAGCGGTGTCGATCCGCGGGTGTCCCGCATCCTCGACCTCAAGGCACCGTCGTCGGGGGAAACGGAAAAGAACCTCTGGACGAATCTCGCTTGCCTGACGGTGGCTGACGAAATCAAATTTGTCGTTGCCGATCGTCAGGACTATGAATGGACCCGGCAAGTCATTCGGGATAACCGGCTGGAAGAGGTCTGTCCCTTGCTCGTCTCGCCAGTTCAAGGGGCGATCGACCCCCAGATGCTGGCGGAATGGGTGCTGGCGGATCGCCTGCCTGTTCGCTTCCAGTTGCAACTACACAAGTTGCTTTGGGGTAACATGCAGGGTAAATAGCCAAGGAGACGACTATGAACGATGATCGGCGTCAGTATTCCCGAGTGGCATTCCATTCGGTGGCAAGGCTGGTGCTCTCGCTTCGTGCGCTCGATACAGTCGTGATCGACTTGTCGCTGAAGGGCGCGCTCGTCAGACTTCCTGCGGGAACGACAATGGCCGAGGGCGAGACCGGCAAGTTGCATGTTCGTCTCGGTGATGACTCTGATATGCGCATCAGCATGGACATCGAATCGGCGCATGTTGAAGGGCGCTATGCCGGACTGCGATGCGCAGCCATCGATCTTGATAGCGTGACGCATCTGCGGCGCCTCGTCGAACTCAATCTGGGAGATCCGGAGTTGCTTGATCGCGAACTCTCTTCGCTGATCGTTGAGACCGACGCGGAGAGCGAAGATCCGGAAAATCCCGAAGGCATCAAAACCGAAAAGAATTAATGGCAATGGAATCATCTTCTCTTTCCGGCTCGCCGGCTGTTGTACTGCTTTCTGGCGGCCTTGATTCGGCAACCACTTTAGCGATCGCGCGTGCGAACGGTCATGCATGCTATTGCCTGTCGCTGGATTATGGTCAGCGGCATGGCGCCGAGTTGAATGCGGCTAAAAGATTGGCGAGCCGCCTGGGCGCGCGTGAACACCGCGTGATGAAGCTGGATCTGGCAGCTTTTGGCGGTTCCGCGCTGACCGACGAGCAGATTGCAGTACCGACCGAAGGTGTCGGGTCAGGTATTCCGGTCACGTATGTGCCGGCGCGCAATACCATCATGCTCTCGCTGGCGCTGGCCTGGGCAGAGGTGCTGGGCAGTCGCGATATTTATGTTGGCGTCAATGCGGTCGACTATTCTGGCTATCCGGATTGTCGGCCGGAATTCATTGCGTCGTTCCAGGCAATGGCCAATCTCGCGACCAAGGCCGCGGTCGAGGGGGCAGCGCTGACGATTCATGCACCACTGATCAGCCTTTCAAAAGCCGACATCATTCGTCGGGGGGTCTCGCTCGGTGTTGACTATGCCATGACGATTTCGTGTTATCAGGCAGACGAGGGCGGAAAAGCCTGCGGTCTTTGCGATGCCTGCAGGTTGCGGCAGGAGGGTTTTGCCGCGGCGGGGGTAGCGGATCCCACTGTCTATCAGGGTTGATTGTCGGGCGGCGTTGACAGCGCGTGGCGCCTTCTCTATAATCCGCCGTTCTGTTTTTGCGGGTCGGTAGCTCAGTCGGTAGAGCAGCGGACTTTTAATCCGTTGGTCGGGAGTTCGAATCTCCCCCGACCTACCAAGAAACAGGTGTTTTGTAGTAAAATGCCATTTCGGTATGGGGCGTTAGCTCAGTTGGTAGAGCAGCGGACTCTTAATCCGTTTGTCGAAGGTTCGATCCCCTCACGCCCTACCATAGATATCAAGCACTTAGGCCAGTTCCTCGGAACTGGCCTTTTGCTTTTGTTGGCTATGTAGCCACTATGTAGCCATTTTCCCGCTGTTAGATGCCATCACCCCGAAAACGGAGGAGCCTTAACTCCTTCCATTGTGCCCAACTGGTTGGTCGGGGTCCCGCCATCCACCAAGATGCTTATTGTTTAGTCGACTAAACAAACGAGGGGGCCGGGGGTACCGTCGCAGGAATTGTCGCCATCGGTCTCGCTATCCATTACATATTCACCGCGTTTAGAGACTGCTGGCAAGCGCATCAGAAGAAGGTTGATGCACAACCGTATAAGGCTGCTGAGAATGAAAAGTCTTAGCCAGCGAGGCCCGACCCTGCGGTGCAGGGGACGCAGCGCGATAAACCCACGCATCACCCCCGACCTTGAACGTTCGGTGTCATCAGAGCATCTCCTGAATGCGAAGGATAGCGATGTCAACGACCGCTAAGTCCCACTTGCACATTAAGAGTCTGATATTGCGCTGGTGCTTTAGCGGCTTGGCGTGGGTTCTTTTTTCAATTTCCAGAGCTTCAATATTTTGCGGATCGCTGGCGTTGATTTCGCTTTGGGGCGAGATTTCCCAAGGCGTTGATACACTGTTTTCGTGCTCAGGGGCAATATTTACTTTGGCCGGATTGTTTTTGAACGTAAAGCACTCCTCACATTTCCATTTGAATTTGCCGAAAGAGAATCTGGCAAACATTATTGGCGGTGGTGGGACGTTCAAGATTCCACTAACGAAGGAAACTGATGAATGGGTCGATTCCGTAATTCGCGATGAAATAGCTGGCGTCATATTCATCGTTGTCGGGACCCTAATTTGGGGCTACGGCTCATTTGTTGTGCGGCTAATCAAATGACGCCGAACCCTGCGTTTGAGCAGACCTGCACGAAAAGCCGCTCAGGCACCTCAACTTCCTGTTATGCATGCAGCTCGAAATGAACATTCCTAATCACATAGGAAAGAGCCCAGGCGATATTCTGGCAATCGAGTTCTTCGACTCTGCTAGCTATCTATATCGGGGCATGGCCTGGCTCGACTATCACAAAAGAACAAAACAATTTTCCGCGCTCATCTATGCCTGTGCAGAAGGTCGGCATGGGGTCGAGTATTTGTTATTTGAAGAACTGGTGATTAGTACTGGGGCCAATTTGTCAGTCGAGGACTATCAGAAGTGCGTTAATGAAAGAAATCGATTCAAAAAAGCCATCGCACAGCTCAGCCCCGACTATGAACGACTACAGGAGTTCACGCGGATACTTGCATCTTTGGAAGCATCATTTCCAAAACTGATTTACTGGGATCATTCCATGCTCATGAAGGCATGGGGCTCCCTATCGCATTATCTCCATTGGTTTGGCGCCCGGACCCTTACGTCAGAGAGCGCTACTTGGGTAGCGTCTGCTCAGGGTGAAATATCGAAGGTGCTTGAACCGATCTGGCTAAAAATTACGTCAGGGCAAAGCGGGTTAATGCACCCGAAAGACATGAATCCAGTAGTGCGAGAAATATGGGAGCGCTTTCGGTTAGGGGCAATTGATGCTCCAACCGCAAAGTTTCAACTCGACTACCTCAAACCCCTGGCCGTCCGAAATGCATAACACTTTGGTCAAGCGGGACTGTCTTCCTGCGTACCGCCGCCAGACGGCCCATACCTCCAACGTTCCTGAACGTCTACTTTCCGAAGAAGCGAAGTTCCGCTAAGGGTTGAGAGCTGCCGACAGCCAATACAAATTCCCCAGCCGAAACCGCAGTTCGGCAAATCGCTCTCAGTGCTCACCAATCCGCTGCAAAGCAGCCAGTCCAAGACTGATCGTTAACCACAGTCACCGTGCCACGAGCAAAGCGCCAGTCCAACAAGTTAGCGCATCCGACAGCACCGGCCACACCGTCCCCCGGCGTAACTCCTCGGCATATTGATAGCCAAAATCGGTCATACATGATGCACTCTCGCGCCCAAGAATCAGCCATCGCGGGATGATTCCCGACTCCTGGTCGCGCAAAATGCCGGAACACGATTCGCGACATCCAGCAAGCTCCGCGCCAAGTGGCTGAATTGTTCTCGCGAGCACAATTACTCCCTATGATGCCCAACGCTGGAGGTAGCCGAACTGCTACTTGCGTCAGGTTCGGCTGGCCGAAGAGTTAAGCATTTTACCTACCTATGATTGCAACCCCTTGGCATAACTCACCAACTTTTTCGCGAACTTGCGAGTTGTCGGTGGCATATTGATCGCCTTCAAGTTGGAGAACAATGTGATTAAAAGACGCTGCCATGCGTTCTAGGTTTCCATCTGGTTCAATATTCTCGATTTCTCTTGCGACATCGAAAATTGTCAGCGGTTCTTCAATTTGTATTGGATCGTCGGAATGCACCGTCCAGCTATTCGTGATGGTGTCATAGATATTCTGGGTGTCACCATTTTCTCCTCACGGCAGAACTCGGTGTGTCGAGTTTACAGGCCGCGTCTATGGTCAGGGCTCGGCTCGTTCCCAGGGAAATGCCGGCGGGGTGGCCGCGGCGATCACGTGATAATCAGGCGCAGTTACGGTCTGGCGGGTGATATACAGACTTGCCGTTCGCACCTCGTTCCCCGCGGCTTCGAGAATACGCATTGCTTCCTGGAGACTGCGGCCACTTTCCAGACAATCCTCGACGAGCAGGAGTCTTCTGCCGGTCGGCATCGGGTCAGGCAGTGAATAGGCGATCAGATGGGTTCGGCTGGCGTCGCCATAGCGCAGTCCGATGCTCAGAAGTTCCCGGATCCCCAGGGCGTCGGACAGCAGACGGGCGGGGATCCATCCGCCGCGCGTCAGGGCGACGATGGCATCGGCCTGGAAGCCGGAAGCCTTGATTTGTCGTGCCAGACGTTCGGCCAGTCTTAATAATTGCGGGAAGTTCATCTGCATCCTTTGATGCCGCGAGGGGGGGCGTCGCCGTGTCTTGCGACGGGGGGCGTTCTATACGCGCTGAAGATACAGGCGTATGCGCAGGATGGTTTTTTCCACGGGATCGCGCCGGGAGACTTCCAGGCCCAGTTCGCGGGCGATTGCGTTGACCTTGGCCGGATTGAGCGGGATCCCGCCTCTGTCAATGGCCTGAATCAGTTGCATCGCGGCTGCGATGTCGCTCGATGTCCGGCGCGCCCGCCAACGTTTTCGCAGCCAGGCAAGCATGAGAGACAGTCCCGTTATCGTTCAGTGTCGTGTTCGATGGAAGCCTGGTAGGGCGCGAAATCGCGCCCTACCAGGCCTTGCCAGAATTTACTTACCGAGGACACCTTGGCGAACGACGGCGAGCGCCGCGCGCAAGTCTTCGATGGCGATTTGTCCGGGGGCAGAGCTGCTCTTGCCGACCGCGAAGGTTGCCGCCGAACCGTAGACCCAGCCCATGATGCGCGATATCGATCCGATGCCGCCCATCGACATGCTGATCAGCGGCAAGTCGAAGGCGTCGCGGGCGCGGCTCGTGGCTGCCAGCAGGTCGAGCACGTCGCGCTCGTTCTGGGGCATGACGGCAACCTTGCCGACGTCGGCGCCGAGCTTGGCGGCGGCGGCGAATTTCTCGTCGAGGATCGCGGCATCTGGCGTCATCTGGAAGTTGTGATAGGACATGATCATGGCGATGCCGTTGGCCTTGGAGACCTTGCGCAGCAAAGCGAGATCCTCGGGGGCGTTCGACAATTCGTAGTCGATGAGTTCGACGCACTTGGCTTCGCACGCTGCGACATACATGGCGATGACGGCTGGCTCAGCGATGTTCAGGGGCTGGCCGCCTTCCGTCGCATTACGTCGCGTCAGCAGGACGGGGATTCCCTTGGCGGCCTGACGGATGGCCAGCGCCGCGTCGATGACGGCTTTGCTGTCGCCGATCGCCTCGAAGAAATCGATGCGCCATTCCAGCAGGTCGGGCTGCTTGGGGATGATGGCGGCAACCTCGTCCAGAATGGCGGCGGTAGTTTTTCCGACGAGCGGTGTGATGATGATGGGAAGCGCACCGTTTCCGAGCGGCTGGCCTTGAATCTGGATGAGCTTTGTCTCTTTCATGCTTCTTGTCTCGCCGTGATTGAAAAAACCTCATGGTAAGCCCGGTGTGTCGCTTTGTCATCCGCCGGGCATGTGTCGCTGCCAGCCCGGATAACCCGGGACCTCGTCGTCTCTGCTATTCTCAGGTCTTGCTATTCAAACTGCTTGAAGCGTCATGAAATCCGAAAACGCCCCCGAGACTCTCGCGACCCGTTTCCTCCGCCAGCACCGCATGGCATTTTCGACACATCTCTATGCTTACGAGGAGCATGGCGGGACGCGCGTTTCCGCGCGTGAGCTCAATGTCGATGAGCATGCCGTTGTCAAGACGCTGGTCATGGAGGATGAGTCGCGCAAGCCTTTGATCGTCTTGATGCATGGGGACAGGAAGGTCTCGACCAAGGAATTGGCACGCCAGATCGGATGCAAGAAGGTCGAGCCTTGTCTTCCGGAGGTGGCGAATCGCCATTCCGGGTTTCTGGTCGGAGGGACGAGTCCGTTTGGAACAAAAAAAGCGATGCCGGTCTTTATTGAGAAGAGCATTCTTGATTTGCCGCTGATCTACATCAACGGCGGGCGGCGCGGCTTTCTCGTTGGGGTTCATCCCCACGATCTGCTGCGGGTGCTCCCGGTGCAGGTCGTGCAGGTGGCTCTGGTTTAGGTGAATGTACTAAACTTTCCGGGCGTTCTTCCGATATCGCAGTCATGGGCCGCTGTCGTTCGTGCGGTGATGCAGGAGATTGCCATGTCTGCTGTCATAAAGATTTTTCAGGTCGGAGCGCGCACTTACAAGCACGTCATGAGCACGGCGCACGATTCGGTTGAATTGCGCGACGAATCCAATGCGGTGCTGCTGGTTTTTGGTTCGGATGCGCGCGTACGCTCCCCCAAGGGGCGGCTCGGCGACTTTTTTGTCGAAGTTCTCGATGGATTGCCGCGTTGGGTTTACTACGAGATGTCGGGACAGTCGCGTCGCGTGTTGTCTCCGGACCGGCACGTGGCCGAGGTGGAAGTCTCGCGGGAATATATCGGTTCGATGGCGGCCTGTCAGGCGTTTTGACCCGCTGCAGCGGGTCAGTCGCGTTCGCCCCGCTCAATGATGACCCCGGCACGCCGCACGCCGGGTAACATGCCGAGCTTTGCCACCGATACGCGTATCCAGCGCGCACCGAATTCCTTGAGCAGGACGTTGGCGATATGTTCTGCGAGTTTTTCCAGCAAGTTGAAATGCTGGGTGGCCAGATCGCTACGCAGGCGCCCGACGACCATTGCATAGTCGATGGTGTCGTGAATATTGTCCGTTGCGCCGGCGCCGACTGTCGATGTCCCGATCTGTAACGAGATCTCCACGTTTTGCGCCATCGACCGCTCGCGCGGGTAGATGCCGATCAGGGTGGAGATGCGAAGATCGTCAATAAAGATAATGTCCATGCGGTCGAACAGTCGGTCAGTGTAATATTACGGGCGTTCCGTTTGTCGCGCATTCTAACCTAGGCAGGCATCAGTCCCGTAAACTCGCTATGTCCTCTATGTCGCATTTTCAGATTGTTCCTTTGGCAATCCTGGCAGCGTATCTGCTCGGATCGATTCCTTTTGCGGTGCTGTCGAGTCGTCTTTTCGGACTTGCCGACCCGCGTAGCTACGGCTCAAAGAATCCTGGCGCGACAAACGTTTTGCGCAGTGGCAACAAGTCGGCCGCGGTGCTCACGTTGATCGGCGACAGTGCCAAGGGGGCTGTTGCGGTGCTGCTGGCGCAGACTTATGGCGAACCAGCCGGTCTTGGCGCCTGGTTTATTGTCGGTGTTGCCTTGGCCGCATTTTTTGGTCATATCTATCCGGTTTTCCTCCGGTTCAAGGGCGGGAAAGGGGTCGCGACAGCTGCCGGTGTGCTGCTGGCGATTGATCCGCTCCTGGGGGGCGCAACCTTGGCGACCTGGTTGTTCGTCGCCTTCGCCTTCCGTTATTCCTCGCTTGCCGCGCTGGTCGCTGCCTGTGCGGCGCCGCTCTATGCTTTCCTGATGTGGGGGCGCGACAGCCAACTGGTGGCCGTGGCGGGGATCGCCATTGTGCTGATTGGCAAGCATTGGCCAAACCTTCAGCGCCTCATGGCCGGGACGGAACCGAAGATCGGAAGCAAGAAAAAAGAGGTGCAGAAGGCCGGGTCAGGCGTTTGATGCCGACGTCAGTTCGGAAAGAGGCCAGCGCGGTCTGACCGCAAAGGCGCCGGCCGGCTTGATCGAAACGCCGGCTTGAAAGCGCAGGGCGCCGGCGAGTGCGATCATGGCACCATTGTCGGTGCAGAATTCCAGTTCCGGGTAAAAGACCTCGATTCTGGCTCGGACGGCCCGGGCGTCGAGTTGCCGGCGCAGTTCGCGGTTTGCGCCGACGCCGCCGGCGACGACCAGTTGCGTGAGACCGCTTTCCTTGACCGCGCGCATCGCCTTCTTGACCAGCACTTCAATGATCGCGTCCTGAAATCCTCGGGCGATATCGGCACGTTGTTGTTCGCTGGGCGTGCCGATTTCGCAAACTTTTGTGAGTACTGCCGTTTTTAATCCGCTAAAGCTGAAATCAAAGTCGCCGGAGTGCAGCATCGGTCGTGGAAACTTGACTGCGTCGGGCTGTCCTTGTAACGCCAGTTCGGAGAGTGCGGCGCCACCAGGGTAAGGCAGGCCGAGCAGTTTCGCCGTCTTGTCGAATGCTTCGCCAGCGGCGTCGTCCAGTGTCTCGCCGAGCAATTCGTATTGCCCGACCCCCGTAACTTGCATTAATTGGCTATGTCCGCCGGAGACCAGCAGGGCGACAAAAGGAAAACTCGGCGGGCGTCGCGACAGCAACGGCGACAGCAAATGACCTTCGAGATGGTGGACCGGTACGACAGGAATTTCCAGCGAGGCCGCCAGGCCTTCAGCGAATGCCGCGCCAACCAGCAACGCCCCGGCGAGGCCCGGACCTTGCGTGTAGGCGATGGCGTCCAGTTCATCAAGCGAGTGTCCGCTGTCCGACATGACTTTGCGCAGCAGCGGAATCGTGCGCCGGATATGGTCGCGCGACGCCAGTTCCGGAACGACGCCGCCATAATCCCGATGCATCAGTATTTGGGAGTGCAGCGCGTGCGCCAACAGGCGGGCGTGTTCGGTATCGTAGAGTGCGACACCGGTTTCGTCGCAGGATGATTCGATTCCTAGGATCAGCATAGTCCGGCATTGTACCCGCTGGAATATCCGACAGCACTTGCGAATTTGACTTGAATCAGTGAATTGGCCGTAATTGCCCGTTAATATTTACGCGACTCTTTTGTCTTTTCCGAAAGGATATTCCGTGAGTTCTTCCATTCATGGTCACGCGGTCATGCATTTCATGCTGGAGCACGGTGGCAGCTTCACCAAACAAAGTCTGTGTGATGCCGTTGAACAGCATTTCGGCCCGGACGTGAGATTTCACACTTGCAGTGCCGAGGGTCTGACCGCGGCGCAACTGATCGACTTGTTGGAGTCGAAAGGCAAGTTCGTGCCGGCTGAAAACGGTTTCAATACCGAAGCCGCGAAAATTTGTCAGCATTGAGTCGGAAAAGGGCTTCTGCGAACGAGTCTTCTCGGAGAACGGACTCGAACTGCCTGAGGTAATCAGTCCTGTGTGCGAGAGGTCTTCGGCCCTGTTACGCGATAGACGTCGAGCGTGCCTTTGCCCTTGAGCTGGAGCGGCCGCGGGACTTCGAAATCGAAGTGCTGGTCGAGTCGCTGGTGAGTGGCGGCGTCGACCAGAATAGCGCCGGGAATGCCCTCGCCAGTGATTCGGCTGGCGGTGTTGACGGTGTCGCCCCACAGGTCGTAAATGAATTTTTTCTTGCCGACGACGCCGGCAACCACCGATCCCGTGGCGATGCCGATGCGAATGTCCAATTCAATTCCGGTGACCTGAATATCCGAGCGCAGTTGCGCTTGCATGTCAAAAGCAAGTTCGACGATCGCGACTGAATAGTTGCCCGGATGATGGTTGAGACCGCCGGCAACCATGTAGGCGTCGCCGATCGTCTTGATTTTTTCGAGACTGTGCTTCTCGGCAAGTTCGTCGAAGGCGGAGAATATCCGGTTGAGCATTGCGAACACCTGTTGCGGAGGCATGCCTTCTGCAACCCTGGTGAAGTTCACGATATCCACAAACATCACCGAAACATCGGGGATGCCGTCTGCAATCGTCTGGTTGCTGCTCTTCAATCGGGTGGCGATTGGTGCCGGGAGAATATTGAGCAGCAGGTGCTCAGATCGATCCTGTTCGATCTGCAAGCGGGTGTTGGTCGCCTCAATCCGCGCTTGGGCCTTCTGCTTTTGCAGGGCGGATTGTCTGAGCAGCAGGTAGACGATCATCGAGACGGCGGTATCCATGAACTATAGACGACGGTGCAAAGATCTAATGTGAAGTATTGGGCAGCATCTCAGCGTTGTCGTCGAGTTCAGGGGCGCGGGGGGCGTGGCCTGTCAGCGAATGCAGCGGATGACGTCGGCGCTGCTGTTTTCGTGGTGAAAGGCGCCTGTTCCGACGTATTTCCCCTGGTTCGGATAGGTGTTGGCGTTGTCGCCTTCCAGATACATGCGCCAGTCCTCGATCTCATTGGGATTGCTACGCCGTTGCCATGGCGTCCGCTCGCCGGCGAAGAACAACAGCGCGCGACATGCGCGTGTCTGTCCGTCGAGGTCAAGGACGAAACTGTCTTGGCCGGGACCGGCGATATATAGCAAGTTGTCGCGCCAGTGGTGAATAAGCGCTTGCTTTGCGAGCGTTGGGTTGGATTTCAGATAATTGTCGATCAACAGGGCGACGCCCTTTTGCGTCTTCGACGGCACGGGCAATCGGTCCAAGGGAAGTGCTTCGAGGTAGGCGGCGACGTCGTCCATCATGGTGTCGATATCGGCTTTGAAATCCTTTCGCCGCTTGATGCGATCGAAAATGTCCGTTGCGTTGAGCCAGACAGCCCGGTCGTTGAATTTGGCGTTGTCGCCGATCGTGATCACGAGGTCGCCGGTATGCGTACTGGAATACCAGCGGCTGTCTATGCCTTCGAGATGTTCGTCCGGCGCGCCGATGTCGGCGCATTGCTCGCTGCTGCGCGTACGTCGCAATTCCTGTCCGGACAGCGGCCGACCCGGTGCAATGACGACGGCAAGCGGACGGGTGTGAGGGTCAGTGTCGTGCTGCAGTTTTCCTGCGATGTCCTGGACGAGTAATTGACCTTGGGTATCCCAGTTGAGTTGATATGTTTTGGGGCTGTTTTTTGCGCGTCCGCTGATCGCATACCAAAGACACTCACCGGCGCTGTCGCGAAAATTCGGCAGATCCAGGGTCTTCCAGGGCAGGCGGCCAAGCACCGAGACCAGGAGCGATCCGCAGTTCATGTCGGAAACGCCGTCGTTGTCAGTGTTCGGGCATGGCATGTAGCCGAACGATTGAGTTTCGCGAGCCGATGGCGATTCACGAGTGTCGCGATAGGTTGCTGCGAAACCGACGAGCGCCTCGCGTGCCTGCATGAGGGCATCCGTTCGATCTCGCGGCGGTGATGCTGTGGCAGTCCGAGTTCGTGCAGCGAGGGAAGTCCGCGCCGGTGGTCGAATATGCGCAAGACGATGTTCTCGCCGTGGAGGGTGGGCAGGACCGAGGCGCGCAGATCGATCTGCCGACCGTTTATGAAGAAGGGAATGTGTCCATCCTGGGGCGTCCGTGTTTCGGCGATGTTCATTCCGGCCAGCACTTTCAGCCGGACGTTCATTGCCGGCCAGTGAGTCTTGTGGACAGACCGGATTTGTCTGAGCAAGCCGTCGATACGATAGCGGATACGGAGAAATCCGGGCTCGGGTTCAAAATGAATGTCAGAGGCTTCCTGTCTGACGGCATCGGTCAATATGGCGTCAATGAGTCGAATGATCGGCTGTTTCGATTGTGCTGGTGCCCCTTGGTGCGATCGGGCATCTGCTTCTTCTGTCTCGAGTTCATAGAGAATGCCGTCGATTGCCAGTTCGTGGCCGTAAGCGCGGTCGATTGCGCGATCGATGTCCGTTTCCCCTGCCAATAGCGTGTCGATTTCCAGTCGTCCATCGTGCAGCAAGGCGATGGCATCGAGCGCGACAAGATCGTTGCTGTCGCGAACGGCAATCGTCAGGTGTTGCCGCGACGGGTCGTAGTGGACGGGAAGCAGGTGGTGGCGCCGCGCCAACGCGTGTGGCACGAGTTGCAGGGCTGCAGCGTCAATGACGGCGCATGTCAGGTCGATACTCGCTTTTCTCTGAGTCTCTGCCGGCGACCGGAACACCGAGGCTGCCGGCGCTGGCAGCAGTGGTGCCCGAAGCAACTTGGGTCGTTACGGCGACGGTGCCGGCCGTGTCGCGCGTCATGTTTACGTGGTCAACCTTGTATGTCTTGAGGAACGGCGTGTCCGGAACGATCGTCAGCGTGCCGCCGTCGAGTTCGTGGCGCATGTCGATTTGCCGGGCGATGCGTTTGAGCAGTTGAGGCAGGGTCTGGTTGATCGCATGCAGCGTCACCGCGCCGCTGATGCCCGGATGAATGTCAATGTTGATCTTGGCGTCGCGGGCCAGTGAGAACAGGAGGTCTTGTGCCGCGATGTTGTTGACGACGACGCTGTAGGTTTCGGCGCGCTCTTCCTGAAGTGGCTTGGGCGGGGGAGCGTCACGCTGAGCAAAGGACGCAATGGGGCTTCTTGAAGGGCTTTGTTCGGCGCCGAATGGGGACTTGGGAACCGTGCCATGCCTGTCTGGTGTGGCGCATGACATTAGCAAAATTGTCGATATTGCCGCGCCAATTCTTCGTGCCATGATCTTCCCTTCGCCCTTAAATAGTGTTGGCGACGGGGATCCTAGCACCAGATTATTGTCTGACCTATAGAGACATACTGTCTGATCTTACAGGTTTTTCAAATTTTTTTTATTTGAGCTTGCTGGTCGGGCGAATGTAATAGGGGCTCCCGGATCTCCCCCGATTAAGTCGCTGCAATTCCTTCTGGGCTGCATTCCTGCTCGGGAAGTCGCCATAAATGACGCCGAGACGGTCCTGGCCGCTGAGTCGGGAGCGGTAGACGCGGACTTGCGCTGCGTCGAGTTCCCCGATGTCGTTGTCGAGGAAGTCTTCAATGCGGTCGCTCTCGCTGGCGTCGGTTCTCAGCAATTGGATGACGAAGTGTGAATCTGGCACTTCTTGCAGCCAGCGTTCTGTTTCGGTGATCAGCGTATCAAGTCGGCTGATGGGGGCCGGCGGCGGAGGGCTGAGAGAGAAAAACCTGTTTTCTGTGGTGGGGGCCGGTGTTTCGGTGTTTGTCTGAGGCGTGCGGGCGCTGGTCGTCTCCGGGGTGGTCGGGGTGTTCCGATTCAGGGTGAAAGCCGCGCCGAGACCAATAATCAAAGCGCCGAAAATTGCGAGGGTGGTCGCCTTGTTGCGTTTTGGCCGCTGGATTTGTCGTTCGGCGATGCGGTCGGCTGGCACAAATGCTTCGACGTGTTGGCGGTCGACTTGCTGGAGACTCTCGGAGGCGGCTGCCTGCAAGGCCTTGTCGGCCAGCGTGTTGATGTTTCCGATCAATCCGTCGCTTGCCTGGCTGATCAGTTCGTTTGCTGCAGGGGTGAAAAGCGCTTGTCCGCGGAAACCCGCCGTGCGCAGGCGGAAGGCCAGGTACTCTTCAACCTCTTGGCGCGACAGCGGGTCGAGAGCGAAATTGTGGGTGATTCGTTCGCGCAGCCAGCGCAGCTCCGGGCTGCGTAAGCGATTGTCGAGTGCGCTTTGGCCGAACAGAACAATATGAAGGAGTCGCTCCTGGCCGGCTTCCGGGATGGCAAGTCGTCCGATTGTGCTCAGCGTTTCAATCGGCATGGTGTGCGCATCGTCAATGAGAACGACGGCTCGGCGTCCTGCCGTGCGGATGTTGTTCAGTCGTTCTTGCAACGTCTTGAAAATTGGCGTTTTTCGATCGGGCGAAAGAGAGGCTTCGAGGGTCTCGGCGATAATCGAAAGGGCGCCCTCGGATGTCTGCGATGAATCTGTCAGGCAGACGGCTTGAACCGATGCCGGTAATCGCCCGGCCAGCATTCGGCACAGGCAGCTTTTTCCGCTGCCTTCTGTTCCGCTGACCTTGACGATGCCTTCGTCGTGAGTGACCGCGTAGATCAGTGCTTCGAGCGTGGCGCCGCGTTTTCCGCCCGGAAAGAAGAAAGCGGGAGACATCTCCGCCAGAAATGGCGGTTCGCGCAGGCCGAAGTTTGCGATGTATGTCATTGATTATTCGTTTTAAAGGCGTATTCCATGCCACGCGGCAACGGACCGGGCGAATGGCTTCTCGGTCCAGGAGCCCCTGCTTCGTTGACTGTGCTTGACCGTATTCCTTTATCGTTCATTGCCTTGGCATTCCGATTTTGGTCGTCTTAAGGACGTATGCATTATTTCACATTTATCATGCGAGGTATCACGACTGGAAATGCCTTCGGGTATAATAGCCTGCTGTTTTGAAATGGGAAGCTTTCGTGTCATCCGATACATTGGTGAGTATCACCGAGCTTAATTTTTCCTATGACGACCGGGCCATTCTCAAGGGGATCAATATGGAGATCCCCCGGGGCAAGCTGGTCGCTATCATGGGTAATTCCGGTTGCGGCAAGACAACGTTGCTGCGCTTGATCGGCGGTCAGTTGCGGCCAACGAGCGGGACCCTGTTCGTCGACGGTCAGTCGGTGCCGGGAATGAGCCATAACGAGCTTTATGCCATGCGGCGGCGTATGGGCATGTTGTTCCAGTTTGGCGCCTTGTTTACCGACATCTCCGTTTTCGACAATGTGGCCTACTTGTTGCGCGAGCACACCGATCTGTCGGAAGAGCTCATCCGCGATATGGTATTGATGAAGCTCAACGCGGTTGGCTTGCGTGGCGCGCATCACCTGATGCCGTCGGAACTTTCTGGCGGCATGGCGCGCCGGGTTGCGCTGGCGCGCGCGATCGCGCTCGACCCGATGCTGATCATGTATGACGAGCCGTTTGCCGGTCTCGATCCGATTTCTATGGGTGTGATCGGGCAATTGATTCGCAAGCTGAATGACGCGCTTGGGGCAACGACCTTGCTCGTGACGCACGACGTGCAGGAGGCGCTGCAGATCGTTGACTACGTCTATTTCGTGTCCGACGGCCAGATCGTCGCGCAGGGGACGCCAGAGGCGATCCGCGCGTCGGAAGATCCGTTTGTACATCAGTTTGTTTTCGGCGAGGCCGACGGCCCGGTTCATTTCCATTATCCGGCAGATCCCTTTGCTGGTGAGTTGATGCGGGAGAGGGCGAATGGCTGAGCGGGTTGTTTCCGTGTTTGTTGCGCTGGCCAGAGGGGTCGGGCGACGTGTGAACAACGGCTTGCAGCGTCTGGGTTTCGCCGCGCGGTTTTTCGTCATGTTGCTGGCGTATTCCGGGCAGTCTTTCCGGCGGTTGAATCTGACGCTGCGCGAAATCTATTTTTCCGGTTTTCAGTCGCTGCTGATCATCCTCGTGTCGGGTCTGTTCATCGGAATGGTGCTCGGTTTGCAGGGGTACGAAACTTTGCAGCGCTACGGTTCGTCGGAAGCGCTTGGGGTGCTGGTGGCCTTGTCGCTGACGCGTGAGCTTGGTCCCGTGGTTTCGGCGCTCTTGTTTGCTTCGCGAGCGGGGTCGTCGATCACGGCTGAAATCGGCTTGATGAAGGCGACCGAGCAATTGACCGCGATGGATATGATGGCGGTCAATCCGATTGCACGGGTCGTTGCCCCGCGGTTCTGGGGCGGGGTCCTGTCGATGCCGTTGTTGAGCGCCCTTTTTTCGACGGTGGGGGTTTTCGGTGGCTATCTCGTCGGGGTCGTCTTCATCGGTGTTGATGAAGGGGCGTTCTGGTCGCAGATGCAGGGGTCGGTGGATTTTCGTTTCGATGTGTGGAACGGAATCGTCAAGAGTTTTGTCTTTGGGGTTGCGGTTTCCTTGATTGCCGTTTTCGAGGGCTATGATGCCACGCCAACGGCCGAAGGCGTCTCGTCGTCGATCAAGAGAACCGTCGTATATTCGGCGCTGGCCATTCTGGCGCTGGATTTCGTGTTGACCTCCTTCATGTTCCGGGGGATGTAATGAGTCGTAAGTTGATGGATCTTTGGGTCGGTTTTTTTGTTCTGATCGGTTTTGCCGCACTGCTGTTCCTGGCGTTGCGCGTTGGCAACGTGTCGTCGGCGAATTTTGCCGAGACTTACCAGCTGACAGCCAAGTTTGATAACATCGGTGGCTTGAAGGTGCGCGGTCCCGTGAAGAGCGCCGGCGTTGTCGTCGGTCGCGTTACCGAGATCGGATTTGATTCGGAAAGCTACGAAGCCGTTGTGACGATGAAGATCGATAGCCGCTTCCGCTTCCCCAAGGATACGTTTGCGTCGATCCTGACGGCGGGTTTGCTGGGCGAGCAGTACATTGGTCTTGATGCCGGCGGCGACGAAAAGATGCTCAAGTCCGGTGATACGTTTGCCAAGACGCAGTCAGCGGTGGTGTTGGAAAAACTGATCAGTCAGTTCATGTTCAGCAAGGCTTCCGAGGGGCCGGACAAGAAGTGACCGATTTTCAGACGAGGAAGGGATTCGACGTGAAAGCTCATTGGGGAAGAAACTTGCGTTCGGCGGCGTTTGTCGCGACGTTGCTGTGCGGTGGCGGCGCCTTTGCTGCCGAGAATCCCAACGATCCCTACGAGGGATTCAATCGTGCGATGTTCAAGGTCAATGAAACGGTCGATATCGTGCTGAAGCCGGTCGCGCAGGGCTACGACGCCGCGGCGCCCTTGCCGGTGAAGGCCGGTATCGGTAATTTCTTCGGCAATCTGACGGATTTCTGGACGTCAATCAACAGCTTCCTGCAGGGCAAAGGGGGAGAGGGGCTGTCCGATGCGGGGCGGTTCCTGGTCAATACGACCATCGGCATCGGCGGCGTGTTTGACGTTGCCAGCGAAATGGGACTGGACAAGCGCTCCGAAGATTTTGGCCAGACGCTCGCCGTCTGGGGCGTTGGTGAGGGCCCCTATTTCTACTGGCCGATCCTTGGGCCGAGAACCACGCGTGACACCTTCGGCTGGGGCGTGGATTGGGCCGCCGATCCCGTGCGTTATGTCGACGATGTGGCCTTGCGCAATTCCCTGGTTGGCATTCGTCTGGTTGATCTGCGCGCCAGCCTGTTGCCGGCTGACAAGGTTGTCGAGCAGGCGGCGTTCGATAAGTACACCTATATTCGTGACGCGTATCTGCAGAAGCGGCGCCGCGATATCGATCAGTAAGACGGGTTGTTTCTCCCCCTTTTCAGGGAGGCCGCTGGGCGGCCTCCCGCGTAATTTAAGGAATGTGATGAAGTCGCTGGTTTCGTTTTTGTTCGCTGCGCTGATTTCGGTGACGGCGTTTGCCCAGGAAGAGTCGCCGGATGCGTTGGTCAAGAAGATCACCGACGAGGTGCTCACCATCGTTCGTCACGACAAGGACATCCAGAACGGCAACACCAAGAAGGCGATCGAACTCGTCGAAGTCAAGGTGCTGCCGAATTTCAATTTCCAGCGCATGACCGCGCTGGCGATGGGCCGTGACTGGAACAAGGCCAATCCGGACCAGAAAAAGCGTCTGACTGAGGAATTCAAGACTTTGCTGGTGCGCACCTATTCGAACGCGCTGACCAGCTATCGCGATCAGACCGTTCGCTACAAGCCGACCAAAATGCAGGCCGGTGACACCGATGTTGTCGTCAAGACCGAAATCGTCCAGCCGGGCAACAAGCCGATCCAGCTCGATTATTCGGTGGAGCGCCAGGATAACAATGGGTGGAAGATCTACGACGTGGTCGTCGCCGGCGTCAGTCTGGTCAGCAACTATCGCGATACCTTCAATCAGGAGGTCCGCGCCAACGGGGTTGATGGGCTGATCCAGATGCTGGTCAACAAGAACAAGCAGTTGGAATCCGGCAAAAAATGATTGAACGAAATGCTAATGCCCTGGCGGTGTCTGGGGTCATGTTGAACGGCAATGCGACCGCCCTGCTTGAAGCAGGGCGTGGTCTTTTGCGCGCGTCGGAAAAGGCGGCGGATTTGCGGATCGATTTGTCTGCGGTGACGGAAACCGATGCGTCTGCGTTGGCCGTCGTTTTTGCCTGGTTGCGGACCGGCAAGGAGAACGGCGTCGCCTTGCGCATTGCCGGACTGCCGGCAAGCATGGTCAGCCAGGCCAAGTTGTACGGCGTTTTTGAAGCCCTGCCGCTCGCCTGAGTGGCGGACGCAGGTCGTCGGTCAGCATGGGCACTGCCGTTTCCATCGAACAGGTCGTCAAGGATTTTCCGGGCCTGCGCGCGCTTGACGGCGTTTCGCTGGAGATTGCCGAGGGGGAGTTTTTCGGCTTGCTCGGCCCGAACGGCGCCGGGAAAACGACGCTGATTTCCTGTCTTGCTGGTCTCGTCCGGCCGACCGCCGGGCGGCTGTCGATTCTCGGGCACGATGTCATTGGCGATTATCGTCAGGCGCGGCGGCAGTTGGGCGTCGTTCCTCAGGAATTGGTGTTCGACCCCTTTTTCAGCGTGCGCGAAACTTTGCGCTTCCAGTCCGGTTATTACGGAATTCGGAATAACGACGACTGGATCGACGAGATCCTTGATGCGCTTGATCTGACCGCCAAGGCCGAGACCAATATGCGGCGTTTGTCCGGCGGCATGAAGCGGCGGGTGCTGGTCGCCCAGGCGCTTGTCCATCGGCCGCCGGTCATCGTTCTCGACGAGCCGACTGCTGGCGTCGATGTTGAGTTGCGACAGAGTCTTTGGCAGTTCATCCGGCGGCTGAATCAGGACGGGCATACCGTCATCCTGACCACGCATTATCTCGAGGAGGCCGAAGCCTTGTGTGGCCGCATTGCCATGCTCAAGCAGGGGCGGCTGGTCGCGCTCGACTCCACGCATAATCTCCTGGCGCGCTATTCAGGCCATACGCTGACGCTGCGAATCGGCGGCAATGCAGCCTTGCCGGCGCCGTTCGCGGCCAAGGCGACCGGTGCCGACGGTCGCTGGATGATTCGGCTCGAGAATTTTGCCGAGGTTGAGGCCGTTCTGGCCGGTGTTCGCGCCGCCGGGGGCGTCATCGAAGACATGCAGTTGGCGCAGACCGATCTCGAAGACGTGTTCGTCAGCGTCATGCAGGGCGGAAAATCAGCGACGGCCGGGGAATTGCAATGACCGGCTTTCGCACCCTGCTGATCAAGGAAGTGCTGCGTTTCTGGAAAGTCAGTTTCCAGACGATTGCCGCGCCGGTGCTGACGGCGCTGCTTTATCTCCTGATTTTCTCGCATGTGCTCGATGCGCAGGTGCAGGTCAATGGCGTGCGCTACACCGCCTTCCTGATTCCCGGACTCGTCATGATGTCGGTTCTGCAGAACGCCTTTGCCAACAGTTCGTCGAGCCTGATCCAGTCGAAGGTGACCGGCAATATCGTGTTCGTCCTGTTGCCGCCGATATCGCATGCCGAATTCTTTTTCGCCTACATGGCTGCGGCGGTATTGCGCGGCCTGATGGTCGGTATCGGCGTGCTGATGGTGACCGCCTGGTTTGCGCCGCTGACGCTGGCGGCGCCGCTCTGGATTCTGGTGTTCGCTGTCGTCGGCGGTGCGCTCATGGGATCGCTCGGGATCGTGGCCGGCATCTGGGCCGACAAGTTCGATCAACTGGCGAGCTTCCAGAATTTCCTGATCATGCCGCTGACGATGCTGTCCGGCGTGTTCTATTCGATTCATTCCTTGCCGTGGTTCTGGCAACAGGTGTCGCACTTTAACCCGGTGTTCTACCTGATCGACGGTTTTCGCTACGGTTTCTTTGGTGTTTCCGATGCGGCGCCGGAGAAGAGCCTGGCAGTGGCGCTTGCTTGTCTGTGCGCCGTGGCATGGGGAACCTACTCCATGCTGCGTCGCGGTTACAAATTGAGGTATTAAGATCCATGAGTCCTGAACAAGTCCAGAAAATTATTGCTGACGGCCTGCCCTGCGAGGGGCTGAGCGTGCAGGGTGATGAAAACTATCCGAAGGCGCTGATCGTCAGCTCGCACTTTGTCGGCAAGAGCCGCGTTCAGCGGCAGCAGATGGTCAATGCCTTGCTCAAGCCCTATTTCGATAGCGGCGAACTGCATTCGCTGCAGATGCAGACGATGACGCCGGACGAGTGGAGCGCTGCGCGTGGATAAGCTGCTTGTTTGCGGCGGTGCCGCGCTGGGTGGCGAGGTCGCCATCTCCGGGGCCAAGAATGCGGCCCTGCCGATTCTGTGCGCCAGTCTGCTGACGTCCGAGCCGCTTTACCTCCGCAACGTTCCGCATCTCAACGACATCTCGACGATGCTGCGCCTGATCGCACAGATGGGGGTGGGCGTCACGCTCGACGGCAACGAAGGACTGGTGCTCGAGGCGCGCAGCATTACGCAACTGGTGGCCCCCTATGAAATGGTCAAGACCATGCGTGCGTCGATCCTCGTTCTCGGGGCGCTGGTGGCGCGCTGTGGCGAGGCGCGGGTGTCCTTGCCGGGCGGTTGCGCCATTGGTGCCCGGCCGGTGGACCAGCATATCAAGGGTCTGCAGGCGATGGGCGCCGAAATCAGCGTTGAGCAAGGTTATGTGCAGGCGCGTGCGAAACGGCTAAAGGGCGCCCGGATCGTCACCGACATGGTGACCGTCACCGGCACCGAGAACCTGATGATGGCGGCGGTGCTTGCCGACGGCAAGACGGTGATCGAAAACGCCGCACGCGAACCGGAGGTCGTCGATCTCGCCAACTGCCTGATTGCCATGGGCGCACGCATCAGCGGTGCCGGTACCGACCGGATCGTCATCGAGGGCGTCGAGCGCTTGCATGGTGCCACGCATTCAATCATGCCGGATCGCATCGAGACCGGCACCTATCTTTGCGCGGCGGCGGCGACGGGCGGCAATGTCCGCTTGACCGGGACCTCGGCCGATTATCTCGATGCCGTGCTGGCCAAGTTGCGTGAAGCCGGGTGCGAGATTCGCGTCGAGTCCGATGCCATCGGTCTCAAGGCGCCGGCGCGACTCAAGGCCGTGAGTATCCGTACCGAACCTTATCCGGCGTTTCCGACCGACATGCAGGCCCAGTTCATGGCGATCAACAGCGTCGCCGAAGGAACGGCGGTGATTCGCGAGACGATCTTCGAGAACCGCTTCATGCACGCCGTCGAGCTGATCCGCCTGGGCGCCGATATCCGCATCGACGGCAACAATGCCGTGGTTACCGGCAAGCCCTGCCTGAACGGGGCGACCGTGATGGCGACCGATCTGCGCGCTTCGGCGAGTCTTGTGATCGCCGGGTTGGTGGCGCAGGGCGAGACCTTGATCGAACGGATCTACCACCTCGATCGCGGTTACGAGCGGATCGAGGAGAAACTGGCCCGGCTCGGGGCGCAGGTTCGGCGGGTGCGCTAGAATCGCCGATTGACAGAATTTCGCTAAGAGGACATTGCCGTGGATGGCATTACGATCGCCCTGTCGAAGGGCCGCATTTTTGAGGAAACCCTGCCGCTGCTGGCGGCCGCCGGCATCGAACCGCTCGAGAATCCGGAAACCTCGCGCAAGCTGATCATTCCGACCAATCGCCCGGATGTCCGCGTCGTCATCGTGCGTGCCACCGATGCGCCGACCTACGTGCAATATGGTGCTGCCGATATCGGCGTCGCCGGCAAGGACGTGCTCATCGAGCACGGTGGCGAGGGTCTGTATCAGCCGCTCGACCTCAAGATCGCCAAATGCCGGATGATGGTGGCGATCCCCGCCGGTTTTGACTACGAGCGTGCCGTGCGCCAGGGCGCGCGTCTGAAGATCGCGACCAAGTACATCAATATCGCCCGCGATCACTTTGCCGCCAAAGGTGTGCACGTCGATCTGATCAAACTCTACGGTTCGATGGAACTGGCGCCGCTCGCCGGTCTCGCCGACGCCATCGTCGACCTCGTCTCGACCGGCGGTACGCTGAAGGCGAACAATCTCGTCGCGGTCGAGCACATCATCGACATTTCGTCGCGCCTGATCGTCAATCAGGCGGCACTCAAGCTCAAGCGCGAGCGTATCGTCCCGATCCTGGACGCGATCGCTGGCGTTGTGGGGGCCTGATGACGATCCGGCGTCTCTCCAGTCGCGATGCCGACTTCGAGGCGCAACTCGAGGCCCTGCTGGCTTTCGAGACCGCGCAGAATGCTGACGTCGATGCCGCAGTAGCGGCGATTCTCGCCGACGTCAAGGCGCGCGGCGACGCGGCCGTGCTCGATTACACACGCCGTTTCGATCGTGTCGAGGTGACTTCGCCCGGCGATCTCGAACTGTCGCACGAGACCTTGCTGCAAGCGCTCGACGGCTTGCCGGCCGTCCAGCGCGAGGCCCTCGAGGCGGCGGCGGCGCGCGTGCGCAGCTATCACGAACACCAACCGCTGCAGAGCTGGCAGTACGAGGACGTCGATGGTTCCTTGCTCGGACAGAAGGTCACCCCACTCGATCGCGTCGGTCTCTACGTTCCCGGCGGCAAGGCTTCCTATCCCTCGTCGGTGTTGATGAACGCGATTCCCGCCAAGGTGGCCGGGGTCGGCGAACTCGTCATGGTCGTGCCGACGCCCGGCGGCGAACGCAATCCGCTGGTGCTGGCGGCGGCCGCACTGGCCGGCGTCGATCGGGTCTTCTGTATCGGCGGCGCGCAGGCGGTGGCTGCGCTTGCCTATGGTACGCAGACGATTCCGCGCGTGGACAAGATCGTCGGTCCCGGCAATGCCTACGTGGCAGCGGCCAAGCGTCGCGTCTTCGGCATTGTCGGTATCGACATGGTCGCCGGTCCGTCCGAGATCCTCGTGATCTGCGATGGCTCGACCGATCCCGACTGGGTGGCGATGGATCTCTTTTCGCAGGCTGAACACGACGAAATGGCGCAGTCGATCCTGCTCTGCCCCGACGCCGATTATCTCGACCGGGTGGCGGCGTCGATCGATCGCCTGTTGCCGACGATGCCGCGCCAGGCGGTTATCCGGGCGTCTCTGGCGGCGCGCGGGGCGCTGATTGCGGTGCGCGATCTCGATGAAGCGTGCGCGATCGCCAACCGTATCGCCCCCGAACACCTCGAGTTGTCGATTGCCGATGCGGAAGCATGGGTGGATCGGATTCGTCATGCCGGTGCCATTTTCATCGGTCCGTATACGTCCGAGTCGCTCGGCGATTACTGTGCCGGGCCGAACCATGTGCTGCCGACGTCCGGCAGCGCCCGGTTCTCGTCGCCGCTTGGCGTTTACGACTTCCAGAAGCGCAGCAGCCTGATCCGCGTGTCGGCGCAGGCCGCACAAAAACTTGGTCGGATCGCATCGACGCTGGCGCACGGCGAGGGCTTGCCGGCGCACGCGCGTTCGGCCGAATACCGGCTGACGGATGCGCCCGGAGACTAGGTCGTGGCTGGCGTCCTGATCCTCTATTCGACGACTGACGGGCAGACGCTGCGGATCTGCCAGCGCGTGCAGCAGCGGATTGTCGCTGCCGGACAGGAAGCCACACTGGTTTCGATCGACGATGCGGCGACCGTGGCGCTCGAGCGTTTCGACAAAGTGGTGATCGGCGCGCGGATTCGCTACGGCAAGCACCAGCCGCAGGTGTTCGCTTTCATCCGGAAGCATTTCGATCGCTTGCAGTCGATGCCGACGGCTTTCTTCTCGGTGAATATCGTCGCCCGCAAGCCGGAAAAAAACCGGGCCGAGACCAATCCTTATGTGCGCAAGTTCTTCAAACGGACGCCGTGGGCGCCGACGCTTGTCGATGTCTTCGCCGGCAAGCTCGATTATCCGCGCTACCGCTTCTTCGATCGCTTGATGATTCGTTTCATCATGTGGATGACCAAGGGGCCGACCGATCCGACGGTGGTCGTTGAATTTACCGACTGGTCACGCGTCGAGGCGTTTGCTGAAAAAATCTGCGCGCTCTGATAAGTCGTCGCGGACAAAAGAAAAGGGGCGCCGAAGCGCCCCTTTTTCGTTGATGCGAGGGGTCAGAATCCGCGGAAGTCGGTGAAACCCTCGACCGGCTCGCGCTCCGTCACCAGCGTATTTTCCGGGGCGTTCGGGTCGGCGTAGCCGAGCGCCATGCCGCAGTAGACGATTTCGTTGTCGGGGATGCCCAGCGTTGCCCGGATCGTCTTGTGGTAGTCGGCGAAGAACGCTTGCACGCAGGTGTCGATGCCGCGCGCCCGGGCGGCGACCATCAGGTTGCCCATGAACATGCCGCAGTCGACGAGCATGCCCTTGCCAAGCCGGTTGTCGAGCGTGAAGATCATGCCGACCGGCGCGTCGAAGAACTGGAAGTTGCGTCCCGTCTGCACCTTCATGCGCTCGTTATCGCCTTTGGTGATGCCAAGCAGGCTATAGAGGCCGAGGCCGCACTTGCGACGGCGCGACAGCCAGGGCTCGACCCACTCCTTCGGGTAATAGTCGAGTTCGCGACCGCCGTCGGTTTCGCCGCGGACGAAGCGTTCCATGATGGCTGTCGACAGTGCTTCCTTTTCCTTGCCGGCCAGCGCGTACACGCGCCAGGGCTGGATGTTGGTGCCGGACGGCGCGCAGGAAGCGAGTTCGAGCAACTCGCGCAAGGCCTCCTGGGGCACCGGGTTGGGGAGGAAACGGCGGATCGAGTGGCGCGAGCGGATCGCCGCGTCAACCGCTTGAATGGTCTCTGTTGTCATGATGCCAGTACCTTCTGTGAAAAATTCAGGGATTGAGGATCGATTTCAACGCATCAACAAGGGCGCGACACTGCAGGTCGGTGCCGATGCTGATGCGCAGATGCTGGTCGATGCGCGCCGCCTTGAAATGACGGACGATAATGCGTTGTTCGCGCAATGCCGCCGCCAGTTGTGCCGCATCGCGCTGCGGGTGGCGGGCAAAGATGAAGTTGGCTGCCGAGGGCAGTACGTCGAACCCCAGCGCCGTCATTGCTTCCGTCAGCCACTGCCGGCTGGCCATGACGGCACGGCGGGTGGTGTCGAGATGTGCTCGGTCGTTCATTGCGGCGGTCGCCGCAACGAGGGCAAGACGGTCGAGCGGGTAGGAGTTGAAGCTGTTCTTGATGCGCTCAAGCGCCTCGATCAGCGCCGGCTGACCGATCGCATAGCCGACGCGCAGACCGGCGAGGGCGTGCGATTTTGATAGCGTGCGCACGACGAGCAGGTTGGGGTGGCGGTTGACGAGGCCGATCGCGGTCGGCACCGGATCGTTGGCGAAGTCGATATAGGCTTCGTCGATCACCACGGGCGAGTTCGCGTGTTGCGTCGCCAGGCGTTCGATGTCGGCCAGCGGCAGGAGTTGGCCCGTCGGCGCATTCGGGTTGGCGATGATGATGCCGCCGTTGTCCTGCCGATAGTCGTCGATGCGGATGTCAAACGCATCGCCGAGCGGAACGGCGCGGTGCTCGATGCCGTAGAGGCCGCAATAGACCGGATAGAAGCTGTAGCTGATGTCCGGCATCAGCACCGGACGGCCGTGGCAGAGCAGGCCCATGAAAACGTGGGCAAGCACTTCGTCGGAGCCGTTGCCGACAAAGATGTGCGCCGGATTGATGTCGCAGTCGGCGAAGTGCGCGGCAATGGCTGCGCGCAGCTGGTCGGCGTTGGGGTCGGGATACAGGCGCAGGCGGGCGGCATCGCCGCCGAGTTCGGCCTGGATCGCCTCGACGACGTGCGGCGACGGCGGGTACGGGTTTTCGTTGGTGTTGAGCTTGACGAGGTCGGTGAGCTTGGGTTGCTCGCCGGGAACATACGGCGTCAGCTGATGAACGAGAGGGCTCCAGAAGTGGCTCATGGTGATCCGGGAAGTGGCGGTGTTTACGGCGGTTTCGCTGCTTTGCAAGCATGAAATGGTATCATGCGGACTCAATG
Source organism: uncultured Propionivibrio sp. (assembly GCF_963666255.1). Classification (NCBI taxonomy): domain Bacteria; kingdom Pseudomonadati; phylum Pseudomonadota; class Betaproteobacteria; order Rhodocyclales; family Rhodocyclaceae; genus Propionivibrio; species uncultured Propionivibrio sp. Next base: position 492,738 of record NZ_OY762656.1, on the reverse strand, counting down.
AATTGATGCGAACCGGGTGGGCGCCTGTCGTGCCCGGCGGTTCGTCGGTATGACTCTGGCGTCGAGGTGCGCATGCGGCAGGCTGAAATCAGCAGAAATACCCTGGAAACCCAGGTGACGGTACGTGTCGATCTGGACGGGAGCGGACGCGGGCGTTTCGCCACCGGTGTGCCTTTTCTCGATCACATGCTCGACCAGGTGGCGCGTCATGGCATGATCGATCTCGAGGTCGAGGCGCGGGGCGATCTGCATATCGACGCGCATCACACCGTTGAGGACATCGGCATCACGCTGGGCCAGGCGCTGGCCAAGGCGTTGGGCGACAAGAAGGGGATTCGCCGTTACGGGCACGCGTATGTGCCGCTCGACGAGGCGCTCTCGCGCGTGGTCATCGATCTGTCGGGACGGCCGGGTCTGGTGTTCTCGGTCGATTTCACGCGTGCACTCGTCGGTGCCTTCGATGTCGATCTCGTGCGTGAATTTTTCCAGGGCCTCGTCAATCACGCCTTGATGACCGTGCATATCGACAATTTGCGTGGCGAAAACGCCCACCACCAGGCCGAGACGGTCTTCAAGGCCTTTGGGCGCGCCCTGCGCATGGCCGTCGAGGCCGACGAGCGGGCAGCCGGCAGCGTTCCGTCGACCAAGGGAGCGCTTTGATGGGGGCTGCAACGATTGCCGTTGTCGATTACGGCATGGGGAATCTGCGTTCGGTCTGGCAGGCGATTGCGAAGGTAGCGGATGGCCGCGAAGTCGTTGTTTCCGCCGATCCGGCAGTCGTTGCGGCGGCCGAACGCGTCGTTTTTCCCGGGCAGGGCGCGATGCCGGACTGCATGCGCGAACTCGATGCCCGTGGCTTGCGTGATACTGTCATCGAAGCTGCACGTAGCAAGCCTTTCCTTGGCATCTGCATCGGTTTGCAGATGCTTTTCGACCATAGCGAGGAAGGCGATGTCGATGGGCTCGGCGTCTTTGCCGGTCCCGTTCGGCGTTTTCCGGCCGATCGCATGAAAGGGCCTGCCGGCGAGAAGCTCAAGGTGCCGCACATGGGCTGGAACGAGGTCGCTCAGGTGCGGGCGCACCCCTTGTGGTCCGGCATCGACGACGGTGCGCGCTTCTATTTCGTGCATAGCTATTATGTCGATCCGGTCGATCCTGCCTGCGTCGCCGGGCAGACCGGCTATGGCATCCCCTTTACCAGCGCGGTGGCGCGGGATAATATCTTCGCCATTCAATGTCATCCGGAGAAAAGCGCCCACGCCGGCCTCACCCTGTTGTCCAACTTCGTCCGTTGGCAGCCCTGATCCGGAGTGCGCGACGCGCTTTTCCCACCCTTTTCCCTCAACCATTTGTTTTAAAACATGCTGATCATTCCCGCGATTGACCTCAAGGACGGACAGTGCGTCCGCCTCAAGCAGGGTCTCATGGACGATGCCACGGTTTTTTCGAACTCGCCTGGCGAGCAGGCCGCGCATTGGCTCGAACAGGGCGCACGACGCTTGCACGTGGTCGATCTCAATGGCGCGTTCGCCGGCAAACAGAAAAATGAGCGGGCCATCCGCGAAATCGTCGAGGCGATTGGCGATGAGATCCCGATCCAGTTGGGCGGCGGCATTCGTGACCTCGATACGATCGAGCGCATCCTCGACAACGGCATCAGCTACGTCATCATCGGCACGGCGGCGGTGAAGAATCCAGGGTTCCTGCACGATGCCTGCAGCGCCTTTCCGGGGCAGATCATCGTCGGGCTCGATGCCAAGGACGGCAAGGTCGCCGTCGATGGCTGGTCAAAGCTTACCGGCCATGACGTCATCGACCTGGCAAAGAAATGCGAGGACTATGGCGTCGAGGGCATCATTTATACCGACATCGGGCGCGACGGCATGCTTACCGGCATCAATATCGATGCCACCGTCAAGCTGGCGCAGGCCTTGCGCGTGCCGGTGATCGCCAGCGGCGGTTTCTCCAGTCTCGAGGACATCCGCAAGCTGTGCGAGGTCGAGAGCGAGGGCATCCAGGCGACCATTGCCGGGCGCGCCATCTATGACGGCACGCTGGATTTCGCTGCGGCACAGGTCGAGGCGGATCGCTTGTCGCAATCCTGATTTCTCTAGCATTCCTGCATCGGAAGAAAGCGCGGTTAACGCCTTGGGTCTGGCCAAACGTATCATTCCTTGCCTTGATGTGACCGCCGGTCGGGTCGTCAAGGGCACCAACTTTGTCGATTTGCGCGATGCCGGCGATCCGGTCGAGATCGCCCGGCGTTATGACGAGCAGGGGGCCGACGAGGTCACCTTCCTCGACATCACGGCGTCGAGCGATCAGCGCGACATCATCCTGAACATCGTCGAAGCCTGTGCGTCGCAGGTCTTCATTCCGCTGACCGTCGGCGGCGGCGTGCGCTGCGTCGCCGATGTGCGTCGCCTGCTCAACGCCGGGGCCGACAAGGTCAGCATGAACACCGCGGCGATCAACAATCCGGACCTCGTTGCCGAAGCGTCGGCCAAGGTCGGTAACCAGTGCATCGTTGTCGCCATCGACGCCAAGCAGGTGGCGCCGGGGCGCTGGGAAGTCTTCACTCACGGCGGACGCAAGCCGACCGGCATCGATGCCGTGGTTTGGGCGCGCCGCGCGCAGGAACTGGGCGCTGGCGAAATCCTGCTGACCAGCATGGATCGCGACGGCACCAAAAACGGCTTCGACCTGCCGCTGACGCGCGCAGTCTCTGATGCCGTCGACATTCCGGTGATCGCCAGCGGCGGCGTCGGCAATCTGCAGCATCTGGCCGAGGGCGTCTCGATCGGCGGCGCCGATGCGGTGCTGGCCGCCAGTATCTTTCATTTCGGCGAATACACCGTGCGTCAGGCCAAGACGTTCATGCGCGAGCAGGGCATCGAGGTGCGCTTGTGAGCGCCGTCGCCCGGCCGTCCGAAGAAGGCGCTCCCCCTCCCTCGGGGAGGATGTCACGTAGTGACTGGAGGGCCCGCCGATGAGCGATCTCGATCCGAGCCTGCCGTGGCTCGACGCCCTCAAGTGGGATGCCGCAGGCATGATTCCGGCGATCGCGCAGGACGAAGCCAGCGGGCGGGTCGTGATGTTCGCCTGGATGAACCGCGAATCCTTGCAGGAGTCGTTGCGCTGCGGCTACGCGGTATACTGGTCGCGCTCGCGCCAGCGTCTTTGGCGCAAGGGTGAGGAATCCGGGCATGTCCAGAAGCTGAAGTCGGTGCGTGCCGATTGTGACGGCGACGTGTTGCTGCTTGCGGTCGAACAGGTTGGCGGCATCGCCTGTCATACAGGCCGGGAGAGCTGCTTCTTCCTCGAATTGCAGGGCGATCACTGGGTGCCGGTCGATCCGGTGCTGAAAGACCCGAAGGATATTTACGCGAAATGACTGATCAAGACATTCTGGCCCGGCTCGAAGAAACGCTGGTGTCGCGGCGCAGTGCCGATCCCTCGACGTCCTATACGGCGAAGCTGTTCGCCAAGGGCCCCGATTCAATCCTCAAGAAAATCGGCGAGGAAAGTGCCGAGCTGATCATGGCGGCCAAGGATGGTGTCGCCGGCAATATCGTCTATGAATCGGCCGACCTCATCTATCACGTGATGGCGCTGCTGACGTTCTGCGACCTCAGCATCGACGACGTGCTCAACGAACTCCAGCGTCGCGAGGGCACCTCGGGGATCGCCGAGAAAAATTCCAGAACGGCCAAGTGAGCGAACATGGATAATTGCCTCTTCTGCAGGATCGTGCGCGGCGAGATTCCCTCGCGCAAGGTGTACGAGGATGATCTCGTCTATGCCTTCCACGACATCAATCCGGCGCGTCCGGTGCATATCCTGGTGATACCCAAGCATCATATCGCGTCGCTGGCCGATGTCGGCGTCGCCGATGAGCCGGCGCTGGGCCGCGTGCTTGCCGTGGCGCACCGGCTGGCGAGCGAGAACGGCAGTCCGGATGGCTGCCGTGTCATCATCAATTCGGGCCGGATCGGTCAGCAGGAAGTGCCGCATTTGCATGCGCATGTCGTCGGCGGACCGGAGCCGGTCGGCCCGATGCTCAAACGGAATTAAGGAGACAGTCATGGGTTCGTTCAGTATCTGGCATTGGCTTATCGTTCTGCTCATCGTCCTCTTGGTGTTCGGCACCAAGAAACTGCGCAACATCGGCGAGGACCTCGGTGGTGCGGTCAAGGGCTTCAAGGAAGGCATGAAGTCGGCCGAAGACAAGCCGGCCGACGCCGCTCCGCCGCAACAGGTGACCGGCGGCCAGACGATCGAGGGCGAGGTCCGCGAAAAGACCAAGTCGTGATCGTCGTTCGCAGTCGGCGGGCGTTTGCCTGCCGGCCTGAACCTCGTTTGAAAATCTGCCAAGAACATGTTTGACGTCGGCTTTTCCGAACTGATGGTCATTGCCATCGTCGCCCTCGTGGTGATCGGCCCCGAGCGCCTGCCCAAGGTGGCGCGCACGGCCGGGCTGCTGTTCGGGCGTCTGCAGCGCTATGTCAATGACGTCAAGTCGGACATCAGCCGCGAGATCCAGCTCGACGAACTCAAGCGCCTGCAGGCCGACATGCAGGCGTCGGCGCACGCCTTCGAGCGCAGCATGAAAGAGGGCATCCAGTCGGTCGAGCAGTCGGTCGGCGAGGTGGTCGACAGCACGCAGACTGAACTCGCCAAGCTTCAGTCGAACGTCGAGCAGGTGTCTGAAACGCCGCCCGAAGCGGTTGCCCCTGCGGTCGCAACGACCGATCAGGCAGCTGCGCCGGGCGAAACAACGCCGAAAGCATGAACGCGCCCGAAGAATCCTTCATGTCGCACCTGATCGAGCTGCGCGACCGGCTGATCCGGGCGTTGCTGGCGATCCTCATCGTCTTCCTTTGCCTTTTCCCTTGGGCCAAGGAACTGTACGCTCTGCTCGCCCAGCCTTTGCTCGCCTCCTTGCCCAAGGGCGGGCAGATGATCGCGACCGATGTCGTCGGCGTTTTCCTCGTGCCGATGAAGGTGGCGCTGATGGTCGCCTTCCTGATCGCCTTGCCGTACGTGCTGTACCAGGCCTGGGCCTTCGTCGCGCCGGGTTTGTACGCGCATGAAAAACGGTTGGCGCTGCCGCTCGTCGCTGCCAGCGTCTTTCTCTTTTTCGTCGGCATGGCGTTTGCCTATCTGCTGGTGTTTCCGACGGTGTTCGGCTTCATGGCCAAGATCGCGCCGGACGGCGTCGCCTGGATGACCGATATCGAGAAGTATCTCTCGTTTGTCATGAGTACCTTCATCGCCTTCGGCATCACGTTCGAAGTGCCGGTGGTGGTCATCGTGCTCGTCAAGATGGGGGTCGTCGAAATCAAGACGCTCAAGGAATGGCGGCCCTACGTCATCGTCGGTGCCTTCGTCATCGGGGCGATCTTCACGCCGCCCGACGTGGTCTCGCAACTGCTCCTGGCGGTGCCGCTCTGCCTGCTGTTCGAACTCGGGGTTTTCCTCGCGCGCTTTGTCAGCCAGCCGCGGACCAGCGAGCTTCCTGCCTTGCCGGGCGAGTCGGAGCGTACGACCGACTAGTCCCGCTCGCGCGGTGGCGCCGGGCGCTTGCCGATACGCAGCGTCGGCTCGACGATGTTCTTCTGGCGGCGCAATTTGAACGGAACCGTCTCGCCCGGCGTCTGCCCGGCAATCAGGTCGAGCATCACCTGCGGGTCCTTGACCGGTTTGCCGTTGACGGCGAGCAGGATGTCGCCCGGGCGGATGCCGCCAAGATCGGCGGGGCTGCCGCGCTGGACGCCGGCGATCAGCGCGCCGTCGGTGTCGGCGAGGCCAAAGGTCTCGGCGAGTTCAGGCGTGATTTCCTGGGCTTCGACGCCGATCCAGCCACGCGTGACCGAGCCGGTCTTGATGATCTGTTCCATGACGTTGCGCGCGATTGAGATCGGAATGGCGAAACCGATGCCGAGCGAGCCGCCCGAACGTGAATAGATCGCGGTGTTGATGCCGACGAGGTTGCCGCGGCTGTCGACGAGCGCGCCGCCCGAGTTGCCGGGGTTGACGGCGGCGTCGGTCTGGATGAAGTTCTCGAAGGTGTTGATGCCGAGATGCGAACGGCCGAGCGCCGAGACGATGCCCATCGTTACCGTCTGGCCGACGCCGAAGGGATTGCCGATCGCCAGGACGACATCGCCGACGAGCAGGTTTTCCATCTGGCCGAGGGTGATGGCCGGCAATTCGCGGCCTTTCTTGTCCGCTTCGATGCGCAGTACCGCGAGATCGGATTCCGGGTCGCCGCCGACAAGGCGCGCGGGTTGGGTGCTGCCGTCATGCAGGGCGACCTCGATCTGGTCGGCCGCTTCGACGACGTGGTAGTTGGTCAGGATGTAGCCTTCGCTGCTGACGATGACGCCCGAACCGAGTCCGGCGCTGCGCTGTTCGCGCGGTTCGCTGCGCTCACCGAAAAAGTGCCGGAGGATCGGGTCGTCGAGCAGCGGGTGCTTGGGCTGGCGGATTTTTTGCGAGGTGAAGATGTGCACGACCGCCGGCAGTGCGCGTCGGGCGGCGTCGCGGTAGCTGGCGGCCGGCGGCGCGCCGGGGGCGGCTTCCTGCACGGCGATGCTATGCAGCGAGGGGGCCGGTGCTTTGCCGAGCCATTCCGGCTTGAGCGTGGATATGACGAAAAGGACGGCGAGACTTACCGTGACAGTTTGTGCAAAAATCAGCCAGAGTTTGCGCATGTAGGACGACATCGAAGGACGACGAAATGAGACGTGACGAACTGACCCGCTATCTTGATGGCTTGCTGGAGCCGGCGCGCTATCGGGATTATTGCCCAAACGGCCTGCAAGTGGAAGGACGCGCCGAGGTGCGCCGCGTCGTGCTCGGTGTTTCCGCCAGCCAGGCGTTGATCGACGCCGCCATCGCCCGTGATGCCGATGCGATCATCGTGCATCACGGCTGGTTCTGGCGCGGCGAGGATGGGCGGGTGACCGGTGTGCGCAAGGCCCGCCTGCAGTCGCTGCTGCGCCATGACATCAGCTTGTTTGGCTACCATCTGCCGCTCGATGCCCATCCGGTGTTCGGCAACAACGCGCAATTGGCGGCGCGCTTCGGTCTGTTGCCCGAGGGGCGCTTCGGTGATCAGGATCTCGGCTGGATCGGGCAAATGCCGGCGCCCGAGACGGTCGCGGCGTTTGCCGCCCGGGTCGAGGCGGAACTCGGGCGCGTGCCGCTCGTCATCGGTGATGGCGCGCGGCCGCTGCGACGCGTCGCCTGGTGCTCCGGTGGGGCGCAGGGATTTTTTGAACCGGCGCTTGCGCTCGGGGTCGATGCTTTCCTGTCCGGTGAAATTTCCGAACCGCAGGTTCTGCTGGCGCGCGAGTCCGGTGTCGCGTATCTTGCTGCCGGTCATCACGCGACCGAACGCTTCGGTGTTCAGGCGCTGGCCGATCATCTGGCGGAAGCATGCGGTTTGGCGTGTGAGCTTGTCGATATCGATAATCCGGTTTGACCAAATTCAGGAGGTGCTATGACATTCGTTTTTACGCCGGCGGCGCAGATCGTGGTTCCGGTGGTTGGTAGTGAGGCCGTGTTTCCGGTGCGTCGGGTGTATTGCGTTGGGCAGAACTATGCCGATCACGTCGCTGAAATGGGCGGCGATGGACGCAATCCGCCGTTCTTCTTCAGCAAGCCGGTGGATGCGCTGGTGCCGGGAGGCGGCGATGTGGCCTATCCGCCCAAGACCGAGAACTACCAGCATGAAATCGAACTGGTCGTGGCGATCGGCGTCGGTGGGCGCGATATTCCCGTCGATAAGGCGCTTGACCATGTCTTTGGCTATGCCGTCGGCTTCGACCTGACGCGCCGCGACCTGCAGGCCCTGGCCAAACAGAAGGGGCAGCCGTGGGAGATGGGCAAGGGGATGGACCAGGGCGGTCCGATCGGTGCGATCAGTCCGGTGGGCAAATGCGGCCACCCGGTGGCCGGCGCCATCTGGATGAAGGTGAACGGTGACTTTCGGCAGCGCGGCGATCTTGCCCAGATGACCTGGAAAGTGCCGGAAATCATTGCCAACCTGTCGAGCTACATCGCGCTGAAGCCGGGCGATCTGATCTTTACCGGAACGCCGTCCGGCGTGTCGGCAGTTGTGCGCGGCGATGTGCTTGAGGGCGGCATTGCCGGGCTCGGCGAATTGTCGGTCCGGCTGGTCTAGGATGCGAACCCGGTACGACGATATTCCGGCGTACAGGACGCTCGACGGATCGGAAATCCGCGAACTGATGCACCCGGCCGTGCATGGCAACGCTCAACAGAGCCTGGCTGAAGCTTTGGTTGCACCCGGGGCGGCGACGTTGCGCCATTGTCATCGGCGCAGCGAGGAACTCTATCACGTGACGGCGGGGGAGGGCTGGATGACACTGGGCGAGGCGCGGTTTTCGATCGCGCCCGGTGACACGGTGCTGATTCCGCCGGGGACGCCACATTGCGTCGAGGCGGCGACGTCCGGGCCGCTACGCCTTTTATGCTGTTGCAGTCCGGCGTACCGGCACGAGGATACGGAACTGCTTTAGCGAGCCGCGGCGGCGCAGGCGGTCGTCAGGGCCGGCTGCTGGTTGGGCGTCTCGCGCGTGTCGCGGCTGCCCTGCCGTTTCGTCAGCTTTTCATCGATGAAGAATGCCAATCGGACGATGGCAAACAGCACGACGGCGGTGGCAACGGAGAGGGCAACGCGAAGTTCGAGGGAATGACTGATAAGATACGAGGATTGCATGACTGAACCATTGGAGGATTGAAAATCGATGGTTCCGAGTATAAAAAGATGGCGGCGGCGGGTCTGTTCCGACTTTGCGCGCGTTTGTAACGCTTCGTGATGCTCCCGGTATTCCAGGCGCGCTGCAAGCAATTCCAGAGTTGAAGCGGCAGCAGAGCCGTAGAGCGATGTTCCTGAAACAATCCCGAGAAATACTTTGGCATGCCGTGCCGATGCTCATTGCGCAACTCGCGTCGATGGGCATGATGATCATCGACACTGTCCTGCTTGGGCATCACGGCACCGAGGATCTCGCTGCGGCTGCGGTTGGCAGCGGCATCTATGTCGCCGTGGTATTTGCGCTGACCGGCATCCTGCAGGCGGTCTCGCCGACGGTGTCGCATCTCAAGGGGGCCGGGCGCGATGGCGAGATTGCCGGCGCGCTGCAGCAGTGCTTCTGGCTGGCCTTGATCCTGACCCTGCCGGGCGTCATCTTTCTCCAGCATCCGGATGTCCTGCTGCAGCTTTCGGCGATCGAAGCCGGCGTCGAGGCGAAGACGCGGGCTTATCTGGGGCTGCTTGCCTGGGGCATCCCGGCGGCGCTCTTCTATCGCACCTTCTATGCGTTCAGCAACGCACTCGGCACTCCTCGTCCGCTCATGCTGATTTCGCTCGGCGGGACGTTGCTGCACGGTGGTCTGGCGTGGTGGCTGGCAACACAGGCCGGTCTCGGCGTCATCGGTTGCGCCATCTCCAACGTGCTGGTCGGCTGGTTCTCGCTCGTCTGCGCCGCCGTCTTCATGATGCGCGGACGCGCCTTCGCCGCCTATCGGTTGGTGCAGAACTGGCAGGCGCCGCGCCTGCAGGCGATGGGGGAGCTGGTTCGCCTCGGCCTGCCGATGGGCTTTTCCAATTTTGTCGAAATTTCGGCCTTCACGCTGACCTCGCTGTTCGTCGCGCAACTCGGTGCGCCAGTGGTGGCCGGGCACCGGGTCGTCGCCAATCTGGCGGCGATCTGTTACATGCTGCCGCTGGCGGTGTCGATCGCGACGCTGGCACAGGTCGGGCTTGCCGCCGGCGCGCGCGACTGGTGCCGCGCCCGTGTGTCGATCGCCGCCGGATTGGCGCTCGCCAGCGTGCTCGCGACTTTGCTTGGCGGGGTGCTGTGGCTGGCCGAGGTGCCGCTGGTAATGGCCTATACCAGTGATCCGGCGGTGCGCGCCGTGGCGCTTTCGCTGATCGGCTATGTCGTTGTCTATCAGTTGTTCGACGCCGTCCAGACCGTGGCGGCGTTCGCGCTGCGTGGTTACAAGATCACCTTCCTGCCGATGTTCGTGCACCTCTTCTGCTTCTGGGGCGTCGGCCTGTTCGGTGGCTGGTGGCTGGCTTTCCATTCGCCGGCGCCGATGGGTGTCGCCGGCTTTTGGGCGGCCTCGCTCGTCAGTCTCGTTCTTGCCGCGCTCCTGCTTGGCGGGATGCTCTGGCGCGCCGTTCAGGCGCGGCGCTGAGCCGCCTTCACACACGGCCAGACGCGGGCCGTGCCCGGTCGGGCGACGCTGAGGCGTGCGTCGGTTCGGTCGGGGGCGTCGAGTCGGAGCGTGATCTCGCGCAGTTCGTCACGTCGGAAGGCATGCACGCGCAGGACTTCGCCGGCCTGATGCCGGGCGAGCATCGCTTCCAGCGTCGCGGGCGTCACGCGCAGTCCGTCGATGGCCACCAGCACGTCGCCGGCAGCCAGTCCCGCAGCATGCGCAGCGCCGCCGTCATAGACGTGCGCAAGTCGCAGCGTCTCGCCTTCTGACGTCGTCTTGACGCCGAGCGACGGCGTCTTGGCGGTGTTCCAGTCGAGCCGGATACCGTGTTCGGCAAGCAGGCGCGCGAGCGGCAGTTCGCTCGTGCCATCAACGAAATCGGCAAAGAATCGGCGCAGGCTGTGACCAGAGAGGTCCTCAGCCAGCCGGCGGATGCCGTCTTCATCAACGCCGATGCCGGGCAATCCATGCCGCGTCCACAGGGTTCTCATGACGTCGTCAAGCGAAATGCGGCCGCCTGTCTTGGCGCGCAGCGTGAGATCGAGCGCCAGTGCAACGAGCGCTCCCTTGGCGTAGTAGCTGACGACCGCATTGGGCGTGTTGTCGTCGGGGCGGTAGAACTTGCTCCAGGCATTGAAGCTTGAATCGGCGAGCGACTGGCGCAGGCGGCCGGGGCCGCGAGCGACGTTGCTGATCGTTTTGGCCAGCAGCGCCAGCCAGTCGTCGAGCGTGATGACGCCGCTGCGCAGCAAGGCCAGGTCATCATAGTACGAGGTGATGCCTTCAAACGCCCAGAGCAGTCGGGTGTAGTTTTCGCGCTCGAGGTCATAGGGCGTGAACGCCGCCGGGCGGATGCGCTTGACATTCCAGGTGTGGAAATACTCGTGACTGCAGAGTCCGAGAAAGCTGCGGTAGCTCTCTGTCATGCTGGTCATGCCACGGAACGGCAGGTCGCGGCGCGAGCACAGCAGCGCGGTCGAGGCGCGGTGCTCGAGTCCGCCGTAGCCTTCGCCGACGGCGGTGACCAGGAAGGTGTAGCGCCGCATCGGCGCCGGTTTGCCGAAGAAGTTGATCTGCCAGTCGCAGATGCGCTGCAGATCGGCGGTCAGCCGGTCCAGGTCGGCGTCGTGCTGCCCGGTAATGGCAATTTCATGCGGGACGCCACCGGCGCTGAAAGTGGCCAGGGTGAAGGTGCCCATTTCGACGGGGTGGTCGATCAATTCGTCGTAGTTGTCGGCGCGATAGATTCCGAAGCCGTGACGCCGTGCAGCGCCAGGCGTACCGCGCGCCGGTTCCAGACCGGTGGCGACGCGCCAGTTGCCTGCGTGCTGCGGCGGGCGGATGTCGACCCAGTGTGGTGCATCTTCGTGGCCACGGACACGCAGGAAGACGCTGGTGCCGTTGAAGAAGCCGTGCGTCTCGTCGAGATGCGCGCCGCGCACAGACAGGTCCCAGGCGTGGATCTCGCAGATCACGCTCAGTGTTGCGTCCGCCCCGACAGGCGCCGCACGCCAGCTATGCTTGTCGAGTTGGGTCAGTGCGATCGCTTGTCCCGCCGATTCGGCACGGATCGCAACGATGTGTCGGGCGAAGTCACGGATCAGATAGCTGCCGGGAATCCATGCCGGCAAGGCGATTTCCTGTCCGTTGGGTGCCGGGCGCGGGATGTCGCAGCAGACAGTGAAACGGTGTGCTTTGGGATCGGATGGCGTGATCGTGTAGCGAATGGCTGGCGCTTTATTTGCTTGCATTTTCTGTGCTTGGGATTGTATTGATGCAGATCAAATGGCATTCTACGCCCTGGCGCAGTATGACCGATGGAAATCCCGTACTTGCGCTCCGAACGCCGGGGTATGTTCGGTTACAACCTGTCAGCTAGATCCTGCCGAGGAAAAAATGAAAAAAAATCTTCCCGTCACTAATGTTGAAACACTGTTGCCCGAGAACGAGTTCATCTACTCCCGCACCGATCTTAAGGGCCAGATTACCGAAGCCAACGAGGCGTTTTGCGCGGTCAGCGGTTTCTCCCGCGAGGAAATGATCGGCGAGCCGCATAACATGGTGCGTCATCCCGATATGCCCGAAGCAGCTTTCGCCGATATGTGGCGCGACCTCAAGGCGGGGCGCCCCTGGCGCGGCATCGTCAAGAACCGGCGCAAGGACGGTGGCTTTTACTGGGTCGTTGCGAATGCGTCGCCGGTGCGTGAGAACGGGCAGGTCATCGGTTACCAGTCGGTGCGCAGCCGGCCGGCACCGGCGGAAATCGCCGCCGCTGACGCGGCGTATCGGAAGATTAATGCCGGGGACAAAAGCCTTGTCATCAAGCATGGTAAGGCGGTGAAGAATCGTTCCGCTGCCGTGACAGGCTTGCTTTCGTTGCGCACCCAGATGCGGGTTCTGGCCATCCTGACGCTGGTGCTGGCGGGCATCGATCTGTCGGAGTCCTTCTTCAAGGTCGACCTGATCGGATTGCATGAAGCCGTCATGGCGGCAAACGTATTTTTTGCTCTGTATTTTCTCCTTTTCTATGTGCCGGGCCTGGTGCGAGATATCCAGTCGGTGGTGAATTGGCAGGAAGAATTGCTGTGTTCCGGCAATCTCAAAAAGCGGATAACGTCGGATCGTCCCGGCTTGATCGGCGACATGATCAACCAGATGGATACCTTCGTCTCCTCGGTTCAGGCGACCGTGCAGGGCATGGCCGATACGGCCTTGCACGTCAGTACCGCGACGAGCGAAGTCAAGAACGGCATGCATGTGGCCTACGAGTCCGCCAAGAAGCAAAGTGAGGCGACCTCGGCCGCCGCTGCAGCGGTCGAGGAAGTCACGGTGTCGATCGGCGAAGTTGCCGAACACGCGCGCTCGACCAAGAATGTGGCGGAAAGTGCCGGAAGCGTCTCGAATGAAGGTGCGAAGCGTTCGGGTGAAGCCTGCGAAACGATCACCTCACTGGCCGATACGGTCAAGTCGTCGGCCGGGCAGGTCGAGTCGCTCGGCCAGCGTTCAGCCGAGATCAGTCAGATTGCCGGCGTCATCAAGGAGATCGCCGACCAGACCAACCTGCTCGCGCTCAATGCCGCGATCGAGGCGGCGCGCGCCGGCGAACAGGGGCGTGGCTTCGCGGTGGTGGCCGACGAGGTGCGCAAGCTGGCCGAGCGCACCGCCAAGGCGACGCAGGAGATCAGCAGCATGATCGAGCTGATCCAGACCGAGACCAACCAGGCGGTTCAGGGCATGCGGGCGGGCGCCTCGCAGGTCGAGGAAGGCGTCAGTCTGGTGCATTCGGCGCAGGAAGCGCTTGAGCGTATCAAGAGCGAGATGGACGGCACGATCCAGCGCGTCAACGAAATCTCGCATGCATCCTCCGAGCAACAGATGGCGATGACGCAACTTGCGCAGAATGTCGAGCAGGTGGCGGTGATGACCGAGCAGAACGTGGCGGTCGTCAATCAGACCGAGTCGATGACGATGAAGCTGTCGGGACTTGTCGATCGCATGAACAAGTCGGTCAACCAGTTCAGTATCTGAGTCGTCGGCATCGCTGCCGGGCCGTCCGGAAAACCCGTCCTCCCGGCGGGTTTTTTTATGCGCGAATGCGGCGTTGGCCGGCATCAGCGATGTCATCGCCACTTTCTGAACACGGCGCAGTGCGGGCGTTGAACGTTTTTGCAAAATCGCGCTCAAAACCCCGCGACGGACATGCTTTTTTTCCGTCGTACTTGGATCCGGCAGTCTGGCGTCGTGCGAATGGATCGATGCCGGGTTGGCCGATAACGTCAATGATGTGTGAGTTTTACCGATGCCGCTGCCTCCCCCAACCAACGAACGGACGCGCATTCATCAGCGCTCGATGACTTTCCAGGGCTTCCGCCGGGCGGACGAGCTTTGGGATATCGAGGGGCGTCTCGTCGATACCAAGGACCAGCCCTTCGATATTCAGGGCGATCTGCGCATGCCGGGCGATGCGGTTCATGACATTAGCGTGCGCGTGACGATCGATCACCGCATGAACGTGCTCGATGTTGCCGTCTGCGCCGATGCGACACCGTTTCCGGGGACCTGTGCGGCACAAATGCCGGATTATCGCGAAGTCATTGGCCTCAACCTGTTCAAGGGCTTCGTCAAGGAGGTCAAAAACCGCTACGGCGGTACGCAGGGATGTACGCATGTGAGCGAACTCCTGATGGCGATGCCGACGGCCGCCTTCCAGGCGTTCGCCGGACAGGTGAAGCACGAGGATCGGGTGGACGGCAACCAGGTGCCGTTTCATCTCGATCGTTGCCACGCCTTGAGTCTGGATTCCGACGTGGTGCAGCGCATCTATCCGCGCTGGTACCGCGCTCAGAAGGATGGGCAGGAGGGAACCCTGCCTGTAACGTCGTAGCCTGACATCTCAATTCCATAAGGGTGACGCATGAAGATTCACGAATATCAGGGGAAAGAGCTGCTGCGCAAGTTTGGCGTTGTCGTGCCGCGCGGGGTGTTCTGCCAGTCGGTCGATGAGGCCGTCAAGGCGGCGGAATCGCTCGGCGGCAAGGTCTGGGTGGTCAAGGCCCAGATCCACGCCGGCGGGCGCGGCAAGGGCGGCGGCGTCAAGCTCGCCCGTTCGCTCGACGAAGTGCGCCAGCATGCTGGTCAGATTCTCGGCATGCAGTTGGTGACGCACCAGACCGGGCCTGAAGGTCAGAAGGTACGGCGCCTGCTGGTCGAGGAAGGCGCCGATATCCGCAAGGAATACTATGTTGCCGTGCTGACCGATCGCAAGACGCAGAAGGTCGCGGTGATGGCCTCGTCCGAAGGCGGCATGGAGATCGAGGAAGTCGCCCTGCATTCTCCCGAGAAGATTCTCACGGCCTATGTCGATCCGATCGACGGGCTCAGCGATGCCCAGGCGACCCAACTTGCGACCGGCATCGGCATCCCGGCCGGCTCGGTGGCGCAGGCGGTGGCGGCGCTCAAGGGCTTGTATGCCTGCTACATGGAAACCGACGCGTCGCTGGCGGAGATCAATCCGCTGATCCTCGAAGGCGACGGCACGATCAAGGCGCTGGACGCGAAGTTTAACTTTGATGATAACGCGCTCTACCGCATTCCCGACATCTTTGCCTACCGCGATCTCGACGAAGAGGATGCCAACGAGATCGAGGCCTCGAAGTTTGGTCTCGCCTACATTTCGCTGGATGGCAACATCGGTTGCCTGGTGAACGGTGCCGGACTGGCGATGGCGACGATGGACGTGATCAAGCTGTACGGCGGCGAGCCGGCGAACTTCCTCGACGTTGGCGGTGGCGCTTCGGCCGAGAAAGTGACCGAAGCCTTCAAGATCATGCTCAAGAACGACAACGTCAAGGGCATTCTCGTCAATATTTTCGGCGGCATCATGAAGTGCGACACGATCGCCAACGGCGTCATGGCCGCGGTGCGGCAGACCCAGCTCAAGGTGCCGCTGGTGGTGCGCATGAAAGGGACGAACGAGGAACTCGGCAAGCAGTTGTTGCGGGAGTCCGGGCTGCCGATCATTCCGGCGGACACGATGGCCGAAGCGGCCGAAAAGATCGTCGCGGCAGTCAGATAAGGGAGCCATCAACATGTCGATTCTCATCAATAAGGATACCAAAGTCATCACCCAGGGCATTACCGGCAAGGTCGGTCAGTTCCACACCGAAAAGTGCCAGGAATATGCCAATGGTAAGAACTGCTTTGTTGCCGGCGTCAATCCCAAGAAGGCCGGTGAGTCGATCTTCGACATCCCGATCTTCGGCTCGGTGAAGGAAGCGGCGGCCGTCACCGGCGCCACTGTGTCGGTCATCTACGTGCCGCCGGCGGGTGCCGCGGCGGCGATCTGGGAAGCGGTCGAGGCGGATCTCGACATGGCGATTTGCATTACCGAGGGCATTCCGGTGCGTGACATGCTCGAAGTGCGCAATCGCATGAAGCGCAAGGTCGCGGCGGGTGGCAAGGAAACCCTGCTGCTGGGTCCGAACTGTCCGGGATTGATCACGCCGGACGAAATCAAGATCGGCATCATGCCGGGCCACATCCATCTGCGTGGCCGCGTTGGCGTGGTGTCGCGCTCGGGGACGCTGACCTACGAAGCGGTGGCGATGCTGACCGAACTCGGTCTCGGCCAGTCGTCGGCGGTCGGCATCGGTGGTGATCCGATCAACGGCCTCAAGCACATCGATGTCATGCGCATGTTCAACGACGATCCCGAGACCGATGCGGTCATCATGATCGGCGAGATCGGAGGTCCTGACGAGGCGGATGCCGCGCTCTGGTGCAAGGATCACATGAAGAAGCCGGTCGTCGGTTTCATCGCCGGCGTCACCGCTCCGCCGGGCAAGCGCATGGGCCATGCCGGCGCGCTGATTTCGGGTGGGGCCGATACGGCCGATGCAAAGCTTGAGATCATGGCGTCCTGCGGTTTCACGGTGACGCGCAATCCGTCCGAACTGGGACGCCTGGTCAAGTCGCTCCTCTAGGGGCTGCGTCGGCAACGCAGTCTCACGGGCCGTCGCAGGCATGCGACGGCTCTTTTTTGTCGGTTCCGGCGTATGCTAGTCGCCTCGCGCGCGGTCGTCGCCGTGTCGCAATGAACAGGGAGCCGATCGATGCAAATCAAATGGCTGGACGACTTCGTCGCCTTTGCCAAAACCTGCAGTTTTTCCCGGGCCGCCGACGAGCGTGAAGTGACCCTGCCGGCCTTCGGTCGGCGGATCAAGGCGCTTGAATCCTGGGTCGGAGTGCCGCTCGTCAATCGCGGTACCTATCCGGCGACGCTGACCGAGGAGGGGCGGCTGTTTCTCAAGACCGCTCAGGAAGTTGTGGCGCGGCTTGAGGAGAGCCGCGGCAGTTTGCGGGCGCGCGCCATGGCCGGCGAAGAGACGCTGAGCATTGCCACCGGTCGCACCCTGGCGCACACCTCGATTCCGGCGATGCTCGAACAGGTGCGCCAGCGCGTCGGCGCGATTCATGTGCGTATCAGCACCGGGTCGGTGCATGACATGGCGCTATTGCTCGAGGAAGGCGGCGCCGATGTGCTGATCAGTTTCTTCCATCCCGCGATCGGACTCAGTCTTGATGCGCGCAGCTTTGAATTCCTGGTTGTCGCCCGCGAGGGGCTGATTCCCGTCTGCAAACCCGACGCGGCCGGACGGCCGCTGTTCCCACTGGCGTCAGCGGCGACGCGGGCCTTGCCCTTGCTCGCCTACCACCGCAATCTGATGATGGGCAATGTACTCGACTGGCATCTCGCCCGACGCAGCGATGCGGCGCGCTTTCGCCGTGTCTTCGTCGCCGATTTTGCCGAGGCGCTGCTGGAACCGGTGCAGCAGGGCGTCGGTCTGGCCTGGCTGCCGCAGCGGCTCGTCGTCGCTGCGCTTTCGGCCGGGCGCCTGGTCCATGCTGGCGTCGTTGGCGATGAGATCCCGCTTGAGGTGCGTTGTTTTCGCCATCGCCATCCCGCCAAGGGGCTGGTCGAGCAGTTCTGGCAATGCCTGGCCGAACATCCGTTGCCGCCATTACAACTCGATTCCTCGCCGTAGTCGCGCGGTCGCCGGCAAGCTTGCGTCAAACGGCATATGCAAGGGGTTGCCGTTTTGGCAACCCCGCCTGCCAATCTGGCAGTCACGCCACGACGCGCTCATTCTATAATCGGGCGCTGGCTTGATAGTTGCTTTCCCTAACGTCATTTTTGTTCGCGAGAGAAGCCCATGAAACTGCCATTTTTCCGTACCTCCGTGGCCCTGCTGGCGGCGGCCTTTTCCGTTGCGGCCCAGGCCGAGGTTTACCCGAGCAAGCCGATCACTGTCATCGTCTGCTACAGCCCCGGCGGCAGCAACGACATGATCGCGCGCACGGTGTCCGAGGAGTTGAGCAAACGCCTTGGCCAACCGGTGATGGTCGAAAACGCGGCCGGCGCGGCCGGCACCATCGGTGCCGCCAAGGCGATCCGTTCGCCGGCCGATGGTTACACGCTTCTGCTCGGCTCGGGCAGCGAAATCTCGATTGCCAAGTTGACGACGCCGTCGGTCAAATATGACGGACAGAAGGATCTGGCGCCGATCACGATGATCGGAACGCAGCCGATGATTCTTGTCGGCGCGCCCGGTACAGCTCCGAAAAATACCGCTGAGCTTCTCGCCTATGCCAAGGCCAATCCCGACAAGCTGTCGTTCGCATCGTCCGGTGTCGGCACACCGCTGCATCTGTCGGGCGAACTGATCAAGCAGAAGGCCAAGATCAGCATGGAGCATGTCCCCTACAAGGGCGCCGGTCCGATGCTGACCGATCTGCTCGGCAACCAGATCCCGCTGGCGATCACCGTGTTGTCGTCGTCGTTGCAGCATGTCAAGGCGGGCAAGCTCAAGGCTTACGGTGTCACCGAGCCGCGCCGCGCGGCAGTTCTGCCCGACGTTCCGGCGCTGGCCGAGACCAAGGGCCTCGAGGGGCTGGACATGAGCATCTGGTGGGGCTTCTTCGCGCCGGTCAAGACGCCGGATGCGATCGTTCAGCGGCTCAACAAGGAGTTGGTCGAGGTGCTCAAGACGCCGTCGGTCGTGCAGAAGCTGACCGAGTCGGGTGTCGTGCTCTCGGTGCGTGGGCCGAAGGACTTTGCCAAGTTCGTCGACGGCGAGACCAGCAAGTACCGCCAGATCGTCCAGGCCGCCAATATCCGTACGGAATAGCGCGTCGTTGCCGTGTGCCATTCCGGCGCACGGCGATTCGTTTTCAATTTCACCGCCGACGGCCGCCCTGCTGCGGTCGCGGTGCTCCCGTTTCTCATCGGATGACCATGTTTCTCGATACCCCCGACCTGTCCGCTTATCGCGCCGGCAATACCGGCATTGATTACGTCCACACCTTTGACAGCGGCATTGCCGGTCCGCACGTCTGCATCAATGCGCTGACACATGGCAACGAGATCTGCGGTGCCTGGGCTGTCGACGCCCTGCTGCGCGAGGCGGTGCGGCCGGTACGCGGCAAGCTCAGCTTGTCGTTTGCCAATGTCGGGGCTTTCGCTTCCTTCGATCCCGCTCATCCCGAGGCCTCGCGCTGGATCGACGAGGATTTCAATCGCCTCTGGGATGTGTCGACGCTCGACGGTTCGCGCCAATCGGCCGAACTGACGCGGGCTCGGGCCATGCGCGGCTTTTTCGCGACGGTCGATTATCTGCTCGACCTGCATTCGATGCATACGCCGGGTCCGGCGATGGGGCTTTCGGGGCCGACGCGCGGCGGTCTCGATTTCGCGCACCGGCTTGGCCTGCCAGGGTATGTGGTGATCGACGCCGGGCACAGCGCCGGGCGCCGCTTGCGCGATTTTGCCGATTTCAGTGACGACGCGAGCCCACGCCAGGGCTATCTCGTCGAATGCGGTTTCCATTTCGAACGGGCAAGCGTCGAGGTTGCGCATCGGGTGTCGCGACGTTTCCTGGATCTGACCGGTGTCTGCCCGGGGTTGGCGGCTTCGGATGTGGCGACGCCGCAGACGACGGTGCGCATCACCGATGCGATTACCATTCGCAGCGATGCCTTCCGGTTTGTCGATGCGATCGACTCGATGCAGGTGATCGCCAAGGCCGGGACGCTGATCGCGCTCGACGGCCGCGAGGAGGTTCGCACGCCTTATGATGATTGCGTGATCGTGATGCCGGCGCCAGAGCGCTACATGCTTGCCGGCATGACGGCGGTGCGACTCGGCCGCCGGGTCGATTGAGTCGGGAGATTGTTCAGATGATCAAGAACGAGAAGGATTTCTGGTCGGGGGTGATGTTCGCTGCCTTCGGCCTCGCCGTCCTGGCGATCGCCCGTCACTATCCGTTCGGGACGACGACGCGCATGGGGCCGGGCTTTTTCCCGATGGTGCTGGCTGCGGTGCTGGCGGTTTTCGGCGTCATCCTCGTCGTCCGCGCCTGTCTCGCCAAGCGCCGTGACCGGATTACCGGCGTTGCGCTCAAGCCCTTGCTGCTGGTGATTGCGGCGACGGTGCTGTACGGGGCGCTGGTCGAGGAGGCGGGCTTCATCGCCGTCACATTTACGAGCGTGCTGGTGGCGGCGCGCGCCAGCCGGAATGGCAGTTTGCTGGCGCAACTGTCGCTGGCCGCGGGAACGACACTGTGCTGCTTCCTGATCTTCATCCAGGGGCTCGGCTTGCCGTTGTCGAGCTTCGGCACCTGGCTCAAATAGGGAGGCACGACACATGGAACTCCTCAACAATCTGGCCATCGGTTTCTCGACCGCACTGTCGCTGACCAATCTGCTCTACTGTTTCTTCGGCGTCCTGCTCGGCACGCTGATCGGCGTGCTGCCCGGCCTCGGCGCGGTGGCGACGATCGCGATGCTGCTGCCGGCGACCTTCAGCCTGCCGCCGGTGTCCTCGCTGATCATGCTGGCCGGGATTTATTACGGCGCGCAGTACGGAGGCTCGACGACAGCGATTCTCGTCAATCTGCCGGGTGAATCGTCGTCGGTGGTGACCGCGCTGGACGGTTACAAGATGGCCTGTCAGGGCCGCGCCGGTGCGGCCCTGACGACCTCGGCGGTCGGCTCCTTCGTTGCCGGCTCGATCGCCACCTTGCTTATCGCGATGTTTGCGACGCCGCTGTCAGCCTTCGCGCTGGCTTTCGGGCCTCCTGAGTATTTTTCGCTGATGGTGCTCGGCCTCGTCGCTTCGGTCGTGCTCGCGCACGGCTCGCTGCTCAAGGCGATCTGCATGATCATTCTCGGTTTGCTGCTTGGGCTGGTCGGTACCGATGTCAATTCGGGCCTGTCGCGCTTTACGTTCGAGCAGCCGCAGATCGCCGAAGGCATCAGCTTCGTCGCCGTCGCCATGGGCCTCTTCGGCATCGGCGAAATCGTCCGCAACCTTGAGCACGAATCGGGGGGCGCGCGTACCGCCGGCATTCCCCGTGTCGGCAGTCTGATGCCGACGCGCGACGAAATCCGGCGGATCATCGCGCCGATTTTCCGCGGCACGGCGCTCGGCTCGATCCTCGGCATCCTGCCCGGCGGCGGCGCCATGCTGGCTTCATTCGCCTCGTATTCGCTCGAGAAAAAGCTGTCACCGCATCCCGAAACCTTCGGCAACGGCGCCATCGAGGGCGTTGCCGGTCCCGAGTCGGCGAACAACGCCGGGGCGCAGACCTCGTTCATTCCGATGCTGACGCTCGGCATCCCGTCGAACGCCGTCATGGCGCTGATGGCTGGCGCGATGATCATGCAGGGGATCCAGCCGGGACCTTCGGTGATGGTCGAGCAGCCGGCGCTGTTCTGGGGCATGGTGACGTCGATGTGGATCGGCAACATCATGCTCGTCATCCTCAACCTGCCGCTGATCGGTATCTGGGTCCGTCTGTTGGCGGTGCCGTATCACCTGCTTTTCCCGGTCATCATCGTGATCTGCGGGATCGGCGCTTTCTCGGTCAGCAACAGTGTTTTCGACATCCACCTGATGGCGGCCTTCGGCGTGCTCGGCTATGTCTTCTTCAAGCTCGAATGCGAACCGGCGCCGCTGCTTCTCGGCTTCATTCTCGGGCCGATGATGGAGGAATATCTGCGGCGGGCCATGTTGCTCTCGCGCGGCGATTTCACCGTCTTCCTTACGCGTCCGATCAGTGCCACGCTGCTGGCGCTGTCGGCGGCGGCGCTGGCGCTGGTCGTCTTGCCGGCGTTCCGCAAGACGCGCGAAGAGGCCTTCCACGAGGAAGATTGAGCGACAGGCAATGCCGGCTTTTGCCGGTATCGCCCGATATCCTCAGTGCCCTTCCTTGATGACGCGATCATTGACCGGCTGGATCGGCCGGACATTGTTTTTGTAGATCGTCGCGAATCCGGCCACTTGTTCCTTCGAGACCGGGACCGGCGTCTTGAGCACCAGCCAGAGCACGCCCTCGGTGCAGGGCGGGGTCGTCAGTGAACCGAGGAAGGTGTAGTACGAACGCTTCGCCGGCAGGAGGTCGGTCGGATCGAAGACGACATCCTTGCGGACGACCGGCTTTTCCTGCTCGAGCGGAAGGTATGACCAGAGGCCCCGGATCAGCGGATGTTCCTTCTTTCCGGCTTCGAACAATACCGCGACAACGGCGAGCTTTCCCTCCTTCGACTGGTGCACGAGGTGGGCGACCAGGTCGTAGGTCTTGCCGTTGATTTTTTCCTCGCTCGGCTTGTGGAAGTGGAACTGCACGAGCGAATAAGTCTGGCCGTCAACCGTGATCGTACCGGCGTCGGGCGTGTCGACCTTGATGCTGTGGCCGTTGTCGACGATCGAAAGCGGAATGCTCTTGTAGGCGAACTGGATTGGCGGAAGGTCGGCCTTGATGGTCTTGCGGATGTCGATCGGAGACTGGCGCTGCCCTTGCCGGCAGAGTGCGTATTCCTGGCTCAAGGCGCCCCAGTTTTCCGGCCCCGTGGCGCCGCCATAACTCCAATGCGGATGCGGTGCCGGTTCCTCCTGTCCTTTCTTGCCGCCTTTCTTCTTGACGGGTTCGGGCTCGGGCGGAGGGGGTGGAGGAGGGGGCGGGGCAGCAACGACCGGCTTCGCCTTGGGCCGGCAGGCGTAAGCGAGGACCGCTTCGAGGCTGGAGTCGGGCGCGACCGGGCGCGCTTCTCCGGCATCGAAGCCTTCTGCCTTCACTTCGCTTCCGTCGAGTGCCGTATAGCTTTGCTGCACGATGCCGGCGAGCCGCTTGTCGCACAGGAATTCGCCGAATGTCGTCAGGCGCGTGTAGGAGTACGCTTCAGATTCCGGGCGCCTTGGACTTGCATAGGTTTCGCGATACCAGAGGCGGACTTTCCCCTCTTCGAGACGGACCAGGCTGGCCGCGTCGATTTCGATTCGCGTGCCGTCCTTGCCGCCGCGGAGGGGCGTCCACTTGGCGGCAAACGCAGCCGTCGAAAATGAGAGCGCCATTAGCAGAAGCAGCGCGCGTGGGGTGGTCATGAGGGGCTCCGATGAGATCGTGCGCCGATTCTAATGACAAATGATCCTCCGTGTCAGCCTTCGTCATCGCCTGAGCGCATCGGTGGAACATGGCGGCACCCAAGTGGATGCTTTCTTTCCCGTGGAGAAGCATGCAGAATAGATGGATGACTCTCCGGCCGGGTCGTCGCGGAGGGAGTGGGGGTAAAGGTCCGAGCGAGGACAGCATGCGTGCAACGGGATTCGCCATCGACGGTGCTTCAATCGCCAACCAGCGCGGCAGTGTGACCGCCGCGCCGGGCGTGTCGTTTGAGATGGCGGCGTGTTCGGATACCGGTCTGCGGCGCGAGCATAACGAAGATGCCGTCTTCATTGATGCCGGGCAAGGCCTGGCGTTCGTTGCCGATGGCATCGGCGGTCACAGTGCCGGCGAGGTTGCCAGCGCGATGGCGGTGGCATGCCTGTCCGCAGGTCTGCGAGAAGATCTGGTGAACTTGTCGCGGCGGCGCCTGGATCGGGATAGCGAGGAACGATGCCTGCGCGGCCGGATGGCGGAACGCATTGCCGAAGCGAACGAGGCCATCCTGACGGCTGGCCGGCAGATGCCGCAGTATGCGGGCATGGGCACGACGCTGGTGGCGGTGGCTTTTCTTGGCGATCGCCTGGTCTTCGCACATCTGGGCGATTCCCGACTCTATCGTTTGCGTGACGGTGCGCTCTCCTTGCTGACGCGCGATCATTCGCTGCTGCAGGATCAGATCGATCAGGGCTTGTCGTTGCCGCAGGCGGCGCGGTCGGCCGGACGTCGTCATATCATTACGCGGGCACTGGGTGTCGATACCGGGGCGCAACCGGAAATCGCCACGCTTGGCGTGGTATCCGGCGACGTTTATCTGCTGTGTTCGGACGGGCTGAACGACATGCTCGAGGATGCGGAGATCGCGGCGACGCTGGTTCGGTGTGCCGGCGATATCGAGACGGCAGCGACCGAACTCGTGCGTCTCGCCAACGCCAATGGGGGGCATGACAACGTCTCGGTAGCGCTCGTCCGCGTTGTCGGGCGGTCCACCGTCGCGCGCCGATGCTGGGCGGGCCTTTTCCGGCGTTTGGGTCTGGGAGGCAGCAATGATTTTCGCGAATAGTGTTGCGTTGGCGTTGGCGTTGATCGGCGTCAGGAGAGCGCGGTGAGGAGAAATCTGGTCCGTATCTTCCTCGGTTTGCTTTTCGGGGCGGTGCTTCTGGTTCATGCCGCGAAGGTTGTGCAGATTCCGTTGCTCAATACGCTCGACGCCTTCATCTACGATGCCCGTTTGCGTCTGACGACCGAGGGCGGTGTCGACGATCGCGTCGTCATTATCGATCTCGACGAGCGCAGCCTGGCGGAAGTCGGGCGCTGGCCATGGAGCCGCAACACCATGGCGATGCTGGTCGATCGCCTGTTCGATGAGTACGGTATTGCCGTGCTCGGCTTTGACGTGGTTTTCGCAGAGCCCGACAATAGCTCCGGGTTGCGTTCGCTTGACGCGCTCGCCGGCGGCGAGTTGCGCGGCGATCTTGCCTTCAAGTCGTCGCTCGGGCGCCTGCGCGATTCGCTCGACTATGACCGGAAGTTTGCCGAATCGCTGCGCGGACATGCGAATGTGCTGGGTTACTACTTCAGCAATGCGGACGATGCGCGCCAGAGCGGTGTTTTGCCGCCACCGGCGTTGGCTGCCGATGCGTTCGCCGGACGGCCGATCGCCTTCACCCGATGGAATGGATTTGGCGCCAATCTCGCCGAATTCCAGAAAAGCGCTGCCGCAGCCGGACACTTCAATCCCCTGATCGACTTCGATGGCGTGTCGCGACGGGTGCCGATGCTGGTCGAGCATAACGGCGAGTATTACGAGTCGCTGTCCCTGGCGGTGGTGCGCAGCCTGCTGGGCAAGCCGCCAATCTGGCCGGGGTTTCCCGAGGATGGGCCCGCCACCGGCGGCGATTACGGCGGGCTCGAATGGCTCGACCTGCCGACGGCGAAAGGGACGCTGCGCATTCCTGTGGACGAGAATGTGGCGGCCCTGATTCCATTTCGTGGCCGCCAAGGCAGTTTCCCCTACCTGTCGGCGGTCGACGTTCTGCGGGGACGTCTCGCGCCCGATCGGTTGCGCGGCCGGGTGGCATTGATCGGTACGACGGCGCCCGGGCTCATGGATTTGCGCTCGACACCCGTTGGCAGTGCTTATCCGGGCGTCGAGATCCATGCCAACCTGATCGCCGGCATGCTTGATGGGACGCTGTCGCAGAAACCGCCCTATGCAATCGGCGTTGACACGGTACTGGTGGCCGTCACGGCGCTACTCTTGAGCCTGCTGTTGCCGATCCTGTCGCCGTTGCGGGCGAGTCTGCTGGCGTTCGCCGTTCTGGCCGGCGTGACGACGCTCAACGTGATGCTCTGGTCATCCGGGGTGGTCTTGCCGCTGGCGGCCCAGATCGTGCTGATCCTGTCACTCTATGCGCTCAATATGTCGTGGGGCTATTTCGTCGAGTCGCGCAGCAAGCGGCAGTTTACCGAGTTGTTCGGCCAGTATGTGCCGCCCGAACTGGTTGACGAGATGGCGCGAGACCCGGAGCGTTACAGCATGGAAGGCAAGAAGGAAGAACTGACGGTTCTTTTTTCCGATGTGCGCGGTTTTACCAGTATTTCGGAAGGTCTCGACTCCAAGGAACTGACCCAGTTGATGAACGAGTATCTCGGCGCAATGACGCAGATCGTTCAGAAGAATCGCGGGACCCTCGACAAGTACATCGGTGATGCCATCATGGCTTTTTGGGGTGCGCCGGTCGCCGATCCGGAGCACGCGTGCCGTGCCGTTCTGACGGCGCTAGAAATGCAGAAGGCGCTGCGCTCGCTCGATGCGCCCTTTCAGGCGCGCGGATGGCCCGTTCTGCATATCGGCGTCGGCATCAATACCGGCACGATGACGGTCGGGGACATGGGCTCGATCGTGCGCAAGTCCTATACGGTGATGGGTGATGCGGTCAATCTCGGTTCCCGTCTCGAGGGGATTACCAAGCAATATGGTGTTGGTATCATCGTCAGCGAAACGACCCGGGCGCAGTGCGACGGCGTCATTTACCGGGAACTCGATCGGGTCCGCGTCAAGGGCAAGGATGCGCCGGTGGCGATTTTCGAGCCGCTGGGGCTTGTCGGTGACGTCGACGCAACGGTTGTTGAAACGCTGTCCCGGTGGCATCAGGCGCTGGACGATTATCGCCGTCAGGATTGGGATGCCGCCGGCGCGCAACTTGAATTTCTGCTGAAACAGAATCCCGAGTGTTCTCTCTATCGGCTTTACGTCGATCGCGTCGCACGTTACCGGTTGGAGCCGCCCGGTGCGGCCTGGGACGGTGTGACGACCTTCGAGACCAAGTGATCGGGAGCGCAAGAAAGGAAGTGTGATGAAAGTCAGGATTCTCGGTTGTAATGGCGGCATTGGCGGGAAGCATCTGCGCACGACGTCGATGCTGGTGGACGATGACATCCTGATCGATGCAGGCACCGGCGTGGACGACCTGACACTGGCTGAACTCGCCAAGATCGATCATGTGTTCGTCACCCATTCACACCTCGATCACATTGCCGCGTTGCCACTGATGGTTGACTCGATTGCCGATTTGCGCGAAACGCCGGTTACGGTGCATGCGATCGCACCGACGCTGGATATCCTGCGTAACCACATCTTCAATTGGGCCATCTGGCCGGATTTCAGCGAAATCTCGATTCGCGACCGGCCGGTGATGCAGTACCAGACGATCAGCGTCGGCGAAACCCTGCATTTCGGATCGCGCATGATTACGGCGATGCCCGCCTTGCATACTGTTCCGGCAGTCGGCTATCACCTGAATTCGGGGGCGGCCAGCCTCGTTTTTACCGGCGATACGACGGTCAACGATGCCTTCTGGCCGCTGCTTAACCGGATCGAGAACCTGCGCTATCTGTTGATCGAAACGGCATTTTCGAATCGTGAGCGCAATCTCGCGGCGGTATCCATGCATCTGTGTCCGAGCATGCTGGCCGAGGAACTTGCCCGGATGACGGTGGCGCCGGAGGTATATGTCTCGCATCTGAAGCCGGGGCAGATCGATCTGATCATGAGTGAAATCGCAGATTGTGCCGGGCATGTTTGCCCGCAGATGCTGCAGAATGATCATGTCTTCGAGTTCTAATCCCTGCGGGATATCCGCAGGGTCGTTTTAGCAAAAGGTGGGGCGACGAGCGGGCAACCGCTCTTTATAAAAACAGCATACTTATTCTGGCGTGAACCATGGGAATTCCAGGCTCTGTGGAAATTGACCGCCGGCTGGCCTTCTTGAAGGCGCTGCAGGTCGTTACCAACAAGATTCATGCGACCAATAACGTCGATGAAATCATGCTTGAGATGTCGCCGGACATCTGTCGCTTGTTCGAGTGCGATCGCCTGACGCTGTATGTCGTCGGCGAGGATCGGCAGAGCATCGTCTCCAAGCTCAAGACCGGACTCAATTCGTTCAAGGACATCCGTTTGCCGATTACCGAGCAGAGCATTGCCGGTTATGTTGCCACCATGCAGCGGCGTGTGAATCTCCGCGACGTCTATGACGAGGGCGAACTTCGCCAGTACAGCGCCGGCTTGCACTTCCTCAAGGAGGTCGATCGCCGTACCGGCTATCGCTCCAAGCAGATGTTGGTGGCGCCGATCGTCGATGCCGGCCGCCATGAACTGCTTGGCGTCATTCAGTTGATCAACCGGCTGTCGGACTCGCCCTTTCCGCCCGAGGCCGAGGAGGGGATCGACAGTCTGGCGCAAACGCTCGCGGTGGCGCTCACCCAGCGGCTCAAGGCGCGCCCCTTCGTACAATCGAAGTATGACGCATTGGTGTCCGACGGCATCATTTCCGCGGCCGACCTGGACTTGGCGCAACGGTCGGCGCGTCGCCAGGCGGCCGATCTTGAACAGGTCCTCGTCACCGAATTCCAGGTGCGGCTGTCCGCCATCGGCGACGCGCTTTCGCGGTTTTTCGGCGTACCTTACGAGCCGTTCAAGATCGATCGGATCAAGCCGATGGAACTGCTCAAGAATCTCAAGCGTGATTATGTCGAAGCCAATGCCTGGTTGCCGATCGAGGAGAATTCCGACGGCATCGTCGTGCTGACGCTCGATCCCGAACGCATCCGCAGCTCGCGCATTGCCAACAACGTGTTCCCCAAGTGCCGGATCAGTTATCGCGTCACCACTTGCGCGGAGTTCGTCAAGGCGATTGAACAGTTCTTCGGCGCCCTGTCGGACATGGGGTCGGTCGGCGAGATGCTCTCGGGGCTCGACGATGAAGACGCCGAGATCGGAGCAGGCGCCTCGGATGAACTTTCTGCCGCCGCCGACAACGAGTTGGTCAGGCTGGTCAACAAGATCATCGTCGAAGCCTATCAGCAAGGGGCCTCGGACATTCACATCGAACCGCGTCCGGGCAAGGAGAAAACGCAGATCCGCTTCCGCAAGGACGGCACGCTCGGCGTCTATATCGAAATTCCCGCGTCGTATCGAAACGCGCTGGTGGCGCGGATCAAGATCATGTGCGATCTCGATATTTCCGAGAAGCGCAAGCCGCAGGACGGCAAGATCAAATTCAAGAAATTCGGACCGCTCGACATCGAGTTGCGCGTCGCGACGATTCCGTCGGCGGGCGGCGTCGAAGATATTGTCATGCGCATTCTGGCCGCCGGCGAACCCATTCCGCTCGAAAAGCTCGGCGTTGCGCCCGGCAATCTCGAACGGCTCAAGGAAACGGTGAACAAACCCTACGGCCTCTTTTTTGTTTGCGGACCGACGGGGTCGGGCAAGACGACGACCTTGCATTCGATCCTGCATCACATCAACACGCCCGAAACGAAGATTTGGACAGCGGAAGATCCCGTCGAAATCACGCAGAAGGGTTTGCGCCAGGTGCAGGTGAACAAGAAGGCCGGTCTCGATTTCGCGACGGTCATGCGGGCCTTCCTCCGTGCCGATCCTGATGTCATCATGGTCGGCGAAATGCGTGACAAGGAAACGGTGTCGATCGGCATCGAGGCGTCGCTGACCGGCCACCTGGTGTTTGCCACGCTTCACACCAACAGCGCGCCGGAATCGATCAACCGACTGCTTGACATGGGCATGGACCCCTTCAACTTTGCCGACGCGTTGCTCGGCATCCTCGCCCAACGGCTTGCCAAGCGTCTGTGCTCGGCCTGCAAGGAGTCCTATGTGCCGACGGATGACGAAATCCGCCAGTTGCTGCACGAATACTGCGAGGAACTCTCCGCCGCCGAACATTGGCGGGCCGATCCGGAGGTGGCTGCCGATGCGGTCTATCGGGACTGGGTTCGGCAGTTCGGCAAGGACGGGCACTTCACCCTGCAACGCGCCAAGGGCTGTGATGCCTGCGGCGGTTCCGGCTACAAGGGCCGGATCGGTTTGCACGAATTGCTGATTGGCAGCGACGCTCTCAAGAAGCAGATCCAGGAACATGCGCGCGTTGCCGAGCTGCTGACGACTGCCGTCAGCGAAGGCATGCGCACATTGAAGATGGACGGTATCGAGAAAGTCCTTGCCGGCATCACCGATATCAAACAGGTGCGTGCGGTCTGCATCAAATAGGAGCCCGTTGTATGGACAGCCAAGACACCCTGCTCGATCGCTTCGAGCAACTCAACACGATCGGTGCGTCGCTGTCGAGTGAGCGGAATATCGATCGCCTGCTCGAAAATATCCTTCTGGCGGCCAAGGCGATCACGCACGCCGACGGCGGGACGCTCTACCGCATGCGCGAAGACGGCCGCGCGCTGCGCTTCGCGATCCTGCGCACCGATTCGCTCGGCATTGCTTTCGGCGGTACCACCGGGCAGCCGATCTCGGCGCAGTTCCAGGATCTGGCGCTGTATCGCGAGGATGGCTCCGAAAACAGTTCGATGGTGGCCGCGTATTCAGCGGTGCATGGTGCCACCGTCAATATCGCCGACGCCTATTCCGAGGCGGGCTTCGATTTTTCCGGCACACGCCGTTTCGATGCGTCGACCGGTTATCGCTCGAAGTCCTTCCTGACCGTGCCGATGAAGAACCATGAACGCGAGATTATCGGTGTGCTCCAGTTGATCAACGCGATCGACCCGGAGACCGGCACGGTGCGCGAGTTTTCGCTGGCCGACCAGCATCTGGCCGAGTCGCTGGCGTCGCAGGCTGCGGTGGCACTGACGAACCGCTTGCTTCTGGTTCAGCTGGAGATGCTGTTCGAGTCGTTCATCAGCCTGATCAACCTCGCCATCGACGAAAAATCGCCGTATACCGGCGGGCATTGCCAGCGGGTGCCGACGCTGACGATGATGCTCGCAGACGCTGCCGACAGCGTGCGCGACGGGCCGCTGGCCGATTTTTCGCTGAGCGAGCAGGATCGCTACGAACTCAAGATCGCGGCGATGCTGCACGATTGCGGCAAGGTGACGACGCCAGTGCATGTCGTCGACAAGGCGACCAAGCTCGAGGCGATTGTCGACCGTATCGGTCTGATCGACACGCGCTTTGAACTTGTCCGGCGCGATGCCGAGATCGCGCGCTGGCGTGCGGTCGCCGAGGGCGGCGATGCCGCAGCGGCCGAGCAGGCGTTTTGCGAGTTGTCGGCGCGCGTCGACGAGGACCGCGCCTTCCTGCGTCGCGTCAATATCGGTGGCGAGGCGATGAGTCCGGAAGAGCAGGCGCGTGTGCGCGAGATCTCGAAACGCTATTCCTGGGTCAATCCGGCCGGCGAGCGCGCCGATTTTCTCAGCGACAACGAGATCGAGAATCTGTCGATCCGCGCCGGAACTCTCACGGCGGAAGAGCGCGAAGTCATCAACCACCACGTCGTGGCGAGCATCCGCATGCTCGAATCGCTGCCCTGGCCGAAGCATCTGCGGCATGTGCCCGAATATGCGGGCGGGCACCACGAGCGCATCGATGGCAAGGGCTATCCCAAGGGCTTGCGCGGCGATCAGATGTCGGTGCAGGCACGCATCATGGGTATCGCCGATATCTTCGAGGCGTTGACGGCGCGCGACCGCCCGTACAAGCCGGCGATGAGCGTCGACAAAGCCATGCGCATCATGGAAAACATGGCGGCGACCGGGCATATTGATCCGGCATTGTTCGAGGTCTTCAGGCGCGAGAAAGTCCATGAACGCTATGCGCAACAATTCCTGGGGGATGCGCCGCCGCCTCCAGGGTGATCGATGACGGGTCTGGCTGAGAGATCGGCAGGCGAGCGGGGGGGGCAAACGCGGTAGAATCGCGTTTATTTTTCCGCCGGACCGTCTGCCATGTTCCTCCTAGCGCCCAGTATCCTCTCTGCCGATTTCACCCGTCTTGGCGCCGAAGTGACCGATGTGATCGCTTCGGGTGCCGACTGGATTCACTTCGATGTCATGGACAACCACTACGTGCCCAACCTGACGGTCGGGCCGATGGTCTGCGCGGCGCTGCGGCCGCTGACCGAGGCGACGATCGACGTGCATCTGATGGTCAAGCCGGTCGACCGGCTGATTCCAGAATTCGGCAAGGCCGGTGCGAATGTCATCAGTTTTCACCCCGAAGCCACCGACCACGTCGATCGCAGCCTGTCGCTGATTCGCGAGCAGGGCTGTCAGGCCGGGCTGGTGTTCAATCCGGCGACGCCGTTGTCGTATCTCGACTATGTCATGGACAAGGTTGACCTGATCCTGTTGATGGGCGTCAATCCCGGTTTCGGCGGACAGGCGTTCATTCCTGCGACGCTCGGCAAGCTGAGCGAGGCGCGGGCGCGCATCGACGCCCATGCGCGCGAGACCGGCCGGACGATCCGGCTGCAGATCGACGGCGGCGTCAAGCCGGACAACATCGCGGCCATCGCTCGTGCCGGCGCCGATACCTTTGTCGCGGGCTCGGCCATTTACGGTGCCCGTCGTGCCGAGGATGCCCATGGTTATGACTCGGTGGTGGCGGCTTTCCGCTCGGCGCTTGCGGAGGTGGCATGAGTCCGGTGCTGACTGTCCGCGCGGTGCTGTTCGATCTCGACGGCACACTGATCGACACGATTCCCGATCTGCACGCCGCCGCCTGCGCGATGCTCGCTGACCTCGGGCGTCCGCCCTTGCCGCTGGAATCGATCCGGGCGTATGTCGGCCGTGGTATTGCCAACCTGGTCAAGCGCGTGCTCGCCAACTCGCTGAGCGTAGCCGAGGATCCAACGCCGCCGCCGCCCGAAGCGGTGGCAAGTTTCCGGCGTCACTATGCTCGCGAGAACGGCCGCAATGCCCGCGCCTATCCAGGCGTCATCGAAGGTCTGGCGGCGTTCCGCGCGATGGGCGTGCCGATGGGCGTGGTGACCAACAAGGGCGATGCCTTCATCGCGCCCCTGCTCGAACAGACCGGGCTGGCCTCGTATTTCGACGTGCTCGTCGGCGGCGATCTGCTGCCCCGCGTCAAACCCGATCCGATGCCGCTTGTCTGGGCCTGCGGCCGTCTCGGGGTGGTGCCGGGCGATACGCTGTTCGTCGGCGACTCGATCAACGACGCGCTTGCGGCGCGTGCGGCCGGTTGCCCTGTCTTCCTTCTGCCGTATGGGTACAACGAGGACAAGGATGTACAGGAACTTGACTGTGATGCTATAGTCGAATCCATCCGTGATATCGCGGATATGGTCAAAACCCCTGTGACACATTGATTTAACCGAATGAATTCCGTTCACCAACTGCATCTGGAGCCCGCACTTTGGGCGGAGGCGTGGCCCTGGCGACCCTGCCAGTAGACCGCTGTCCCGTACTGGCGCGTTGACGCGTGCCGGTCGTTCTCTTGTTGCACCCGTGAATGGAGTACCCCATGTCTGAATCGGTTTTCAACCGGTTGGCCGCTGAAGGCTACAACCGGATTCCTGTCACCCTCGAAACCTTCGCCGACCTCGACACGCCGCTGTCGATTTACCTCAAGCTGGCCAATGGCCCGTACACCTATCTGCTCGAATCGGTGCAGGGCGGCGAGCGTTTTGGCCGTTATTCGATCATCGGCCTCGCCAGCCCGACGCGCATCGTCGTTCAGGGGCACCAGGTGCTGGTGCTGACCGGCAACCGTATCGCCGAACGCGAGGACGATACCAATCCGCTCGATTTCATTGAAAGCTACATGAAGCGCTTCCGTGCCGCGCCGTCGGCCGGATTGCCGCGTTATTGCGGCGGACTGGTCGGTTGTTTCGGCTATGACACGGTCCGCTACATCGAGAAAAAGCTGACGCGCACGACCAAGGAAGACGAACTGGGCACGCCCGATATCGTGCTGCTGCTGTCTGAAGAAATCGCCGTCGTCGATAATCTGTCGGGCAAGTTGACGCTGGTTGTCTATGCCGAGCCGGGCGTGCCCGGAGCCTATCAGAAGGCGCAGGCGCGGCTCAAGGCGCTGCTCGCGCGTTTGCGCGAACCGGCCGAGATTCCGGCTGAAACGACCCGGCCGTCGGCGCCGGCGGTGTCGTCTTTCGGCGAGGCGCTGTTCAAGCAGGCCGTCGTCAAGGCCAAGCATCACATCACCGAAGGCGACATCATGCAAGTCGTCCTCTCCCAGCGCATGAGCAAGCCTTTTGCGGCGAGCCCGCTGGCGCTCTACCGTTCCTTGCGCTCGCTCAATCCGTCGCCCTACATGTTCTACTTCGACTTCGAGGATTTTTATGTCGTCGGCGCGTCGCCGGAGATTCTCGTGCGGCTCGAGGGCGATACGGTGACGGTGCGGCCGATCGCCGGCACGCGTCGTCGCGGAGCTTCGTTCGAGGAGGACAATGCGCTGGCGGCGGAGTTGCTCGCTGATGAGAAGGAGCGCGCCGAACACGTCCAGTTGCTCGATCTCGGGCGCAACGATGCCGGACGCGTGGCGAAGACCGGCAGCGTCAAACTGACCGAGAACATGACGATCGAGCGCTACTCTCATGTCATGCACATCGTCTCCAACGTCGAGGGCAAGCTGCAGCCGGGGCTCAATGCGCTTGACGTGCTCAAGGCGACGTTCCCCGCCGGAACAGTCTCGGGGGCGCCCAAGGTGCGGGCGATGGAGATCATCGATGCGCTTGAACCCGTGAAGCGCGGTATCTACGCCGGCGCGGTCGGGTATCTCGGCTTTCATGGCGACATGGATCTGGCGATCGCCATCCGCACGGCGCTCGTCAAGGATGGCAAGCTGCATGTCCAGGCCGGTGCCGGCATCGTTGCCGATTCCGATCCGGCTTCGGAGTGGCAGGAAACTCAGAACAAGGCGCGTGCCGTCCTGCGGGCGGCGGAACTGGCCGAGAACGGCCTCGATACCCGTTTTGAATGAGAGGTCTGCCATGCTGCTCATGATCGACAACTACGATTCCTTTACCTACAACCTCGTCCAGTATTTCGGCGAACTTGGCGAAGACGTCCGCGTCTATCGTAACGACGCGATCACGCTGGCCGAAATCGCCCGTCTCGCGCCCGATCGCCTCGTCATTTCCCCGGGGCCGGGCAATCCTTCGCAGGCCGGCGTTTCGCTTGCCGCCATCCGCGAATTTGCCGGCAAGATCCCGCTGCTGGGCGTCTGTCTTGGACACCAGTCAATCGGCGAAGCCTTTGGCGGCAAGGTCGTCCATGCCAAGCGACTGATGCACGGCAAGGTCTCGCCGGTTTTTCACAATGACGTCGGCGTTTTTCGCGGTTTGCCGAATCCGGTGGTGTGCACGCGTTATCACTCGCTGGCGGTGGAGCGCGAGTCGCTGCCCGATTGTCTGGAAATCACCGCCTGGACCGAGGACGGCGAGATCATGGGGCTGCGCCACAAGACGCTTGCGGTCGAAGGCGTGCAGTTCCATCCTGAATCGATCCTGACCGAACACGGTCACGACATGCTGAAAAATTTTCTGACGAGGTAGGCCATGATCACGCCACAAGAGGCGCTTCAGCGCACCATTGAACATCGCGAAATTTTCTACGACGAAATGCTCGATCTGATGCGTCAGATCATGCGCGGCGAACTCTCGCCGCTGATGACGGCGGCCATCCTGACCGGTTTGCGCGTCAAGAAGGAGACGGTCGGCGAGATTACGGCAGCCGCGCAGGTGATGCGCGAGATGGCGACGCGCATAGAGGTTGCCGACAAGGCCAATCTGGTCGATATCGTCGGGACGGGCGGGGACGGCGCGCATACCTTCAATATCTCGACGACCTCTATGTTTGTCGTCGCTGCGGCTGGCGCCAAGGTGGCCAAGCACGGCAACCGTGGCGTCTCCTCGAAATCCGGGGCGGCTGACGTGCTCGAATCGCTTGGCGTCAATATCCAGCTGACGCCGGCCCAAGTCGGTGAATGCCTGGCTGCGACCGGCATCGGCTTCATGTTTGCGCCGACCCACCATACGGCGATGAAGAACGTCGCGCCGGTGCGCCGTGAGATGGGGGTGCGCACGATCTTCAATATTCTCGGGCCGCTGACCAATCCGGCCGGGGCGCCGAATACGCTGCTCGGTGTCTTCCATCCGGACCTCGTCGGCATCCTCGTGCGCGTCATGGAGCGTCTCGGGGCGCAGCATGTGCTGGTGGTGTATGGCAAGGATGGCATGGACGAGATCTCGCTCGGTGCCGCGACGATGGTTGGCGAACTCAAGGACGGCGTTGTGCGGGAATACGAGATCCATCCCGAGGACTTCGGCCTGCAGATGGTGTCCAACCGCAGTCTGCGCGTCGGCAGCGCCGGTGAGTCGAAGGAAATGTTGTATTCCGTGCTGGCCAATACCGAGGGGGCAGCGCGCGAGATCGTCCTGCTCAACGCGGGGACCGCGTTGTACGTCGCCAACCGTGCGGATTCGATCGCTGACGGCATTGCGCTGGCGCGGGAAGCGGTCGTGAGCGGCGCAGCGCGTGCCAAGCTCGACGAATTTGTCCGCTTTACGCAAGGGTTGGCAGCATGAGTGTGCCGGATATTCTCGAGCGAATCCTCGCGGTAAAACGCGAGGAGGTCCGGTTGGCTCAGGCCGCCAGGCCGTTGGCGGTGATCCGGGCGGAGGCGGCAGCACAGGCGCCGGTCCGTGATTTTGTTGGAGCCGTGCGTGCCAAGCTTGCGGCGGGGCTGCCGGCGGTGATCGCAGAAGTCAAGAAGGCCAGCCCGTCGAAGGGCGTGATCCGTGCCGACTTTCGCCCGGCCGAGATCGCAGCGGATTACGCAGCACACGGGGCCGCCTGCTTGTCCGTGCTGACCGACCGGCAGTTTTTCCAGGGGGCGCCCGAATTCCTGCAGGCGGCCCGGGCGGCCTGCAGCCTGCCGGTGCTGCGCAAGGATTTTCTCGTCGATGCGTATCAGGTGGTCGAAGCGCGGGCGATGGGCGCCGATGCGATCCTGCTGATCGCGGCGTCGCTCGATCTGCCGACCATGCAGGAATTCGAGGCGGTCGCGAGCGAGCTCGGCATGGCTGTGCTGGTGGAAGTGCATGATGCCGACGAACTCGAACTCGCTTTGCAACTCAGGACGCCGCTGATCGGCATCAATAATCGCAATCTGCGGACCTTCGAGGTCAGCCTGCAAACGACGCTCGGGCTACAGCCGCGCATTCCGGATGGGCGTATCGTCGTCGCTGAGAGCGGCGTGCTCGCGGCCGGCGATGTCGAATTGTTGCGTCGTCATGGCGTCAATGCCTTCCTCGTCGGCGAAGCTTTCATGCGTGCGCCAAATCCCGGCGTGGCACTGGCGCAGTTGTTCGCATCGGACGAAATTGGCTGAATGTGTTGCAATGGCACAACAGACGGCGGGCTGGAATGCCTTGAATCGGGGCTTCGCGCTTGTCCACCCGCTTGCGGTTTGCGATGATTCGCTCAGCTTCTCATCAATGAGAGGTCCAGTTTGGTGGCCGGGTGTCTTTGCTTCATTCTGACCCACGCGCTGCCGACCTTAACCCTAGAGGAGATTCACAATGCAAAAGAAAGTAATTGCTCTGGCAGTTGCCGCTCTGGCCTCCGGCGCCGCGATGGCGCAATCGAACATCACCGTTTACGGTATCGCTGACGTTGTTGGCACGTCGTTCAACACGAACAACGCCGTGGCCGGCAACCTGAAGAACCAGCGCGGTTTCGATGACGGCGCCGTCGGTTCGCGTATCGGCTTCAAGGGTCTGGAAGACCTCGGCGGTGGCCTGAAGGCTGAGTTCAACTACGAACTCGGTATCGCCCCGACCAATAACATCAATCAGGTTGGCACGACCGCCGCTACTGGCGCCACGCTGAACAACCTCAACACTCGTACCGCTTGGGTTGGCCTGACGAGCAATGACTTCGGCCAAATCGCCATGGGCCGTTTCCACGCGCTGGGCTGGGTTTTCCAGGCCAATTCGCGTCCTTGGGGCGGTATTGACCCGATCCGTACGATGACCAACGTGCAGGGCATCAGCTCCAACACCAGCGACCGTATCAGCAACGCCATCCAGTACACCACGCCGACGTATGCCGGCTTCAAGGTGACGGGTCAGTATTCGGCCGATGCGCGCGCCAACACGTCCGAGCAGAACACGAACGACCAAACCTACGTCGGCGGCACGACGGCTGGCCGTCAGCAGATTTATCTGTTGGGCGCCAACTACGACCAAGGTCCGATCAGCGCGATGGCGCTGTACCGTCACGTGGCTGTCCCGTCTGACCTCGGCGGCGTCGCTCCGACCGCTGCTCAGCGCGCCAAGCAAGAATACGGCCTGCGCGGTGCCTATGACTTCGGCGTTGCCAAGGTCGGTGCTGTGTATCAGCGTCAGCAACTGAAGGATGCGATCACCGTCAACGGCGCCGACTACAAGGTTGGCTACATGTATGGCGGCTTTGTGACGGTTCCGTTCGGCGCCAAGTTCCTGGCGACCCTCGAAGCCGCCAAGTCGAAAGGCGATCAATCGCAAGGCGGCTACGGCTACATGGTCAACGGCCAGTACCTGTTCTCGAAGCGTACCAGCGTCTATGCGCAAGCTGGCTACATGAAGATGAACCAGGAAAACGCTGCTGTGACCCAGCTCGGTTCCTACGGCTCGACCGGCATCGAAGCCGGCAAGCGCCTGACGGGCTTCATGGCTGGTATCCTGCACACGTTCTAATTCGCCCCTTAAGGCAGTTAGCACATCAACGGTCACCTTCGGGTGACCGTTTTTTTTACCATGTTTGGAACGGAGCGTGTTGTCGTGGTAGACCATCGTTTTGTCGATCCCAATGGGCTTTTTCAGCAGGCGCTCGCCTTGCATTTTGGCGGCGAAGTCGACAAAGCCATTGGAATTTACCGATGGCTTCATGAGAGCTATTCGAACAACACGCAGGTGCTGATCGTCTGGGCCGACGCCGAGTTGCGACTGGGGCGGGCAGGCGAGGCGCTGAAGATCGTCAATAAAGCGATCCGGCTGGATGCCTCGGTTCCCATGGCGCATAACCTAAAGGGCAACGCGCTTGTCCGATTGAATCGGAACACCGAGGCGCTGGAGAGTTTCGATACGGCGCTGCGCTGCGACGCGACGAATGTTGAAGCCTGTTGCAACAAAGGCGCGCTGCTGATCGAACTGAAGCGCTGGCAAGAGGCTCTGCCCTGCTTTGACCGGGCGATCGATGTTCGGCCGGATTTTGCCCCGGCCCACAATAATCGTGGCGTCGTCCTGCAGCAGCTCGATCGCCATGCCGAAGCCGAGGCCTGTTTCGTGGAGGCGGTGCGTATCGATGCCGGTTTTGCCGATGCGCATTTCAATCTTGGCTGCCTGCAGGAGAAAGATGGGCGTTTGTACGAAGCGCTGGTTACTTACAAAAAGGCGGTCGCCGTGATGCCGTCCTTTGCCGACGCGCTCAGTAATCTGGGGGGCGTGTTGTTCAAGCTGTCGCGGTTTGCTGAGGCGCTCGACTGTCTTACGCAGGCGCGTTCTCTGCAACCCGAATGCGCCGACACCTACACCAAGATTGGCTATGCGCTGAAGGCGCTGAAGCGCCACGACGACGCGCTGAGATGCTTTGATCAGGCGCTCGAGATCGATGCCAATAACGTGCTTGCTCACACCGGAAGAGGCGATGTGTTTCAGGAATTGAAGGCAGATGCGGATGCTCTCGCAGCCTACGAGGCGGCGTTTCGTCTGAATTCCTCGGGTGAGTTTTTATTGGGCTCGCTAGGATTGGCCAAGCTGACGCTCGGTGACTGGGACGGGCTTGACGCGCTGAGGGATTCGTTGCGCGCGGATGGGATGGAAGCCGCGCTGTCGCCACCGTTTCATGCGCAGGTGCTTCTGGACGCGCCGCGCGTGCTGTCCGCGTGTGCGAGGGCTTTCTCGGATCGCCTGTTCCCGGCCAGAGAGGTGGCGCTCAACTCGGTCGCGCGCAGTGCTGGTTGCAGGATCCGCGTGGGCTATTTTTCGTCGGATTTTGGCGATCATCCGGTGAGCCATCTTCTGGCGGGGGTGTTTGAGCATCACGACCGGACGCGTTTCGAGATTTTCGGTTTTTCCTTGTCGGAACGCCGGGACGAATGGCGCACACGTATCGAGGCGGGTTTCGATCATTTCATTGAACTCGGCAGCGGCGGGAAATCGGACGCTGAGATCGCGCAGGCGGTGGCCGAATTTTCGCTGGATATTGCCGTCGATCTGAACGGGCACACGCTCAGGGCGAGGACTGGTATCTTCGCCGAGCGTGTCGCACCGATTCAGGCAAGTTACATTGGTTTTCTCGGGACCATGGGCGCCCCGTATATCGACTACCTGATCGCCGATCCGGTTCTCGTGCCTGAGGACAAGCGCGAGTTCTACCAGGAAAAAATAGCCTATCTGCCGTGGTATCAGAGCAACGACGACAAGACAGAAGTATCCCTCCGAGGTTTCTCGAAGACTGAGTTGGGTCTGCCCGAGCAAGGCATGGTGTATGCCTCGTTCAACAATAATTACAAGATTACGCCCGATGTCTTTGATAGCTGGATGCGCATACTCAAGCAGGTGCCAGGCAGTGTTTTGTGGTTGTTTGCCGCCACCGAGACCGCCGTCGGCAATCTGCGCAAGGAAGCTCGGGCGCGCGACGTTGATGATGCGCGTCTGATCTTTGCCGAACGCATGCCGTTGGAGCAGCATCTGGTGCGGCAACGGGCGGCAGATCTGTTTTTGGATACCTTCCCCTATAACGCCGGTGCGACGGCCAGCAATGCACTGCGCATGGGCTTGCCGGTGCTGACCCGTAGCGGGGAGTCCTTTGCGAGTCGCTATGGGGCGAGTCTGTTGACGGCTGTCGGGATGCCGGAATTGATCACGGAGTCGGTCGAGGGCTATGAAGCGATGGCAGTCCGTCTTGGGTGCGACTCGGCGGCGTTGGCCGCGCTCCGCGTCAAACTTGCAGCGAATCTGCCAACAGCGCCCCTGTTCGATACCGCTGCCTTCACCCGGAATATCGAGGCCGCCTTCCTCAAGATGACTGAGCGCCAACGGGCCGGATTGGCACCCGACGACATCTTCGTTTGAACCAATTCGTGAGCGCGCTCAGGACAGCGTCAGGTTGTCGCGGTGAATGAGTTCCGGCTCGTTGATGTAGCCAATCAGTGCTTCGATCTCGGCGCTGCTCTTGCGGGCGATGCGCCGCGCGTCGCTGCTGCCGTAGTTGGCGAGGCCGCGAGCGACCTCCTTGCCTTCGGCAGACAGGCAGGCGACGGCCGCGCCGCGCTCAAATTCGCCCTGAACCTCGACAACGCCTACCGGTAGCAGGCTCTTGCCTTCGGCGAGCGCCTTGACGGCGCCGGCGTCGAGCACAAGTTTGCCGGAGAGTTGCAGGTGGTCGGCAAGCCACTGCTTGCGCGCACTGAGTGTTGCGGTTTCCGAGACGAGCAAGGTGCCGAGCGGTTCGCCTTGGGCCAAGCGAACCATGACGTCCTTCTCTCTGCCGCTGGCGATTGCCGTATGCGAGCCGCTGCTCGCCGCGCGCTTGGCGGCGATGATCTTGGTAATCATGCCGCCGGTGCCGATGCCGGTGCCGGCGCCGCCGGCCATGGCCTCGAGCGCCGGGTCGCCGGCGCGCGCCTCGCTGACAAGTGTTGCGCTTGGGTCCTTGCGCGGATCGGCGGTGTAGAGCCCTTGCTGGTCGGTGAGGATAATGAGGCAGTCGGCGTCGATCAGGTTGGCGACGAGCGCGCCAAGCGTGTCGTTGTCGCCGAACTTGATCTCGTCGGTGACGACGGTGTCATTTTCATTGATGATCGGCACGGCACCGAGCGTCAGCAGCGTGCTCAGCGTCGTGCGTGCGTTCAGGTAACGCTTGCGATCGGCAAGGTCCTCGTGGGTGAGCAGCACCTGGGCGGTTGCCAGGCCGTGGCGGACGAAGGCTGTTTCATAGACCTGGACCAGTCCCATCTGACCGACGGCGGCGCAGGCTTGCAGTTCGTGCACGGCCTTGGGGCGCTTGCTCCAGCCGAGGCGTTGCATGCCGCAGGCGATGGCGCCAGAGGAGACCAGCACAACCTCGCGACCCGCGTGGCGCAGCTGGGCGATCTGTCTTGCCCATTCGTTGATGGCGGTGAGGTCCAGTCCATCGCCATTGTGGGTCACCAGCGCGGAGCCCACCTTGATGACGAGGCGCTTGGCATCGGCGAGGCGAGTTGGGGTCATGAGTGTTGTCCGTCCGTTTCGGGGTCGTCCGGGAAGAAGGCGTCAGCCGCAGTGTCATCAACGGGCGGCAAGGGGGCGAGCGCGTCGAGGGCGTCCTGTAATGCGTAGGTCAGTTTGCGGCAGCCGTCGCCGTTGATGGCGCTGATGCCGAAGTGCGGCGCGTCGCTGCCGTAGGCGTCGAGAAAGGCGCGAATCCGTTCGGCGCGCTCTTCTTCGGGAATCAGGTCAAGCTTGTTGAGCACCAGCCAGCGTGGTTTGGCGGCGAGTTCCGGGCTGTACTTCTCGAGTTCGCCGACGATGGCGTGCGCGTCCGCAACCGGATCGGCGTCCGGGTCGAGCGGCGCGATGTCGACGATATGCAACAGAATGCGGGTGCGCGCCAGGTGTTTGAGGAAGCGGATGCCGAGACCGGCGCCATCGGCGGCGCCCTCGATCAGGCCGGGAATGTCGGCGATGACGAAGCTCTTGTTCTCGCTGGTGCGCACGACGCCGAGATTGGGGTGCATGGTGGTGAAGGGATAGTCCGCCACCTTGGGGCGAGCTGCCGAGACCGAGCGGATGAACGAGCTCTTGCCGGCGTTGGGCAAGCCGAGCAGGCCGACGTCGGCGAGTACGCGCAGTTCGAGGCGCAGGTCGCGTTCTTCGCCAGGTTCGCCGCGCGTGCATTGGCGCGGCGCGCGGTTGGTACTCGACTTGAAATGGATGTTGCCGAGGCCGCCTTTGCCGCCGCGGGCAATCAGCACTTTTTTTCCGTCGGTGTCGAGATCGGCGACGATGGCTTGGGTGTTCTCGTCAGTAATGACCGTGCCGACCGGCACGTGCAGCGTGATGTCGTCGCCGCCCTTGCCGTAGCAGTCGCTGGAGCCGCCGTTTTCGCCGCGACCGGCGAGAAACTTGCGGGTATAGCGGTATTCGATCAGCGTATTGAGGTTGCGGTCGGCAACGACGTAGACGCTGCCGCCGCGACCGCCGTCGCCGCCGTTGGGGCCGCCTTCCGGCTCGTATTTCTCGCGTCGGAACGAGACGATGCCGTTGCCGCCGTCGCCGGCGGCAATGTAGATTTTGGCTTCGTCAATGAATTTCATGGGGACTTCCTAGCGTATAAACGAAAAAGCCCTATCGTAACGATAGGGCTTTGAATTCTACCGGAGAAACCGGGTCAGGCAGCGGCAACGATGTTGACGGTGCGCCGTTGCTTCGGGCCCTTCAGCGTGAATTCCACTTTGCCGTCGATCAGTGCGAAGAGCGTGTGATCCTTGCCGAGGCCAACATTGACGCCCGGGTGGAATTCGGTGCCGCGCTGGCGCACGATGATGTTGCCCGCGAGGACCTGCTCGCCACCATAACGCTTGACGCCAAGGCGTTTCGATTCTGAGTCGCGACCGTTACGGGAACTGCCGCCTGCTTTTTTGTGTGCCATTGTTCAGTTTCCTTTCCGTTAGGCCGAAATACCGTCAATACGGATTTCAGTGTAGTTTTGACGGTGGCCTTGATGCTTCTGGTAATGCTTGCGACGACGCATCTTGAAGATCTTGACCTTGTCGTGACGGCCTTGCGAAAGCACAGTTGCCTTGACTGCAGCTCCAGTGACGAGCGGCGCGCCGATTTTCACGGATTCGCCTTCGCCGACCATGAGAATCTGGTCAAGGGTAATTTCTGCGCCAACCTCTGCCGGTATCTGTTCTATCTTAAGTTTTTCGCCAGCAGCAACACGATATTGCTTGCCACCGGTTTTTATGACCGCGTACATGTTGGACTCCAAAAGAACGGTGAAAAAGTACTGCAAAGAACCGCGCATTATACGGGCTTTCTCATGGAAGTCAAAGACTTCCGCTGTAACGGGGGGTGATAAAGTTGATCCGGCGGGCGGGTCTTCTTGACGTCGTCGCGCCGGCCCC
Source organism: uncultured Propionivibrio sp. (assembly GCF_963666255.1). Taxonomy (NCBI): domain Bacteria; kingdom Pseudomonadati; phylum Pseudomonadota; class Betaproteobacteria; order Rhodocyclales; family Rhodocyclaceae; genus Propionivibrio; species uncultured Propionivibrio sp. The sequence continues at coordinate 449,028 of NZ_OY762656.1, read as the reverse complement.
CTAAGATTCGGCGGTTTCCCTCCCGGTACCCTCAATTGAAACTCGAGCACCTCTACAGCCTCATCGGCCAGGATATGCAAGCGGTCGATGCCGTCATTCGGTCGCGCCTGCATTCCGATGTCGTTCTGGTGCGCCAGGTCGCAGAGTACATCATTCAGAGTGGCGGCAAGCGCCTGCGACCGGCGCTGGTGCTGCTTACCGCTGGCGCGTTGGGGTGTCGCGGCACGCATCACCATGAGTTGGCGGCGGTCATCGAATTCATTCATACAGCGACCTTGCTGCATGACGATGTTGTAGATGAGTCGAGCTTGCGACGCGGTCGCGACACGGCCAACGCGCTGTTCGGCAACGCGGCCAGTGTGCTTGTGGGAGATTTTCTCTATTCCCGCGCCTTCCAGATGATGGTGGAGGTCGGCAATTTGCGCATCATGCAGGTGCTTGCCGATGCCACCAATGTCATTGCCGAGGGTGAAGTGTTGCAGCTCATGAATTGCCATGATGCCAACGTCGATGAGGCGCGGTATCTGCAAGTCATTCATTTCAAGACGGCAAAACTCTTCGAAGCAGCCGCGCGTCTTGGAGCGCTTCTGGGCGGCGGGTCTGCGGAGGTCGAGCAGGCGCTCGCGGCGTATGGCATGCACTTGGGGACGGCGTTCCAACTTGTCGACGATGTGCTGGATTATTCGGGGGCGGAAGCCGAGACGGGAAAGCACCTCGGCGACGATCTGGCCGAGGGCAAGCCGACACTGCCGCTGATCTACGTCATGCAGAATGGTTCGGCCGCGCAGGCGGACTGCGTTCGGCATGCGATCGAAACCGGCGGGCGCGATGATTTTCAAGCTGTGCTGGCTGCGATTAGGGCGACCGGCGCGCTCGACTACACTTTGCGTCAGGCTGCGGTCGAGGCTGAATTGGCAAGAAAATCGATCGATTTGTTATTGCCCGCTTCCCAATACAAAAATTCTTTGCTAGAATTGTCGGCCTTTGCTGTTGCACGGTCTTATTAGCGCAGCTTCGTCGGGGTGTAGCTCAGCCTGGTAGAGTACTACGTTCGGGACGTAGGAGTCGGAGGTTCGAATCCTCTCACCCCGACCAGTTATACAAAACATAAACCCTCGTCAATCGTTCTGATTGCGGGGGTTTTGTTTTTCGGCCATCTTGCAGACGCGCTGCTTCCCGCCTTCTGTCTGCGCTATTCATTGCTCGTATGGTTGTGGTATAAGCGGATTTCTTGCTCTCACCGCGTCCGGAGGAATGGGCATGTTCGGCCGACCGATTTCGCTCAAGGTACGCATTACGGTGGCCATGTTGACCGTCATGGTTCTCGCACTTTGGGCGCTGAGTTGGTTCGGTACGCGTTCCTTGCGGCTGGACATGGAATCTGCGCTCGGCAATCAGCAATTTGCCACGGCGAGTTATATTGCCGCCGAGATCGAGAATAACGTCAGCGCGCGCGTCGCCGCGCTTGAGTTGATTGCCGTCGCCGTCCAGCCAAAAATGCTCGAAAAGCCAGCGGCGTTGCAGAATTTCCTTGATCAGCGCTTTGTGTTGCACCAGCAATTCAACGGCGGTGTGATGGTTGTCAGGCAAGATGGTGTCGTCATTGCCTCGACGCCGAAGGGCCTTGATCGTATCGGCCACGATTTCAGCGATCGCGATCATATTGCAGCGGCCTTGCGCGGTCGCCGGGCAATCGGTAGTCCGGTGGTCGGGCGCGCGCTGAAAGCACCGCTGATCGGCATTGCCGTGCCGATTCGCGATCGCACCGGGCGCGTCATTGGTGTTCTGGCCGGTGTGACCGATCTCAGTCGGCCCAATTTCCTTCAGCAGGTTGCCGAAAGTCGGTATGGGCGTACTGGCGGTTACCTTCTCGTCGACCGCAAGAATCGATTGATTGTGACGGCGAGCGAAAAGGACCGGACGATGCAGCGCACCTCGGCGCCCGGCGTCAATCCGAAGCTGGACCGGTTTATCTCGGGCGACGAAGGGTCGCTCGTCTATACGAATAACAAAGGTGTCGAGGTACTGGCTGCGGTTAAGCAGATCGGCGGAACCGACTGGTATTTTGCGGTTTCGTTGCCGACGCAGGAAGCTTTCGCGCCCATTCGCGAAATGCAGGAACGGATGCTGTGGGCGACGATTTTGCTGACGCTGCTGGCCGGCGTCGCGACTTGGCTGCTGTTGCGCCAGAGCCTGAATCCACTGATGTCGACGGCGGCTTTGCTGGCAGAGATGTCGGAAAGCGAAACGCCGCTCAAGCGCTTGCCGATCCTGCGGGATGACGAGATCGGCCATGTGGTCTCCGGATTCAACCGGTTGCTGGACTCGCTTGCATCGAAGGATGTTGCCTTGAGGCGAAGTGAGGCGCGTTACCGGGCGGCGGTTCAATCGAGTCAGGATTTCATCAATATCACCCGGATGAACGATGGTTGCTATGTCGAGGTGAATCAGGCATTTCTCAATTCGACCGGTTATCGACGTGACGAAGTAATCGGGCGGACATCGGTTGAGCTTGGTATCTGGGCAAACACCAGGGACAGGGATCGCCTCGTGGACGCACTGCGGCGCGAGGGGCGGTGCCTGAATCTGGAGGCGCGTTATCGGCGAAAGAACGGTGAACTGGGTTGGGGGATGATGTCGGCCACGTGCGTGCAGATCGACGGCGAGGCAATGGTGGTGTCGGTGACGCGCGAAATCACCGAGTGGAAGCGGGCCGACGAACGTCTGCGCGAAAACGAGATGCGTTTCCGGACGATTTCGGAACTGACGAGTGATCTGACCTATTCGTGCCGCCGTGACGCCGAAGGGCCGTTCGTGATCGACTGGATGATCGGCAATGCCGAACAGGTGCTGGGTTATTCAATCGACGCTGTGCTCTCGATGGGGTGCTGGAAACCTCTGGTGGCGGACGAAGATGTGCCGTTATTCGATGCGGCTATTGCGACGCTACCGCCGGGGCAGTCGAGTCGGGTCACCCTGCGTCTCAAGGTGCGCGATGGATCGGTGCGCTATTTCGACAGTGTGGCGCGGGCTGAACTCGCCGATCCGGTGTCGGGCAGACATCGTCTGTATGGCTCGCTGTGCGATGTAACCGAGCGGCGCCGCGCAGAGATCGCCCTCGCGGAGAGCGAAGCGCACTACCGGGTGATGTACGAGGCCAGTCAGGACCTGATCGCGGTCGTCCGTCTGGATGATGGCGTCGTTATCGAGGCAAACGATGTCTATCTGGCGGTACTCGGATATACACGCGATGAGGTGGTGGGGCATTCCACCGAGGAACTGCACATCTGGGCAGATACCGAACAGCGTGACGCCTTCGTCGCCCGGCTCCGTCATGAGCAGCGTTGCTGGAATCACGAGGCATGTCTGAATACCCGGGATGGTCGTCAGGTGTGGGGCTTGGTTTCGGCGTCGATCATCGAGACGCGAGGGCATGCATGCATCTTTATCGTGACCCGCGACATCACCCGGCTCAAGGAAACGGAACAGGAACTGCGGCATTATCGCCAGAGCCTGGAAGATCTGGTGGATGAGCGCACGCGGGCGCTGGTCGAGGCGAATCGTGCTGCCGAGTCGGCGAGCATGGCGAAGAGCATGTTCCTCGCGAACATGAGTCACGAAATCCGTACGCCCATGAATGCGATTGTCGGCATCACGAATATCCTGCGACGGACGCCGCTGACGACGGAGCAGGCGGAGCGGCTGGGTCAGATCGATACGGCGACGCAGCACCTGATGAACGTGATCAACGATATTCTCGATCTGTCGAAAATCGAGGCGGGGAAACTGACGCTGGAGGAGCGGTGTTTGTCGGTCGAGGCCCTGCTTGGCGATGTTGCCGCGTTGGTGGCTGATCGGGTCAAGGCAAAACGTTTGGTGTTGAATGTCGAGACCGATACCTTTCCTGACTGTCTTTACGGTGATGCGACGCGAATCCGCCAAGCATTGCTCAATTATGTGAGCAATGCCATCAAGTTTACTGAGCGCGGGACGATCGACATAAGGGCGACGAAGGTTCTCGATCAGCATGACGCCGTCGTTGTGCGTTTCGATGTCAGGGATTCCGGCGTCGGCATTCGCGAGGAGGCGCTGTCGCGTATATTCAGCGCCTTTGAGCAGGCAGACGGAACGACGACCCGACGGCATGGCGGGACCGGTTTGGGGCTCGCGATCACCCGTCGTCTGGCGGTGATGATGGGGGGTGAGGTCGGTGTCGAAAGTCGTTTTGGCGACGGCAGCCTGTTCTGGTTTTCGGTGTGCTTGCGGAAAGCATCATCCCCATCGGTGGCGGAGCAAGCCTTGGCTGGTGAGGCTGCGGAGCAGATGCTCCGTGAGCGTCACGCCGGTAAGCGCGTCCTGTTGGTGGACGACGAACCCGTCAATCTGGAAGTGGCGCGGTCTTTTCTCGAGGATGCTGGCCTTCTCGTGGATGTTGCCAGCGAGGGCCATCAGGCAGTAGCCATGGCGTCGTCATCGCTCTATGCGCTGATCCTGATGGACATGCTGATGCCGGGGCTCGACGGACTTGATGCGACGCGGCAGATACGCGGGTTCCCCCTGTGCCGGGGAGTCCCGATTGTCGCCATGACGGCAAATGCCTTCGTCGAAGATCGCAGGCGCTGCATTGACGCCGGGATGAACGATTTCCTGAGCAAACCTTTCTTGCCTGAAACCCTGTTCTCGATCGTTTTGCGCTGGTTGTCTTCTCCGTCGGGGAGGAGCTGAACAGCCTCCACCTCGGCGCGACGAGACAGGGTGTGCCGGCGCGTTTCCGGGTCGGAACTGCCCTCAGGAGTCACTGCGAGAAAGATAGTTCTTGCGCCAGAAAAATACGCACAAGATCATCGCGATGAGTGCCATGGCGCCGACTGCCCACCAGAATCCGTCGTACTGATGGATGAGTGGCAACGAGTCGAAGTTCATGCCGAAGATCGCCGCGATCAGATTGAGTGGCAGAAAAATGGCGGTCAGCGTTGTTAGCGTCCGCATGATGTTGTTTGTGCGGTTGCCCTGGGCGTTGAAATGCATTTGTACTGCAGCTTCCGAGCTTTGTTCAAGCCGTCGCACATGGTGGACCATGCGAGCGATGTGTTCGAGCACGTCGCGACTGCGCACTTCGAGCAGCTCCCGCTCGCGTCGTTGCGCATCGTTCGCTGGTTTGGGCAGGCTGCGCAGCGTGTCGTCCCAGTCCTGTATGGCGGCACGCTGGTCTTCGCAGATTTCGTCAAGGTGTTGCAGCGATAGCCTGGCTTCGAGCATCGCGCCCCATTGGCTGAAACGGCTTCTCGGATCGAGCAATTTGGTCTGCCAGCGGTCGATTCGCTGGGTAAGTTCCCGGCGCAGCCCAAGATAATCGTCGACAATCAGGTTGATGATGCGCAGCATCAAGTCTCCCGGGGTGCTTGGCGGGTGTCCGCCGCGGGCTCGAGCATCGGTGGATTGGGCTGCGAGCAGCCGTGCGATGATCGCATCGCGCGCCGGACACTCCCTCGGGTGAAGCGTCAAAAGCAGACGGTCGAAGACGACAAACCCGACGGGGCGGGTATTGATGGGCCCCAGAATTCTCTGGCCTTGCCGACGCGTCGGCGTTACTCCGGAGGTATGGTCGGGGTTGCTGTCCAGCCGACGGAATACCAGCAATTCATAGTCGTACGTATAGTCATAGTTCGACGGCAGGTAGGGGTTGAGCAGGTCGGATACATGGAGGTCGACGATCTGCGCGCCGCCATGCGTTGCCAGCACGCTCTGCAGTGCGCGTTGCTCGGTGCCGAACTCATCGTGCGTGCAGGAAATCCAGATGAACTGGCTGGCCGCCTTTGCGTCAATGTCGTCGAGCAAGGGCAGTGCCTCAACGCGGTCGTCGTGCACTGAGAGGATGCGCATGGGATGTTCCTGCGGCGAAGAGTGGCGATGGTCGCGAGTATCCGTGCCGGGCGTCCCCGCGTCAATTCGCAGCAGGGCCTTGCGCCCGGGCTGTGGCCGCAGACCGTGCCGGGCGCTTCTGATATGCTTGTCGGCATGAAACTTCTCCTGTGGCTCCTGTTTGGTGTCCTCGCCTATTCGCTATGGCGTGCACATCAGCGTCGGCGTGCTGCACGACCCTCCGTATCGGAACGACAAGCTGAGCGCATGGTCCGATGCGAGCGCTGTGGTGTGCACTTGCCGATCGGCGAATGCGTCGAGCATCACGGTTCGTATTACTGTTGCCACAGGCATGCGGATGCCGGGAATGATGGCAATCGGTCCTGAGGAGCCGGGGGCGCGGCTTTCAGCGGCGCATTGGACGTCGCTGCGCTATTTCAACTATTACCGCGCCTGCCTCGCCAGCCTGCTGGTGGTGTCCTCTCTTTTCAATCCGCCGGTGTCGACGTCGTTTGGCCTTGGCAATTTCAATCTTGTCGTCGCAAGTTTTTATCTGGTTGCAGCCTTAGGGGCGTTGAGTGTCGTGCATTTCCTGTCGCGTCACTTCAATCAGCAATTGAGTATGTGTGTGCTGGTCGACGTCGTGACCCTGACGCTCTTCATGCACTTCGGCGGCGGATTGCGAAGCGGATATGGCGTCATGCTGCTGGTGATGCTAGGGGGCGTCGGTCTCGTCGGACAGGGACGGCTTGTACTTTTCTATGCGGCAATCGCGACCGTGTCGGTGCTGCTTGAACAGTCGTATCGTGCGACGCACGGAAATGTCGAGCTGAACGAGTTTTTCCAGGCGGGCCTGTTTTGTGCGGGCTTCTTCGGGGTGGCCATCTCGGCGCGGTTGCTGGCGCGGCGTGTCATCGCCAACGAGGCGCTGGCCTTTCGGCGAGGCGTCGATTTGCACAATCAGATGCTGGTGAGTCAGCGTGTTATCGCCGAAATGCAGGACGGCATTCTGGTCCTCAGTCGTGCCGGGGCCGTCCGCCAGCATAACCCGCGCTCCGAGGAACTGCTCGGTTTGCGCGAGGGCGGCGATATTATGCTTTCCGACTGCTCGGTGGAGTTGTCGCGTCGTTTCGTGATGTGGTGCGACCAGCCCGATGAAATGCCGATTCTGGTGCGGGCGCCAGCGAGCGGCAAGCAATTGCGCGTACGTTTCATCGCCACCGAGAGCAGCGAACATGATGTGTTGGTGCTGCTTGAGGATATGGAGCGCTTGCAGGAACAGGCGAGACAACTCAAGTTGGCGGCCCTCGGGCGATTGACGGCGAGTATTGCGCATGAAATCAGGAATCCGCTGTCGGCGATTCATCATGCCGGCGAATTGTTGTGCGAGACCCCGGTAGAAGGATTGGAGGCGCGGTTGTTGCGCATCATCATCGACAATGCGCAACGGGTCGAGCGTATCGTCAATGATGTTCTGTCGATCGGGCAGCGTGACAGCGCCCATCGCGAACAGGTGGACCTGCGCCAGATGTTGCCGCACTTTCTTGAGGAGTATGCCTTCAAGGAAGAGCTCGAAGCGAGCATCGTGCGCTGCGAAATATCCGGTTATGCGAGCCTTTTCTTCGACCGCTCCCATCTGCATCAGGTGCTCTGGAACTTGTTGGGGAATGCCTTGCGTCATTCGCGGAAAAATGCCGGTAGTATCGTGCTGCGTGTTGAGGATGGACGATCTTCGGGTTGGGTCGATATTCATGTCATCGATGACGGGGAAGGTGTCGCCGTCGATTGTCGGGAACAGATTTTTGAGCCCTTCTTCACGACGCATAGTCGTGGGACTGGTCTCGGTTTGTATATTGCGCGTGAATTATGCGAGGCGAACGGTGCGCGACTGGTGTTGCTCGACAGCGCGGCAGGCGCAGATTTTTGTATTTCTGGAAGGGGGCGTGAGTGTCGATGAGCAAGCAGGAGCGGCGAGCGCGTGACGAGTCCATTCGCGTGCTGGTGGTCGACGACGAGGCGGATATCCGGGAGCTTCTAGATCTGACGCTCGTGCGCATGGGCTTGGCGGCTGATTGCGTGGGCTCGGTCGCTGAGGCGAGAAAGTGTCTTGAACGGGGGCGCTATGGGCTGTGCCTGACCGATATGCGTCTGCCCGATGGTGACGGGCTTGAAATCGTCCGGCTGATCGGAAACGACTATGGGCAGACACCGGTGGCGGTGATTACGGCTTTCGGCAGTGCCGACAACGCCGTTGCCGCGTTGAAAGCCGGGGCCTTCGACTATCTTTCAAAACCTGTGACGCTCGAGTCATTGCGAGCCCTGATCAAGTCCGCACTGAATCTGCCCAACGGTGGCGGCGCGCGGGGTGCGTTGGAGGAGAGCGAGGCCGCTCGACAGTTCATCGGTGATTCTCCCGCCGTCACCGCTGTGCGGGAAATGATCGTCAAGTTGGCGCGAAGCCAGGCGCCTGTTTATGTGTCCGGTGAGTCCGGTACGGGCAAGGAGTTGGCGGCGCGCTTGATTCATGCGCAAAGCGCACGGCGGACGGGGCCGTTCGTGCCCGTGAATTGCGGTGCGATTCCCGAGAATCTGATGGAAAGCGAATTCTTCGGTTACCGCAAGGGCGCTTTTACCGGAGCGGATGCAGATCGTGACGGGTTTTTCCAGGCGGCAGTTGGTGGAACGCTTTTTCTTGATGAGGTTGCGGATTTGCCGCTGTCGATGCAGGTGAAACTGTTGCGTGCGATTCAGGAAAAGAAGGTGCGCAAGGTCGGCAGCGCTACCGAGGAGCCTGTCGATGTCAGGATCATTTCGGCGACGCATCACAAGCTTCAGGAACGTGTTGATGCGGGCTTGTTCAGGCGCGATCTTTACTATCGCCTGAACGTCATCGAACTCAAAATGCCAACCTTGAGGGAACGTCCCGAAGACATATCCCAATTGATCGATACCATCATGCGACGTCTTTGCGGCGCGAATATCCCGGAATTGACTCCTGCGGCCCGGGATGCACTCGCGGCATATTCGTACCCCGGGAATGTGCGTGAGCTCGAGAATATTCTGGAGCGCGCGGTGGCGCTTTGCAGTGGCGAGAGCGTTGCTGTTGGAGACCTGCAATTGTCGGCCATCGGTGATTTGGATGTCGCCGTTGAGGGCGATTCGCGGGGGCTTGACGAGAGTCTTGAGCGACTCGAGCGCCAACTCATTCTGGATGCGTTGGCAAAAACAGGCTTCAATCGCACGGCAGCGGCTCGTCTGCTTGGCGTGACGTTCCGCTCATTGCGCTATCGCATCGAGCGCCTGGGGATCGATCATGGTTGATGTGACGATCGATCCTGACGGATGGGTGGAGGGGGTTAGGCGTGTTCCGTCACCCAATTTCGATAAGCGTCCCGACGATGCGGCGGTGTCTCTGGTTGTCGTTCATGCCATTAGCTTGCCGCCCGGTGTGTTCTCGGGGGATTGTGTCGAGCGGCTCTTCCTCAACTCGCTCGAGGTCTCCGAGCATCCCTATTTCCTTGGGCTCAAGGGGGTACGCGTTTCCGCGCATTTCTTTATTCGACGTGACGGCGGACTGGTGCAGTTCGTCTCCTGCAGTGATCGCGCCTGGCACGCGGGTGTCTCAGAGTGGCAAGGGAGGTCCCGTTGCAACGACTTCTCCATCGGCATCGAGCTCGAAGGCTCTGATGATGATGTCTTCGAAGAGGCTCAATATCTTTGCTTGTCCAGTCTGGTCGAGTGCCTGCGTCATCGGTATCCCATTGCCGCCATAGCCGGGCATGCCGACATCTCTCCCGGGCGCAAGACTGACCCTGGTACTCACTTCGATTGGGGGCGTTTGCCGGCGGCACTTGTGGCAGAACGCAATCGCGCAACGTGAATTTTATGCAGGGCATAAAATAATTCTTGCGTCAAGTGTTTTCGGAAACTACAATTAGTCTCGATTGACGAGAGAGGCACAATATCTAGTAGCCAATGTGTTGCAAAGATTTGTGCCAGCTTCAATGATTGGATTCCGGATGCGTGCTGGTTGCGCCGGTTTCCGTTAGTGGGCCTTGATAGATTTGAACGGATTACTGCGTCACGAAAATCTATTTGTCATGATGTGCTTACCGGGGTCGTCCGGTGTTGCCTGCTCTCCGTTTCTCTCATCTTTTGCTCCCCGTTTTTCCAGGCTCTCCGGTTCGGAGTGTTTCCGGATTTTCTATGATGCTATTTGCATGGCGTCACGCATTCTGCTGGTTGGGCGGTTGCTGGGTTTTTGTCGAGAATTCAATGTGCGCGTCGGAGATGCGCTTGTTGAAAGGTCCGCAATGAGTGTGGGCCGGTCGCAGTCGTTTTCCTCGAGTGGTTAATCGGTTTTTTCCTAGAAGGAGGTTGAGATGGCAACAAGTGCTAAGAAACCGGCGGCGGCTGCGAAGCCTGCTGCCAAGAAAACTGCAGTGAAAGCCGCCGCCAAGCCTGTGGCGAAAAAAGCCGCTGTCAAGGCGGCGAAGCCGGCAGTGAAGAAGGCCGTGGCGAAGAAGGCTGTCGCCAAGCCCGCTGCGAAGCCGGCGGCGAAGAAAGTCGTGGCAAAGAAAGTGGTGGCGAAGAAGGCGGTGGTGAAGAAGGCGGTGGCGAAGAAGGCCGTTGCCAAGCCTGCTGCGAAACCGGCGGTGAAGAAGGCCGCGGCGAAGAAGGCTGTCGCCAAGCCCGCAGTGAAGAAGGCTGTCGCCAAGAAAGCGGTTGCCAAGAAGGCTGTGGCCAAGCCTGCTGCCAAGCCCGCAGTGAAGAAGGTTGTTGCCAAGAAGGCTGCGGCAAAGCCTGCTGCCAAACCGGCTGTGAAGAAGGCTGTCGCCAAGAAGGTTGTCGCGAAGAAGGCCGTTGCCAAGCCGGCAGCTAAGCCCGCGGCCAAGCCAGCGGTGAAGAAGGCGGTTGCCAAGAAGGTCGAGGCCAAGCCAGCCGCTAAACCAGCTGCGAAAAAAGTTGCGGTCAAGAAGGAAGCCGCCAAGCCTGCAGCGAAACCCGCGGTGAAGAAAGCCGTGGTCAAGAAGGCTGCCGCGCCTGCGCCTGCGCCTGCGGCAGCACCGGCTTCGGCTCAGCCCTCGACGGCGGCGACGCCGGGAATCAAGTCGGCGCTGAATCCGACCGGGGCTTGGCCGTTCCCGACAGGATCGCGTCCGAAGTAATCTCCCGGGAGGCAGGTGGTGGCCTGTCTCCTTTCAAAAGCGCAAGGGGCCCGGCTTTGGTCGAGCCCCTTGTTATTTGGCGAGAAACGTTCCGATTCTGTCGATTGCTTCTTGTAGCCGCTCAATGCCGGTTGTGTAAGCGAAGCGGATATGCGAACGAGGTGCTGCGACGCCGAAGTCAAGGCCGGGTGTGACAGCAACGCCAGCTCGCTCAAGCAGCGACAGCGCAAACTGATGGCTGTCCGGGGTCAGGGTGCTGCAGTCTGCATACGCATAGAATGCGCCTTCGGGTTTTGCCGGTAGATGAAACCCCAATGACTCCAGTGCCGGAACGAGATAATCCCGGCGTCGTTTGAACTCCGCCCGTCGTTGTTCGAGGATATCGATTGTCTCGGGCTGGAAGGCTGCCAGCGCCCCGTACTGAGCGACGGTGGACGCGGCGATGAAGAGGTTTTGCGCCAGCTTTTCGATATCGCGGGTGTGGCGTTCTGGTACGACCAGCCAACCGAGGCGCCAGCCGGTCATGTTGAAATACTTCGAGAAGCTTTGAACGATGAAAATGTCATCGCTGATGGAGAGCGCACTGCGGGCGTCTTCCTCGTAGGTGAGTCCCTGATAGATCTCGTCGACGATCAATGTGCCACCTTTGTCGGTGACCCGTCGGGCGATGTCGCGGAGCACTGTTTCGTCGATCAGCGTTCCGGTCGGGTTTGCCGGCGAGGCGAACAGAGCTCCCCCTGTACGCTCGTTCCAGTGGTGTTCAATCTCATCCGGTGTCGGCTGGAAGCGGTTCTCGGGGCGAACCTGAATGCCGACCGGGCGTCCTTCAAAAGCGCGGACGAAGTTGGCGTTACAGGGATAGCCAGGGTCTGTGAGCAACCATTCGCTTCCGGGCGAGACCATGCACGCGAGCGCAAGCAGGAGCGCGCCCGAGGCGCCGGCGGTGACAGCGATGCGGTTGGGGCTAATGCTGACGCCATAACGCGTGCGGTAATGGTCGGCGATCGCTTCGCGCAATGCCGGCAGGCCCAGCGCGGGCGTGTAGAAAATGTCGCCGCAGGCGAGGCGTGCTTGTGCCGCCGCAATGATGGGCGCCGGTGTCGGGAAATCCGGCTCGCCGATTTCCATGTGGATGATGTCGCGTCCGGTGGCCTCCAGTGCTTTGGCGCGAGTCAGCAACTCCATGACATGAAACGGTTCGATGTTGGCGAGACGGCTTGCAGGAAGGGGGGGCATGGTTGAATTGATCCTCTGCGGGAAAACGGGGGGAGGGCTACGCACGGGCTGGTGCGAGGAAAAAAGGCCGCCCGGAGGCGGCCTTTGGTGCCGTGCGGTGTGCCCGATCAGGCCTTGAACTTGGCCTCGAGTTCGTCACGAATGGCAGCGAGCTTGGACGGCAGCTTGCTGCCCATCTTCTCGAACCACTCCTTGACGCCGGCGAGTTCGCCAAGCCAGACGTCCTTGTCGAGCTTGGTGACGTTGTCGAACTGTCCCTTGCTGAAATCGGCACCAGTCCAGTCGATATCGTCGTACTTCGGCATGATGCCGATCGCGGTGTCGACGCCGCCGACGCGGCCTTCGCAACGGTCGATGATCCACTTCAGCACGCGGGCGTTATCACCAAAGCCAGGCCAGGCGAAGCCGCCCTTCTCGTCGGTGCGGAACCAGTTGACCATGAAGATCGGCACTTGCTTGGTTGCTGCCGAGCCCATCTTCAGCCAGTGGTTGTAGTAGTCGGCCATGTGGTAGCCGCAGAACGGCAGCATGGCGAACGGATCGCGACGCACGACGCCTTGCGCGCCGAATGCAGCAGCCGTCGTTTCCGAGCCGAGCGTGGCAGCGGTGTAGACACCGTGTTCCCAGTCGGTGGCCTGGCAGACCAGCGGCACCGTCGAGGCGCGGCGGCCGCCGAACAGGAAAGCCGAAATCGGCACGCCGTCGCCGTTCGACCAGTCCTTGTCGATGCACGGGCATTGCGAGGCGGGGGATGTGAAGCGCGAGTTCGGATGCGCAGCCTTGGTGCCCTTTTCCTTGGCGATTTCCGGCGTCCAGTCGTTACCCTGCCAGTCGATCGCGTGGGCGGGCGCCGGGCCCATGCCTTCCCACCAGACGTCGCCGTCGTCGGTCAGCGCGACGTTGGTGAAGATGGTGTTTTCGGCCAGCGAGGCCATCGCATTGAAGTTGGTCTTCTCGTTCGTGCCCGGAGCCACGCCGAAGAAACCGGCTTCCGGATTGATCGCGTAGAGGCGGGTGACGCCGTCCTTGTCCTTGCGCGGCTTGATCCAGGCGATGTCGTCGCCGATCGTCGTGATCTTCCAGCCCTTCAGCCCGGCCGGCGGGACCAGCATGGCGAAGTTGGTTTTGCCGCAGGCTGACGGGAAGGCGGCGCAGACATAGTGCTTTTCACCGGTCGGTGCCTCGACGCCGAGGATCAGCATGTGCTCGGCCAGCCAGCCGCCATCGCGCGCCATGCTCGAGGCGATGCGCAATGCCAGGCACTTCTTGCCGAGCAGCGCGTTGCCGCCGTAACCCGAGCCGTAGGACCAGATTTCGCGCGTTTCCGGATAGTGGACGATGTACTTGGTGGTCGGGTTGCACGGCCACTTCGGGTCCTTGGTGCCCGGCTCTTTCGGCGCGCCGATCGAGTGCACGCAGGGAACATAGGTGCCATCCTTGCCGAGGATCGGGAAAACATCCTTGCCCATGCGCGTCATGATGCGCATATTGACGACGACATAGGCCGAGTCGGTGATTTCGATACCGATTTGTGCGATCGGCGAACCGAGTGGGCCCATCGAGAAGGGGATGACGTACATCGTCCGGCCCTTCATGCAACCCTTGAACAGGCCGTTCAGGGTGTCGCGCATCTTGGCCGGGGCTTCCCAGTTATTGGTGGGGCCGGCGTCTTCCTGCTTTTCGGAACAGATGTAGGTGCGGTCTTCGACGCGGGCGACGTCGGAGGGATCGGAAAATGCGAGGTAGGAATTCTTGCGCTTCTTCAGCTTGACGAACGTGCCGGCATCGACCAGTTCCTGACACAGACGGTCATATTCTTCCTGGGAGCCATCGGCCCACACGACACGCTCCGGCGTGGTCAGTGCGGCGATTTCGGCGACCCATTGCTTCAGGCCTTCATGGGCGACATACGATGGTGCATTGATCGATACAGTTTGACTCATGACAAATACTCTCTCTCTGTTGGGTAGTTGGAAAAGCCATAATTGACGCAAGGTCAACCTGCCCGTCTTGTAATGTAGGGAGTGCCGGGAGAGGCGAGAGTACGCCGCCGGCCAGTTCGAGGGATGGGCTGAACCTGCGCTGCGAAGCGTGTTTCATCATGTTTCTTGTTGCCACTGTTGGGGCGGGAAAGATGCTATCACATCGATTGTGATCGCGCCTATGCTTTTGCCGAATTCGACCTTGTTGCCAGAAGGGATTTGCCAAGGGGCCGATATTGTTCTCAAGTTATTTGGAGGATTGACGTTGTATTTAGTTGTTTTGTATGTGTTTTGACCGTTGCGTTGTGAAATGGCTTAGAATCTGTCCGGTTTTTTGGGCCTTATGCTGGGAGAATTGGGTAAATGCGTTTCTTGTTGAAAGCGGTGACGGTGTTAGCCGTAGTAATGGCCAGTGGTCTGGCGGGAGCGAACTCGTCGGCGACGCTTGACAAGAGCAAGGCCAAAACGGCCGCGCCGAAAGCGACGAGCCACGCGCAGAAAACGGTGGCGGCCAAGCCCGTCAAGCAATCCACAGTCGTTGCGCGCAAGGGACATGCCGCGGCGCAATTGGCGGCAGGCAAGGCGCGTGGGCTCCAGTCTGCCGATACCTGGCGCGAAGCGCAGAAATTGGCGCTCTATTCGGCGTCGGCGCTGGTGCTCGATCAACGCGTCGGCGATCCCCTGTTCCAGAAAAATGCCGATGTGGTCGCGCCGATCGCTTCGATCACGAAGTTGATGACGGCCATGGTCGTGCTGGACAGCCAGCCGAACCTGCAGGGACCGGTCGCCATTTCCGAAGAGGATGTCGACACCTTGCGCGGTAGTCGCTCGCGCTTGCATGTGGGCTCGGTTCTCAGTCGCGAAACAGCATTGCTGCTTGCTCTGATGTCGTCGGAAAATCGTGCCGCGCATGCGCTGGCGCGCCACTATCCCGGCGGCTTGTCGGCATTTATCGCGGCGATGAACGCCAAGGCCCAGTCGCTTGGAATGACGCACACGCGCTTTGAGGATCCGACCGGCCTGAGCAGCAACAACGTGTCTACGGCGCATGATCTGGCGCGCATGGTGACGGCGGCTCATCACTATCCGTTGATCCGGGAGTGGTCGACGACTTCCGAGGCGGTCGTCGAGGTGAGCGGGCGCGAACAGACGTTTCGCAATACCAACCCGCTGGTGAAAAGTCCTGCCTGGGATGTCGGTTTGTCGAAAACCGGTTACATCCACGAAGCCGGCAAGTGCCTCGTCATGCAAGCCCGGGTGGCTGAAAAACCCGTGGTCATCGTGTTGCTCGATTCTGCCGGAAAGATGACACGCGTTGGCGATGCCAACCGGATCAAACGCTGGATGGAGAGCGCGCAGGCCTCGCACAAGTCGCAGACGCACGCTGCGGTTCGCGGCGATGGCAAGGCGCCGGGCTGACGAGTTTCAGGTTCTTGCAAGCAAAAAAATGCCGCGTTGTCCGCGGCATTTTTGTTTTAGCGATGTGCTGTCGGTCTATAACCGAGCGCGCGCGAAATTTCTTCGGCGGTTTGCTTGATCTGTGCCACCCAAGTGTCCCGATGGCGATCCGTCGGTGCCGAGACCGACAGGCCGGCGACGATCTTGCCCTCATCATCGAGGATCGGCGTGGCGACACAGCGCAGTCCGATTTCCGCTTCCTCCATGTCGTAGGCGATCGCGGTTTGCCGGATGGTCGCCAATTCTGCCTCGAGCATTTCGATTCGCGTCAGCGAGTGCGCAGTCTTGCCCGGCAGTCCGGTGCGCTTGGCGTAGGCGCGAACCTCCGTCGGAGTGTCCGAGGCCAGGAACAGTTTTCCGAGCGAGGTCAGGTGCAGCGGCGCGCGTCCGCCAACGAGGTAAACGACGCGGACCAGTGAGCGCCCGCTTGAGGTGCGCTCGACGTAGACGATGTCGTCCTGGTCGCGGATGCCTAGGTTGACGGCTTCGCCGATCTGGTTGTGCAGTTCCTGCATGAACGGGCGTGCGACGGCGCCAATGCTGATGCGTGACTTGACGATGTTGCCGAGTTCCAGCAGGCGGATGCCGAGGGCATAGGTGCTGTTTTCCTGTCGCTCGACCAGGCGAGCGTGCGCCATCACGGCGAGAATGCGATGGGCGGTCGAGGGGTGCAGGCCGGTGGCCTGCGAGAGTGTCTTTAGGGTTGCCGCATCGTTCGTCTCGGCGAGGACGTCGAGCAGCGACATCATGCGTTCGATGACCTGAATTGAACCCTTGGCTTCGGAGGGAGTTGCCATGATTCCTGTCTGATCTTTCGTTTCGGTTCGAGCCGGCATACTATTCGGCGCAACGACCGGCCGCTTGCAAGGACTGCGCCGCGAATTGTGCAGTATCTTATCATCATGTGGAATGACATTGGCGGATGTAATGACTGAATTGAGGATTTCCGAGGGCGATGTTGCCGCGTTGCCCGTCTTGCCGCTCTGGATCGATGGCCATGCCTATCTGAGCGTGTGCCGGCAATACGGCGTGTTGCCCCGTGCGGCGTCGGGCGTGCCGGTGCGGCGGTTTCCGGTGTGCGGCTCGACCGAAGTCGTGCGTGCCTGCGCGTCGGCGCGCAATGCCCTGGCGGAAACCGTCGATGGAACGTCCTCGCCGGAGGCGGTCTGGCGCGCATGGGCCGATCTGGTCGAGCGCTATCACGGGCATTTGACGGGTTTGCTGCAGGAGGATTCGGGCTGGCCGGCGGAAGTGGCGGCGGCCGAAGTAACCGCGGTGGCCACGTGTCTGCGTGACGCGTTCAATGCCGGGCCGCGTTGCCTTGCCATCATCGGACCGGAGGCGGCCGCGCCTGTGTCGGGCGCGTTGCGTGCCGCGCTGCCGATTCTGCGGGCGGACGGTTGTGTTATCGTTTTGTCATCATCGCAGGCGCCGTCCGTCATGGTGGCACTGGCCGAGTTGAGCGCGCGTGCCGGACTGCGGTCCGGGGTGTTCTCGCTTCTTCACGGCGATGCCACGACTTGGGCCGCGCTGTGCGCGCAGCCAGGCGTGACGCGCTTGACGGACGCGGCGGTGCCGGACTGAGGGGCGTCCGGGCCGTGGCGGACGCAACGGTATAATGGTCGGACTATGAGCGATCACTCCCTACATTCGCATGGGCACGCCCACGGTCAAGCCCATGACCATTCGCACGGCCATTCTCATTCGCATGATCACGCCCATCATGCTCACGCGGCCGGTCCGCGTCTGGTTTGGGCGCTGGCCTTGACCCTGGGCTTTGCCGGTGTCGAGGTGCTGGCCGGCTTCTGGTCGGGGTCATTGGCGCTGCTCGGCGATGCCGGACACATGTTGACCGACAGTGCGTCGCTGGCGCTGGCAGCCATCGCCGCGCGCCTGGCGCAGCGCCCGCCATCCCGTCGTCATACCTACGGCCTTGGCCGTGTCGAAACACTGGCGGCTTTGTTGAACGTGCTGTTCATGGCGGTCGTGGTGGTCGGCATTTCGATGGCGGCGATCGATCGTTTGCTTGCGCCGACCGCGATCCATGGCGAGGCGGTGACGGTGGTGGCGATCATCGGCCTGTGCGTCAATGTCGGGGTTGCCTGGCTGTTGATGCAGGGTGAGCAAACTTTGAATACACGCGGTGCGCTGCTGCATGTGCTCGGCGACCTGCTCGGATCGGTGGCGGCGCTGGTGGCCGGCGCGGTGATCTGGCGAACCGGCTGGACGCCGATCGACCCCCTGTTGTCGTTGTTGATCTGCGCGCTGATTTTGGTGTCCAGCTTGCGCTTGTTGCGCGAGGTTGTGCACGCTTTGCTCGAAGGGGTTCCTTCGGCGTTGTCGCTCGATGAGATCGGGCAGGCGTTGGCCGGCGTCGACGGCGTGCGTTCGGTGCATGATCTGCACATCTGGACCCTGTCGTCGAACCGGATTGCCCTGTCGGCGCATGTCGTGGTCGACGCGCTCGATCGCTGGCCGGCAGTGCTGGTCGACATGCAGCATCTGCTCACGCATCGCGGCATCGGTCACGTCACCCTGCAGCCGGAGGTCAATGTGCATCCGCTGCGCCGCATGTCGCCGGCCGATTGTCCTGGCGGGGAGGCGAGCGCATGAGGGCGCTGGTGCAGCGGGTTCGCGAAGCGCGTGTCGACGTCGACGGTCGCGTCGTCGGCGCCATCGGACCCGGCATGCTGGTGTTGGTCGGCGTCGAGGCGACCGACGGCGAGGCCGATATCCGCTGGTTGTCCGCCAAACTGGCGGGCCTGCGCATTTTCGATGATGAGGCGGGCGTGATGAATCGCAGCATTGTCGATGTCGGCGGCGAAGTGCTGGCTGTCAGCCAGTTCACGCTCTTCGCTTCGGTCAGGAAAGGCAATCGGCCTTCATGGAGCCGGGCGGCGCCGGGCGAGATTTCGAGGCCGTTGTTCGAGCAATTCGTCAGGCAAATCGAGCAGGATCTTGGGCGGAGTGTTCCGACCGGCGTCTTCGGTGCCGAGATGCAGGTTCATCTCGTTAACGACGGTCCAGTGACCCTGTTTATCGACACCAGAGAAACTGGGCGATAACGCAGGTTTTTTCGACTACGCCAACGTAATTTTCGATCTCTCAAATATGTGGAAAGCCGCAGTCGCGGCGCCCATGCCATGCGCTACCATTTCACGGTTCTTATCCTAATCGGCTATTTGCATACCTGAAAAAAGGAGTAATTCGACATGGCACTACCTTTTCCGATTCTGACCGCTGAAGAAGCGGCCGAAATGATCCAGAATGGCGACAACATCGGTTTCAGCGGCTTTACCGCGGCCGGCGCGGCCAAGGTTGTGCCGTTTGCGCTGGCGCAAAAGGCCAAGCGCGAGCATTCGGCCGGCCGTCCGTTCAAGGTCGGCGTCCTGACCGGCGCCTCGACCGGCAAGTCGCTCGACGGCGCTCTCGCCGAAGCCAACGCCATCAGCTTCCGTACGCCGTACATGGGCAACCCGACGCTGCGCAAGCTCATCAACTCCGGCGAAGTCAAATACTTCGACATGCACCTCTCGGCCCTGCCGCAAAACGTGCGCTATGGCGCCCTCGGCAAGATCAACTGGGCGGTCGTTGAAGTCTGCGACATCCTCGCTGGCGGCGGTGTTGTGCTGACGACCTCGATCGGTGCTTCGCCGACCTACCTGAGCTGTGCCGACAAGATCATTCTCGAACTGAACTCGGCGCACCCGGCGACGCTGCTTGGCCTGCACGACATCATCGAGCCGAAGGATCCGCCCGCCCGTCAGGAAATCCCGATCTACTCGGCTTCGCAGCGCATCGGTTCGCCGATCTGCATGCTCGACCCGAAGAAAATCGTCGCCGTCGTGCTGAACAACCAGGTCGATGAGACCGGCGGTTTCGATCCGTCGACGCCGGAAACCGACCAGATCGGCCAGAACGTTGCCGACTTCCTCGCTGGCGAAATGAAGGCCGGTCGCATCCCGTCGTCCTTCCTGCCGCTGCAGTCGGGCGTCGGCAACATCGCCAACGCCGTGCTCGGCGCGATCGGTCGCAGCACGGACATCCCGGCCTTCGAGATGTACACCGAAGTGCTGCAGGATTCGGTTATCCCGCTGATCGAAAACGGCCGCTGCTCCTTTGCGTCGACGACTTCGCTGACGCTGAGCCAGGAAGCGATGCAGAAGGTGATCGGAAACCTCGATTTCTACAAGAAGCACATTCTGCTGCGTCCGCAGGAAATCTCGAACAACCCGGAAATCGTCCGTCGTCTCGGCATCATCTCGATGAACACCGCGATCGAATTCGACCTGTCCGGCAACGTCAACTCGACGCACGTGCTCGGCAAGACGATGATGAACGGTATCGGCGGTTCGGGCGACTTCACGCGCGCCGCGTACCTGTCGATCTTCTCCTGCCCGTCCACGGCCAAGGGTGGCAAGATTTCGGCGGTTGTGCCCTTCGTTTCGCACCTTGACCACAGCGAGCACTCGGTTTCCGTCGTCGTTACCGAACAGGGTGTTGCCGACCTGCGCGGCAAGGATCCGTTGCAACGCGCCGAACTGATCATCCAGAACTGCGTGCATCCGGACTACAAGGAACAGATGCGCGACTACCTGAAGCAGATCAACAAGACCAACCACGAGCCGTTCTCGCTGAGCACCGCCTACGGCATGCACCGCCAGTTCGAGAAGACCGGCGACATGCGCGGCATCAACTGGGCCGACTATCGCTGATCGTCCCGGTTTTTCCGGCATCCAGGCCCCGCCATGTGCGGGGCCTTTTTCATGGCGCAACGCACTTCACGCGCGTCGTGGTTTTTCGTTACAGTGTGCGATGGTGAGATGAAAGGGCATGGTATGCGGCAGGCGGGTGAGTTCTTGTGGAGGCTGATGCGATGGGGCGTGGTCGTGCTCGCAGCGGTGGGCCTGGCTGCCTGTTCAAGTCTGCTGAAGGCGCCCGAGGTTGAGGTCGCCAGCATTGAGTTGGCCGGCTTCAACCTGAGCGAACAGCGCTTTGTCCTCAAGCTCGACCTGCGCAATCCGAATGCCGTCGACCTGACGCTGCGCCGTCTCGACTTTTCCGTCGAACTCGATGGCCGCCCATTCGCACAGGGGCAGTCGGCACAACCGGTCCGGGTGCCGGCGCAAGGTTCAGCACAGTTCGAGGTTCTGGCGGTCAGCCGTTTGTCGACGCTGCTGGAGCGTCTCCGCGCTGCGCGGAGCGACGGTCGGCCGCGTCTGCCTTACCGGATTACCGGCTCGGCCGATCTCGAAGGCGTCGGGTCCCTGCCTTTTAACCGTCAGGGTTCGGTGCCGTCGTGGTGCGCCAACTGCGATCCGGCGCGCGGTCGCAATGGGTCGAGCAATGGCGACAAGCCGTTGTGATCGATTTCGTGCATGAGCGCCAGTAGTTGCCCGAGGCGTCCTTTCGGGAAGCCTTCGCGCGCCATCCAGTTGAGGTAGTGGCCGGGCACGTCGGCGATGAACCGCCCCTTGTATTTTCCGTAGGGCATGCGCAGGACGAAGAGTTGCTGGAGTTGCTCGTGCGAGAAGCATTCAGGGGCGATCATTTTCTCCTCATTGCGCCGGCGCGGTGGCGTTCTTGGCGTAGGGCGACAGGAACGCGCACAGGTCGGCAAACGCCATCGGTCGTGCGAACAGGTAGCCCTGCGCCTCCTGGCAGCCGATGTCGGCCAGGCGCTCAGCCTGGCGATCATGCTCGACGCCTTCGGCGGTCAGGCTGAGTTTCAGGCTTTGGGCGAGCTGGACGATGGTTTCGACGATGCGCCGGCTTTCGTGCGAATCAAGCATTTGTCGAACAAATGACTGGTCGATCTTCAGTCGATCGACGTCGAAGCGCTCAAGGTATTTGAGCGACGAGAATCCGGTGCCGAAATCGTCGATCGCAATCGCGATGCCGCGCTGCTTGAGCGTATGTAGTATGTCGATCACTAGATTGGCATCGAGCATGGCGACGGTTTCGGTGATTTCGAGTTCCAGCCGTCCGGGAGCGACGTCGCTGGCTTCGAGCACCCGGTCGATACCGGCGACGAAGTCTGGGTGGCGGAATTGCGAGGCCGAGACGTTGACGGCCATGCGCAGATCGGCGAAGCCCCGGGCAGCCAGCGCCTGCAGGTCGAGGCAGGCCCGGCGCAGAACCCAGTCGCCGAGCGCGATGATCAGGCCAGAGCTTTCGGCCAGGGGGATGAACTTGTCGGGCGGGATCAGCATGCCGTCGTGATTGCGCCAACGCAGCAGCGCTTCGACGCCGGTGATTTTGCGCGTGCGCAGATCGTATTGCGGTTGGTAGGCGAGGAATAGTTGCTCGTGGTCGAAAGCCTCGCGCAATTCGCGCAGGAGTTTCAATCGTTCCTGTGTCTCGATCTCCATGTCGCGGCTGAACCGGAGCGCTTCTCCGCGGGCTTTGATCTTGGCCTGGTTGAGCGCGATGTTTGCCGCTTTGAGTACCTCCGAGCCGTCGTTGCTGACGTCGATGTCGGCAAGACGCGCGAGGCCGATCGTCGCATTCAGCGTCTGCTCTGCGTCTTCGGCGAGGAAGGGATTGCGGAAAAGCTTGGCAAGCACCTCCGGCATGATCGTTTCCTGTCGGCCGAGAACGCCGAAGGTGTCTCCCGCGATTCTGGCGATGACGGTTTCCTTCGGAAGCGTATCGATCAGTCTGGCGGCGACGGCCTTGAGAAGCGTGTCGCCAAAGTGATGGCCGAGCGCGTCGTTGATTTCCGAAAAATGGTCGATGTCGATCAGCGCCACGCCGTGGCTTGCCACGCTATCGTGTCTTGCGCGTTCGATGCGCCGGATGAAATCCTGGCGGTTGGGGATGTGCAGCAGAGGATCACGGTACGCCAGCTTGCGCAATTGGCTGACAAGTTGCTGGTTGTCGAGGTTGACCGCGAGGTGCGCGCACAGCAGCGCCAGCAGTTGTTCGTCAATGCTGTCGATCGGGGTGCCCGTTTCGACGTGAATGACGAGGTTGGCGCCGGATTTGCCTGCACAGAACAGGGTGGATGCGTCTCCTTCGAAGCGGTGGCTTTGTTCTACGAAGCAGCGTCTGACAGCCGAGGCGACAGTTGCCGGGACGCTTTTCGCGGCAAGCGTTTGCCCAGCGAGGGCGGAATATCGATCGGAGCCGGTGATGACGCGTATTTCCTCTGACGGCGCTGCCGGACTCGTGCACACAAGGCCTTCGACGTCGCCAGGCAGCAGCCTCTGGATTTCGTCGATGATGTCGTCGGCGAAGTCGCCAATACTGCGATGCGTCATCATTTTTCGGCTGGCGCCGAGGATGATGTCGAGTCCTCGCCGGTGACGGTCGAGCGAACGGATCTGCTGGAAGGAGCGGATTGCCGTCGTCATCGCGGCATAGAGGCGATGGTGCGTGAGTTCCGACTTGAGCCGGTAGTCGTTGATGTCGTAGTCGCGGATGGCATTGACTTCGGGCGCAAAGCCCGGTTGGCCTGTGCGCAGGATGATGCGTACGGAATCGAGGCCGAGGTCATCGCGGATTCGATGCACAAGCTGCAATCCGGCGTCTTCCCGTTCCATGACGACGTCAAGAAGAATGACGGCAATGTCGTTTCCTGGCGTTAGGTGCGTAAGCGCTTCCGCAGACGAATAGGCGTGCAGGAATCGCAGCCGGCGCCCAAGAATCTCGGCATGCAGCAGCGCAAACACGGTAATCCGGTGGATGTCCTCGTCATCGTCAACAATGAGGACATTCCAGGCGGGGGCCTGCGCTTCTGTTGCAGACGAGCTGTCATCGATCACCATCAGTTCGTCTGCCTGCGTTCCGCTCATGGACGGACTCTCCTGGTTGATTGCCTCGCCCTGGCTTGGTCATGTCCGGCGATTGGAGACATGCCGTGCGCTAGGCTGTCCGGCGTGTCCTGCTTGCTTAAGTATTGTCGATCAGAATGCGAAGCGCCACTGCTTCAGCCACTTTGATGCCGTCGATGCCGGCCGAGAGGATTCCGCCGGCATAGCCGGCGCCCTCGCCGGACGGATAAAGGCCGCGGGTGCTGATGCTCTGGAAGTCGTCCCCGCGCGGAATGCGCAGCGGTGACGAGGTCCGTGTCTCGACGCCGGTCAGCATGGCGTCCGGGTCGGCGAATCCGCGGATCTGCCGGTCGAAGGCGGGGATGGCTTCGCGTAGCGCCTCGATCGCGAAGTCCGGTAATGCGGTCGAGAGGTCGGTGAGGTGCACGCCGGGTTGGTACGAGGGAATGACCGGTCCAAGCTGGGTCGACGGGCGTCCCGCGAGGAAGTCGCCGACGCGTTGCCCCGGCGCGGCGTAGGTGCCGCCGCCGAGTTCGAAGGCATGCGCTTCGAGTCGGCGCTGGAATTCGATGCCGGCAAGTGGGTTGTCTATGCCGCCGTAATCTTCCGGCGTGACGTTGACGACGAGTCCGGCGTTGGCGTTGCGCTCGGCCCGGGAATACTGGCTCATGCCGTTGGTGACGACGCAGCCGGGTTCCGAGGTGGCGGCCACGACCTGGCCGCCGGGGCACATGCAAAAGCTATAAACGGCGCGGCCGTTGCCAGCGTGGTAAACGAGCTTGTAATCGGCTGCGCCGAGGAGCGGATTGCCGGCGCTGGGGCCAAGGCGCGCCTTGTCGATCAGCGATTGCGGATGCTCGATGCGGAAGCCGACGGCGAAGGGCTTTGCTTCCATGCGGACGCCTTGGGCGTGCAGCGCCGCGAAAGTGTCGCGGGCGCTGTGGCCGAGGGCGAGAACGACATGCCGGGTGGCGATATGCTCACCGCTTGCCAAGGTGACGCCGCGGACTGCGCCGTTTTGGATGTCGAGGCCGGTGACGCGACTCTGAAAGCGGATCTCGCCGCCCAACGACTCGATTTCGGCGCGCATGCGCTCGACCATGCTGACCAGCCGGAAAGTACCGATGTGCGGGTGCGCGACGTAGAGAATTTCTTCAGGAGCGCCGGCTTTGACGAATTCGCTGAGGACCTTGCGCCCGAGGAAACCCGGATCCTTGACCTGGCTGTAGAGCTTGCCGTCCGAGAATGTGCCGGCGCCGCCTTCGCCGAACTGGACATTGGATTCCGGGTCGAGCTGATGGTTGCGCCAGAGCTTCCAGGTGTCGCGCGTACGCTCGCGCACCGCTTTCCCGCGTTCGAGCACGATCGGGCGGAAGCCCATCTGGGCGAGGACCAGCGCGGCGAAGATGCCCGCCGGTCCGAAGCCGACGACGACCGGTCGCGACTTGAGTTGGGCGGGGGCGCGGGCGACGAAACGATAGCGCATGTCGGGGGTCGGCCGAATCTTGGCGTCGTCACAGAACTGCGCGAGCAACGTTGCCTCGTCGGCGACGTCGACGTCGACCGTGTAAATGAACATCAGCGCATTTTTCTTGCGCGCGTCATGACTGCGCTTGAAGACGCTGATGTGACCGATGGCCGAGACGGGCTGCCGAAGGCGCGCGGCGACGGCAGTGCGCAGTGCTTCGGGCGGGTGTTCGAGCGGGAGTTTCAGTTCCTGGATGCGGATCACCGGGGCGCTTCCTGTTGGCCATAGGTTGAGAACTTGTCGATGACGACGGCCATTTCGGTTGCATCGAGGATGACCGGCGCGCCGAGTTGGCAGGCGCGCCAATACTGTTCGCACAGCTCTTCCAGTTCGACGCCAAGCGCGAGGGCCTGCGGCAAGTTTTTACCGAGAACGAGCATGCCGTGATTGCCGAGCAGGCAGCCACTCCGCCCCGCCAGCGCGGCGAGCGCCGCGTCCGACAGCGCCTGGGTGCCGAAGGTCGCATAAGCGGCGCAGCGCAGGCTGTCGCCACCGAAGCGGGCGATCATGTAATGGAAGGCCGGAACGTCCCGGCGCAGACAGGCGAGCGTGGTGGCGAACGGCGAGTGGGCGTGCAGGATGGCGCCCGCTTCCAGCCGTTCGGCATAGATGTCACGGTGAAAACGCCATTCGGAGGAGGGCTTGCGCGGGCCTTCGAAGCTGCCATCGAGGCGCATGAAGACGATGTCGTCCGGCGTCAGCGTGTCATAGGCCATGCCGGTTGGCGTGATCAGAAATCCCGCAGTGCCGTTTTCGCTGGCGCGCGCGCTGAGGTTGCCGGCCGTGCCGCGGTTGAGTCCGCAGGGCGCCATCCGGCGCGCGGTATCGATCAACTGCTGGCGCAACGTCAGCGTTTCAGTGCTCATTGCAACACTCCGGATAAAGCGAAGATAGGGCCTCGCGGCTTGCCGCGCAGCATCCGCGCTCGGTGATGATGGCGTCGACGAAACGTGCCGGGGTGACGTCGAAGGCCGGGTTGCCGACGGGTTCGTCGGCCGGCAGTTGCCGCACCGCCGCCGGGAGGCCAGCGTCGGAAAGACCGCCAAGAATGCGAAGCTCATCGCCGTCGCGCGCTTCGATGGGGATGGCATCTCCATCCGGGCATGCGAAGTCGATCGTCGAACGCGGGGCGGCGACCCAGAACGGCACGCCGGCCTCGCGCGCGGCTAGGGCCTTGAGGTAGGTGCCGACCTTGTTGGCGACGTCGCCATTGGCCGCGATGCGGTCGGCGCCGACGATAATGGCGTCGACCTGTCGCTTGGCCAGCAGAATGCCCGCGGCATTGTCAGCGACGACCGTGTGAGGCACGCCATGCTGGCGGAGTTCCCAGGCCGTCAACAGGCCCTGATTGCGCGGCCGCGTTTCAGAGACCCAGACGTGGATGTCGATGCCGGCGTCGAAAGCCGCATACACCGGCGCCAGTGCGGTGCCATGATCAACGGTCGCCAGCCAGCCTGCATTGCAGTGCGTCATGACGTTGAGCTGTCCTGACGATTTGGCAAGCGCGCGCAAGCGGTCGAGCCCGTGTTCGCCGATGCGCCGGCACTGGGCGACGTCTTCCTCTGCGATTGCCCCGGCTTCAGTCCAGGCGGCTTGAGTCCGCTGTTCGGGGGGCAGCACCTGCAATGTTGATTGCATGCGTGCCAGCGCCCAGGCAAGGTTGACTGCCGTTGGGCGCGTCGCGCCCAGGCATTGCAGTGCGTCATTGAGCGCAGCGTTGTCGGCATTGCGCTGCATTGCGAGCGCAACGCCATAGGCGGCGGTGACGCCGATCAGTGGGGCGCCGCGAACCTGCATGACGCGAATGGCATGGGCTGCGCCGGCGAGTGTGTCGATCCGGAGTGTGCGATACAGGTGCGGCAGTGCCGTCTGATCGATGATTTCAATGGCATTGCCGGATGGCTCGGCGCGCAGCGTGCGGGTCGGGGTGTCGTTGATGTTCATGGTCGGGAAGGATGCGCCGCGACGGAGGGGCGCGCACGGCGCCCCGGCTGGCGTCAGCTGGCGGAAAGGGCGCGCCGCTCGACCTCGATCCTGGCCATGAAGCGCTGGATCTGCGTCTCGTTGGCGAGCGACAGGTTGACGAATTGGCAGCCGAGATGCCAGATCGGCTTGTTCGTCAGGCTCTCGGAATGATTGATGTAACGTATTTCGAGCGTGACCGCGAAAGAGCCTGATTCCCTCAGGTCAAGCCAGCAGTTCTCGACGCGTTGCATCCTCTCGTACTTCGGCTCTTCGCCGAGCTGGATGCCAATGCCGCCGACCGAAATGTCATAGACCGGCAGGATCTGTTCTTCTGGTGTGTTGCGGGCGATATGGCAGAGATAGGGCTTGGTTGACGGCAGCTGCAGGCGGAATGCGTCACGCCGCTGCAGGCGCAGCAGCGAGGACGGGAGGGTTACGGCCAGCACTTCTTCGCCATCCCATTTGGCCAGTTGCGGGTTGCGTCCGGAGAACTGAATGCGGATGCCATCGACAACCGCTGAAAACTGGCAGCGTTCGGAACGCAGGAAGGCCTGGTTTGTTTCCTGGCTGCCGCCGACGTCGAGATAGAGCAGCTTCTTCGTTTCGGACAGGTCCATGAGAACAGTGAGGAAGCTATGTCGCCCTTCGTCGAAAGTGACGGCGACACGGGCCTTCAGCCGGATCAGATTGCGGAGCTGGAAAAGAACCTCGCGTTGTCCGCTCAGCGTACAACGTTCGATTTCGTCTTCGGTGTGCGAGATGCTCATGTGTCCGATCGTAACTGTTTCAATATGCGTGATGTGTGAATCGTAGCGGCGAAACGTGTTTTGCGCCATATCCGGGCTTTCGTGACAGGCACGTGCTGCCCTTGTGCGCTGCTTTTCATGCCCATACACTATTGCCTTTCAATACCTCTATTTTACTGTAAACCATAATGATCCCCTCTTCATTGGCCATCGATTCAAAACTGCCGTGGGTCGGAACGACGATCTTTACTGTCATGTCGCGGTTGGCAAGCGAGTGCGGTGCGATCAACCTGTCTCAGGGATTTCCCGACTTCAGTGCCGAACCCGCCTTGTTCGAGGCGACGACGCGGGCCATGCAGAATGCGAAGAACCAGTATTCGCCGATGGCGGGTGTGCCCGAATTGCGGCATGCCATCGGCGCCAAGGTCGAGTCGCTTTACGGCGTCCGTTTTGATCCGGAGTCCGAAATCACGGTGACGGCGGGCGCGACGCAGGCACTCTTCACCGCGATCGCGGCGTTCGTTCGTCCCGGCGACGAGGTGATCGTCTTCGCCCCGGTCTACGATAGTTACGTGCCGGCGATCGAAACGGTCGGTGGCCGTGCGGTCTATGCTTCCCTGCTGTTTCCGGACTATCGGCCGGATTGGGAGAGCGTGCGCCGCCTGGTATCGCCGCGTACCCGGATGATCATCGTCAATACGCCGAACAATCCGACCGGCAGCCTGCTGACGGCCGATGACTTCGCGACGCTGGCGGATATCGTTCGCGATACCGATATCGTCGTTCTCTCCGATGAAGTGTATGAGCATATCGTCTTCGATGGCGGCAAGCACCTGAGTGTCATCAGTCGGGAAGACCTGGCGGCGCGCAGCATTGTCGTTTCGTCGTTCGGCAAGACCTACCACATCACGGGCTGGAAGATCGGTTATGTCCTGGGGGCCGCAGCCTTGATGAACGAGTTCCGCAAGGTTCATCAGTTCAATGTGTTTTCGGTTAATACGCCGTGCCAGCTGGGCATCGCCGAGTACATGGACGATCCCTCACGTTATCTGGGGCTGTCGGCGTTCTACGAGCAGAAGCGCGATTTTTTCCGGGCGCAATTGCAGGACTCGCGCTTCGAGTTGTTGCCGTGTCGCGGGACCTATTTTCAACTGGTCCGTTATCAGGAGGTCTCGGATTTGCCAGATCGGGCGTTTGCCGAATGGCTGACGCGTGAAGTCGGCGTGGCGGCGATTCCGGTGTCGGTCTTCTACCCGGACGGACGCGACGATCACGTCGTGCGTTTCTGCTTCGCCAAGCTGGACAGCACCTTGTCGGCAGCCGGTGAGCGGTTGCGGCGGATCTGATCGTTCGGGGAATTCGTTTTTGTCGCTGATCTAGGAGAGTGTCATGACGCTGTTACAGGAGTTCAAAGCCTTTGCCATGCGGGGCAATGTCGTCGATCTGGCGGTCGGTGTGATCGTCGGTGGCGCGTTCGGCAAGATCGTCGATTCGGTCGTCGGCGACCTGATCATGCCGATCATCGCCTGGATCATGGGCGGCAAGCTCGATTTTTCGGGCATGTTCCTGGTGCTTGGCAACGTGCCGCCGGGGACCGCAATGACGCTCGATGCCTTGCGCAAGGCTCAGGTGCCGGTATTTGCCTATGGCAGTTTCATCACCATCCTCGTCAATTTCATCATCCTTGCCTTTATCATCTTCGTCATGGTCAAGCAGCTGATTCGCCTGAAGCGGGCCGAACCGCCAGCGCCGCCGGCGCCGACGCCCGAAGAAGTGCTGCTGTTGCGGGAAATCCGTGACAGCTTGAAGAAGTAGGCGAAAAAAAGGGCGGGTGACCGCCCTTTGTCTTTTCAGAGGCCGAGCGGCCCGAGGTCGACGCGTCCGTCGCGCAGGGCCGGACACCAGAAGTAGGCGGCAGAGACCGGCCGGGTGAACCCGAAGAGGGCGTCGACGATGCCGTCCTCGCCGCCGGTCATGCGCTTGAGCTGCGCTTCGAAGGCGTCGAACGAACGGCCGAATGCCACGAACATGAGCCCGCCGGCCATGCCTTCGGCCCAAGGCATCGAGCGGCGCAGGACAAAGGCCTCGGGGGCGAAGCTTTCCTGGGCGGTGCGTTTGACGTGGGCCGATTCGGGGGCGTCGTCAAGTTCCTCGTTGTCGGATTGGCGACGGCCGATGGCGTTGTCCTGAGCATCGGATGCCATCGCGTCGAAACGGCCGAAGTCGTGCTGCCAGCGTTGTGTCGCGACGAAGCTCGATCCGGCGAGCGCGCCGGTGTTGGCGAGGGCGGCAGCATCCGCCGCCTCGCCTTCCGGATTCTCGGTGCCGTCCTCGTAGCCGGACAGGTCCCGGCCCTCGCGGTGTTTGAAAGCGTCGACGACCTCGCGTAGCGTGAAGGCTGGCTTTGCGATGCTGACGAGCCGCCGTGCGCGGTGCAGGAGTTCGCCGCGGTCGTCCCCGCGCAGCCAGAGCCAGAGGGCGTCAGGCGGGAGTTCGAGGGACAGGCCCGGCGCCGTTGTCGACGGGCAGGGCTTGAGTCCGGGAATGGTGGCACCCAGCGCGGCTGCCAGCGAAGGACCGATGCCGATGACAGTGTTCTCGCCGTCAATGGTCTCGCGCAGCGCGGTGAGGCAGGTGCCGGCCTGGCCGGGGTCGTTCAGCGAAAAGGAAAGGTAGCGTGCGTGCGTCGGCAGTGCGGCGAGGATTCCGGATTGGGCGGTGTTCATCGTAGGTCCTTTGGGCGAAATTAATCGTTGGCCTCGAAAACGGCGGACCACAAGGCCCGGACGGTTTCGATCTGGCGGGTGAATGCATCGCGGTCAACCTTGCTGCCGCTGATGCCGTCGAGTCGGAAAGCGTGCTGCGTGCGGCGGTACTCGCGGTAAATGTCACGTACCGGCCAGGCGAGTTCGTGCGGGATCAACTCAAGATCGGCGGCGATGCCGAGCAGCGCGATATTGCCGAGGTTGCCGCAGAGGCGCTCATGCGCGTGGGCGTAGCCGAGGACCAGATACTGGATGATGAATTCGACATCAATGAGTCCGCCCGGGTCCTGCTTGATGTCGAAGACGTCCTGACTTTTCGAGCCGTGTGCGTCGAGCATGCGCTGGCGCATGGCGAGGACGTCTTCGCGCAGTTTGGCGAGATCGCGCGGTTGGCGCAGGATCTCGATGCGCAGTGCTTCGAAGCGCGCGCCGAGCGCCGGATCGCCGGCGCAGAAGCGTGCCCGCGTCAGTGCCTGATGCTCGAATACCCAGGCCTTTTCCATAAGATAGCTGCGGAAGGCGTCGATCGAATTGACCAGCATGCCGGCGTCGCCATTTGGACGCAGGCGGTAGTCGACGTCGAACAACTGGCCGGCCGAGGTCTGGCTCGACATCCAGGAGCTCATGCGCTGGCCGAGTCGCGCATACAGTTCACCGGCGCTGGATTCGGGATCGTCGTGCAGCAGCACGAGGTCGAGGTCGGAGCCGTAGCCGAGTTCCTTGCCGCCGAGCTTGCCGTAGGCGATGACCGCGAATTTTGGTGCGCAGTCCGGCTGCGGATGGCGTTGGCGCAGGCGTTCCCAGCAAAGGTCGAGCGTCGTCTGGACGACGATGTCGGCGAGTTCGGTGAGATGGTCGGCCAGCCGTTCCAGCGTTTGCAGGCCGGCGATGTCCTGCGCCAGCAGGCGGAAGACCTGCGCATGGTGCTCCTCGCGCATGATGTCCATCTCGCGCTCGGTGTCGCCGACGACTTCGGAGAGTCGTTGGCGCATGCCGTCACGGAACCCGGTCGCATCTGTGGCGATGTCGTAGAGACGCGGGTCGAGGACTTCGTCGAGCAGGATCGGATGGCGAGTCAGGTAGGTGGCGGCCCAAGCTGAACTGCCGACGATCTCGGCGAGTTTGCCGAGCGCCTGCGGGTACTGCTGCATCAGGGCGAGATAGGCGCCGCGACGGCTTACGGTTTCAAGGAAAGCCAGTCCGCGTTGCCAGGTGGCGTCGGGCGTTTTGGTCGCGGCGGCGGCCTCGATCAGGCGCGGACCGAGCATGTCGAGGCGCTCGCGGTTCTGCGCCGGCAGTTGCTGATATTTGGCGCTTTGCCGGAAGGACTGCAGGCGTTCGAGCATGGCGCGTGCCTGCCGAAAGCCGAGTTCGGACACTGCTTCGAGCGCGTCGTCGCCGTCGATCTGTTCGAGCCACAATCCGGTGAGTGCATGCACGCCTTCTTCGGGATCGGAGAAGATCGCCTCGAAATGCCGGGCGACGCGCTGCCGGTGTCCTTCGAGCACGGTGGTGAAGGCAGGCCAGTCGGCAAATTTCATCGAAACGGCGATTTGCTGCCGTTCGGCGGCGCCGGTCGGCAACATGTGCGTCTGCGCATCATTGACGTATTGCAGCCGGTGTTCAAGCGTGCGCAGGAAGTGGTAGGCCTCAGTCAGTTCCTGTGCGTGGTCGGCCGGGATCAGCTGCCGCTGGACCAGTTGGGCCAGGACCTTGAGCGTCGGACGCACCTGCAGGCTGCCTTCCCGGCCGCCGCGAATCAGCTGGAAGACCTGCGCGATGAATTCGATCTCGCGGATGCCGCCCGGGCCGAGCTTGATATGGTCGATCTTGTCCTTGCGCGCGACTTCGCGACGGATCTGGGCATGCAGGTCACGCATGGCGTTGATCGCGCCGAAGTCGAGGTACTTGCGGAAGATGAAGGGGCGGGCGATCTTGTCGAGCGCGGCGACCCAGGCCGGCTGGAGGTTGTCGCCGGCGTTCATGACCCGCGCCTTGATCCAGGCGTAGCGCTCCCATTCGCGGCCCTGGGTGATCAGGTAGTTTTCCAGCGAGATGAGAGAGCAGACGAGCGGTCCCGAATCGCCGTTCGGACGCAGGCGCATGTCGACGCGGAAGACCTGTCCGTCGCCGGTGATGTCGTCGATCGTCGCGATCAGCCGTTTGCCGAGGCGGTTGAAGAAGTCGTAGACCTCGATGTGCCGTCCGCCACCGGCGGGTCCGGCCGTTTCGCCGTCTTCGGGATAGATGAAGATGTAATCGACGTCGGACGAGACGTTGAGTTCGCGTCCGCCGAGTTTGCCCATGCCGATGACCAGCAATCGCTGGGCTTGTCCTTGTTTGTCGAGTGGCTCGCCGAAAGTGACGACGAGTTGGCGGTGCAGGAAGTCGAGTGCCGCATTGGTCGTGATGTCGGCCAGTTGCGTCATCGTCTCGACGACTTCGGCGAGCGAGGCGTGGCCGCCGAGGTCGCGCACGATCAGCGCCGCCATGACCCGCTGGCGCAATTGGCGCAGGGCGCGCTTCATCTGCTCTTCGTCGGTCGGCGGTGTCGCGTCGAGAAACGCGAGCATGGTCGTCGCATCGACCGGCGCCTGCCAGTGTTCAAGCAGCCAGCTGACGACTTCGGGTCGGGTGTCGAGTAGCTGGCGGAGATAGAAACTGTGCGCGACAGCAGGTTGCCATTCGGGCGGGAAAGCGGGGGGGGTCGAATCGGTCATGGGGCGGGGCGGTCGGTAGGCCGTTTTCCTGGCGTGCGTGGCGAGGGCGGACAAAGCCGTTACAATGGCGTCCTGGATGAGTTTATTTTTGCGACATTCTAGTGACGCTTGACGATAATTGGCAAAGCCTCTTGGTGGCAGTGAAGGCATGACCGTGTCCGATCTGACGCAAACGGCGTCGGGCCGGCCCTTGTCGTGCATGCGCTCGTTGCTGTCACGCCCGTGGGTTCGCCGGCTGGTCAAGGCCATCGCCTGGGGGCTGGGCGCCCTGTATTTCGCTTTCGTCGTGGCGGTGCTGGCCCTGCGCTACAGCATCCTGCCCGATATCGAGCGGCACCGGCCGGTGATCGAAGACCTGGTGAGCCAGGGGCTCGGGCAGTCGGTCAGCATCGGACGCATCGAGGCGAGTTGGTCCGGCATCAATCCCGATTTGAGCCTGTTCGACGTTCAGGTGAAGGATGCCGCGGGCCGTCCGGCGCTGGCGTTCTCGCGCGTCGAGGCGATTCTCTCGTGGTGGTCGGTGCCACGGGGCAAGGTTCGCCTGCGCCTGCTTCGCATCGATTCTCCGACGCTCAACCTGCGTCGCGATGCGAGCGGTCAGCTTTTCGTTGCCGGTATTCCGTTGAGCACGGGCGGCGACGGTGCCGATGTCTCGGACTGGATTCTCGGCTTGCGCAAGATCCGGATCGATAACGCGACGCTGGTTTGGGAGGATGCGCTGCGGCAGGCACCGCCCCTGCGTCTGGAGGCGCTCAATTTCGCGCTCGACAATTTTGGACGCAGTCATCGCTTCGGCCTGACCGCGCGTCCGCCGGCCGAACTGGCTTCGCCGATCGATGTGCGCGGTGATCTGCGTGGCAGCGATCTCGATGATCGGGAAGACTGGACGGGCACCATGTTCGCGCAGATCGACGATATCGATCTGGCGGTGTGGCGGCAGTGGGTCGATTATCCGTTTGCGTTGCCGCATGGACGCGGTGCCTTGCGTGCCTGGCTTGGCGTCGACGATGGCGCTGTGCGCGAACTGACTGCCGACCTCGCTTTGCAGAACGCCAGCATGCGTCTCGCGCAGAACCTGCCGTCGCTCGATCTGGCGAGTCTGTCGGGACGGATTTCCGTGCGGCTCGACGAGGACACCGTCTCGGTCAAGGGGCGCCAGGTCGCGTTGGAGACGCGGCCGGAGTCCGGCGGAAAGCAGGCGCAGGAACCGATTCGTGTCGAACCGACCGATTTTTCCGTTGATTGGCAAATGGCGGCCGAAGGCGGCCTTGGAACGGGCAAGGCGAGTGCCAGCCGGCTCGACCTGACGGCGCTCGGGCGCCTTGCCGAGCGCATGCCGCTCGACGCGCAGACACGGGCTCTCCTGGCCGACTATGCCCCCAACGGGCGGGTTGCCGACCTCAGCGTGCGCTGGCGTGGCAATGCCGAACGGCTGCAGACCTATTCGCTGAAAGCGCGCTTCGATGGCATGGGCCTCAAGGCCAACGGGTATTTCCCCGGGTTTGCGGGCGTCTCGGGCGCGCTCGATGCGAGCGAGACGGGCGGCAATGTGACGATCCAGTCGGAACGGTCGAGCATTGACCTGCCGACCGTCTTCCCGTCGTCGCATATCGATTTCGATGCGCTCAATGTCCGTGCCCAATGGAAAATCAACAAGACCGGACTCGAAGCCGATCTGACGCGCATCGAGTTCGCCGGCCCCGATGCCGCCGGGACGGCGCAGGGGCGTTACCGCAATAGCGGCGAAGGTCCGGGGACGATCGACCTGACCGCGGCCTTGACGCGCGCCGATGCCCGCGCCGTCTGGCGCTACATGCCGCGTGTCGTCGGCGATGCGACGCGGAACTGGTTGCGCGACTCGCTGCTTTCGGGTCGGGCGAGCGAGGCCAAACTGATGCTGAAAGGCAATCTCGAGGATTTCCCGTTTGTCGACAAGAGCAAAGGAATTTTCCTGGTGACGGTCAAGGCCGAGGATGTCGATCTTGACTACGGCGATGGTTGGCCAAAGCTCAGTGGCATCCATGGCAATCTGCGCTTTGAGGGCAAGGGCATGGTGGTCGATGCGCAGAGCGGCAGTATTCTCGGCGCCAAGGTGAGCCGGACGCGCGCCGAGATCCCGGATCTTGACGCGCTGGATCCGGTCATCCTGGTCAAGGGACAGGCCGATGGCGCAACCAGCGAATTCCTGAAATTCATCGATCAGAGCCCGGTTGCCGAACGCATCGACCGCTTTACGGACACCATGCAGGCAGTCGGCAACGGCCATCTCGATTTGTCGCTGAAAATTCCGCTCGACGAGAAGAAACTCAGCGAGGCGAAGATCGACGGCGCGTATCGCTTCCAGAATAATGAGGTAACCGTCGACACGGCGTTGCCGCCTTTGCGCCAGGTCAATGGCAGCGTGCAGTTTTCCGGCAGCGACCTCAGGATTCCCGAAATCAATGCCAATCTTTTCGGCGGTCCGCTGAAAATCCGTGGCGGACTGCAACGCGATGGCCGGGTCGTGATTACGGCGCAAGGGACGGTCAACATCGAAGCCTTGCGCAAGCAGGGCGATATGGCTTTGCTGTCGCGCCTGTCGGGGGCGACGAATTACCGCGGCGAAGTGCATATCAACAAGCGCAATGCCGATCTCATCATCGACTCGAATCTGGCCGGCCTGGCGTCGACGCTGCCGGCGCCGTTCGCCAAGACGGCCTCGGAAAACTTGCCCTTCCATTTCGAAAAGCGCTTGCTGCCGACGCCACCGGTCCGGCGTGGGCAACGTCCGTCACGTGATGACGGAGTCGTACGAGACCAGTTGTCGGCCTCTCTCGGGCAAAGTCTTTCCCTGCAGTTGGTCCGCCGCAAGCAGTCCGACGGTTTCGTCGTCGAGCGCGGCGGCATCGGCATCGGCCGGACGCAGGTCTTGCCGGAGAGCGGCGTTGCGCTCGGCGTGACCTTGCCGCAAGTCGATCTCGATGCCTGGCGCGCGGCGCTGCGCGGCGGGGCAAAGAGTACCGGCGCTGCCTCCGGCCCCTCGCTCGTTCCTGACGCGATCAACATCCGCACGCCCGATCTCGTGTTTTCCGGGCGACGCCTGCGGGATGTCGATCTGAGCGCACAAGTTGCCGGCGAGCTCTGGCGGCTTCGCGTCAATGCCCGTCAGATCAGCGGCGATCTGCAGTGGAACGGTAGCGGTCGCGGCAAGCTGACGGCGCGGCTGAAGCAGTTTGTCATTGATTCGACGACGGGTGACGAGCCTGAAACGGTTGCGGATGATCCGGTGCGCGAATTGCCCGGGCTCGATGTGATCGCCGAGGACTTCCAGTTGGGCACGCGCCGCTTCGGCCGACTTGAACTGCTGGCCTCCAATGAAGGCGGTGTGTGGAAACTCGGCCGCATCCAGATGAGCAACCCGCATGCGGTCTTCACCGGCAGCGGGCAGTGGGTGACGGCAGGAGGCAAGAACCAGACCGAACTCGATTTCAAGGTCAATAGTACCGATGTCGGCGCCTTGCTTGAGCGGCTGGGCTTCCCGGGCGCCATCCGCTCGGCGACGGCCCGGCTGGAAGGGCGGCTCGGCTGGAAAGGATCGCCGGTGGCCTTTGACTACAATTCGCTCGACGGCGAACTCGGTCTTGACGCGGCCAAGGGTCAGTTCCTCAAGATCGATCCCGGTGCCGGCAAGCTGGTCAGCCTGATCAGCCTGCAAAGCCTGCCGCGGCGGATCACGCTCGACTTCCGCGACATTTTCAGCGAGGGATTGGCTTTCGACGCGATCACGGCCAAGCTGGCCGTGAGCCGTGGTGTGATGAGCACTGACCGTCTGCAGATCGACAGTACGGCGGCGCGTATCGTCATGCGTGGCGAGGTTGACCTCAAGCACGAAACGCAGCGCCTGAACGTCAATGTCCAGCCGGAGATCGGCAGTACCGCCGCGCTGGGTATTGCGCTGGTGCATCCGGTGGTCGGCGTGGCCACCTATCTTGCGCACAAAGTGTTGCAGAATCCCTTGAATCAAATGTTCGGCTTCGACTATCTCGTGACCGGTACCTGGGCCGATCCCAAGGTCGAGAAACAGTCGAGTCTCCATGTTCCCAGCATCGTGCCGCGTCTGCCGGGGATCTCTCCTTCCGGAGCCGCCAATGAACCCAGTGCAAAATGATTCGCCCCTGACTGCCGGCAAGTGCCGCGTCGCCGCCGTGCAGATGGTGTCGACACCGCGTGTCGATGAGAACCTGGCCACGGCCGGGCGTCTGATTGCCGAAGCGGCGGCGCAGGGCGCCCAGCTTGTCGCCCT
The DNA here is from genome assembly GCF_963666255.1 of uncultured Propionivibrio sp. NCBI lineage: Bacteria > Pseudomonadati > Pseudomonadota > Betaproteobacteria > Rhodocyclales > Rhodocyclaceae > Propionivibrio > uncultured Propionivibrio sp. Next base: position 411,541 of record NZ_OY762656.1, on the reverse strand, counting down.
GCCCGAGTATTTTCCGATCATGGGCTTGCGCGAACGCGACAAGGCCGCCGTGCGCGAAGTCGATGGCGAGGGGCCGATCCAGACCTTCCTGTCGCAAAGCGCGCGGCAGCACGGGATCTGGCTGGTTGGCGGGTCGATCCCGCTGGCGGCGAGCGTTCCGGACAAAGTGCTCAACAGCAGCCTGGTCTATGATCCGCAAGGCCGGCGCGCCGCGCGTTACGACAAGATTCATCTCTTCGGCTTCGAGAAGGCGGGCGAACGATACAACGAGAGCGCATCGATCGAACCGGGAAGCGAGCCGGTGGTCTTCGAGACGCCCTTCGCCCGCGTCGGTCTCAGCATCTGCTATGACATGCGCTTCCCGGAACTGTATCGTCGGCTCGGTGTCGTTGATTTGCAGGTCATTCCGGCGGCCTTTACCGAGACGACCGGCCGGGCACATTGGGAAATCCTGCTGCGCGCCCGTGCCATCGAGAATCAGTGTTATGTTCTGGCCGTGGCGCAAGGCGGGTTGCATGAGAATCGCCGCGAAACCCATGGCAACAGCATGTTGATCGATCCGTGGGGTGTCGTGCTGGCACGCCTCGACAAGGGCGAGGGCGTCGTTGTCGGCGATATCGATGGCGAGCGCCTGGCCGACGTGCGGGCAAGCCTGCCGGCGTTGACGCACCGCGTGATGTGAACGGTTTTTATGATGGAAGAATGATGAGCGAGAATAGCCCTTCCCTGCTGACGCAGGCCCAGAACACCCTGCTGGCCCCGTACGGCCTCGACGTTCCGGCGCTGAACAAGGTCTTTGCGACGATCATGCGCAACGACGTCGACTATGCCGATCTGTATTTCCAGTACAGCCGGTCCGAGGCCTGGAGCCTGGAGGAAGGTATCGTCAAGTCCGGCAGCTTCAGCATTGACGAGGGGGTCGGGGTGCGTGCCGTGTCGGGCGAGAAGACGGCTTTTGCGTATTCCGATGACATCGGGGTGGCGGCGCTCGACGACGCGGCAAAAGCGGTGCGGGCGATCGCGGCGGCAGGACAGCGGCGGCGGATCAAGGCGCTGTCGGCGCGGGCAGGCCGTTCGCCGGGGCTGTATCTGCCACACGATCCGCTGGCCTCGCTCGATGCGGCGGCCAAGGTCAGCCTGCTTGAACGGCTCGAATCGTTCGCGCGTGCGGCCGATCCGCGTGTCGTGCAGGTGATGGCGCATGTTGCTGGCGAGTACGAGGTCGTTCTTGTCGCCGGCAGCGACGGGCGGTTGGCGGCCGATGTGCGTCCGCTGGTGCGCGTGTCGATCACCGTCATCGTCGAAGGCGCCGACGGCAAGCGCGAACAGGGTTCGGCGGGCGGCGGCGGACGGACCGATTACGGATATTTTTCCGACGCCATGCTGCTTGAATATGCGCGGGCGGCGGTGCATCAGGCTGTGGTCAATCTTGACGCGCGGCCTGCGCCGGCGGGGCGCATGCCGGTCGTGCTCGGCTCAGGTTGGCCCGGCATCCTGCTGCACGAGGCGGTCGGGCATGGCCTCGAAGGCGATTTCAACCGCAAAGGCAGTTCGACCTTTGCCGGACGGGTCGGCCAGCGCGTTGCTTCCAAGGGCGTGACGGTGGTCGATGACGGCACGCTTTCCGGTCGGCGCGGTTCGCTCAACATCGACGATGAGGGCAATCCGACGCAGCGTACCGTGTTGATTGAGGACGGCATCCTGCGCGGTTACATGCAGGACAGTCTCAATGCGCGCCTGATGGGCGTCGCCACGACCGGTAACGCACGGCGGGAATCCTTTGCGCATCTGCCCTTGCCGCGCATGACCAACACGACGATGGTCAATGGCGAACGCAGCGTCGAGGAGATCATCCGGTCGGTGAAGAAGGGTATCTACGCGGTCAATTTTGGTGGCGGCCAGGTCGATATCACCAGCGGCAAGTTCGTTTTCTCGATGTCCGAGGCCTACATGATCGAGAACGGCAAGGTGAACTATCCGGTCAAGGGGGCGACGCTGATCGGCAACGGACCGGAAGCGATGAACCAGGTGTCGATGATCGGCAACGATCTCGCGCTCGATCCCGGTGTCGGCACCTGCGGCAAAGATGGGCAGAGCGTGCCGGTCGGCGTCGGCCAGCCGACCCTGCGCATCGACGGGCTGACGGTCGGCGGCACCGACTGATTGCGCTTCAGGCGGCCTGGCGCGGCAGGCGCAGCAGGCCGATGCCGAGTACGACGAAAAGACTCCCGGTGGCGATGTTGAAGGCGCTGGCGCGGGCAGGCCGCGCAAACTGCTGCCGCAGCGTTCGTGCCAGCGTGATGTAAACGAGGTGCGAGCAGAGCGCGCAGCCTGAGAAGGTGACGGTCAGCACTGCGAACTGGTCGAAGACCGGCAGCTCGGGGCGAATGAACTGCGGGAAAAGCGCCGAGAAAAACAGGATCGCTTTCGGGTTGGTCAGCGCCACGCCCATGCCCTGTGCGAACAGACGCCAGGTCGAGCGCGGGGCGACCGGCGCCGCATCGGTGTCGGGCACGAGCGGAACGTGACGGTTCCGCCATTGCCGGAGGCCGAGATAGATCAGGTAGCCGGCGCCCGACAGTTTGACGAGAGTGAAGGCGGTGGCCGATGTGGCGAGCAGGACACCCATGCCGGCCATGGCCGCGGCGGAAACGATCAGTAACCCGACGGCATTGCCGAGCGAGGCGATGAAAGCGCGCCGGGCACCGATGCCAATGGTGTTGGCGATCGCCATGAGCACGGCCGGGCCGGGCGTGAAGGTGACGAGCAGGGCGACGCCGCAGAAGACCAGCCATTGTGAGAATTGCATTGTCGTGCGTCCTCGTTATGTCGTGGTGCCAGTATAGCCGACCCCGGTGTCCTCCATCGGCGGCGAGGGCGCGATCTTCGAGTAGAATCGGCTTCTTTGACGGACAGCAGCGTAACGCACGAGGAGAGGCCGATGAGTCTGCCGAACAAGCCTAATACCGACGACCTGAGAATTCGCGAGATCAAGGAGCTGGTGCCGCCGTCGCATCTCTTCCGCGAATTTCCGATGCGCGCCGAGGCGGCGCAGACGACGTTTACCGCCCGCCAGGCGATCCACCGTATCCTCCATGGCGCCGACGATCGCTTGCTGGTGGTGATCGGGCCGTGCTCGATCCATGACGTCGATATGGCCTTCGATTATGCCAAGAAACTGCACGCCGAGATTCCGCGCTTCGAGCAGGATCTCCTGATCGTCATGCGCGTCTATTTCGAGAAGCCGCGCACGACCGTCGGTTGGAAGGGGCTGATCAACGATCCTCGCCTCGACAACAGTTTCCGCATCAACGAGGGCCTGCGCCTGGCGCGCCATCTCCTGCTCGAGGTCAATGCGCTCGGAGTCGCCTGCGCGACGGAATTCCTCGACACCATTACGCCGCAATACACGGCCGACCTGATTGCCTGGGGCGCCATTGGGGCGCGCACGACCGAGTCGCAGGTGCACCGCGAACTGGCGTCCGGTCTTTCGTGTCCGGTCGGCTTCAAGAACGGGACCGACGGCAATGTGCGCATCGCCATCGACGCGATCCGCGCGGCGCAGTCGCCGCATCATTTTCTCTCGGTGACCAAGGGTGGGCATTCGGCGATCGTCTCGACCTCGGGCAATGAGGATTGCCATGTGATCCTGCGCGGCGGCAAGGCGCCTAACTACGATGCCGCGCACGTCGATGCGGCGGCGCGCGAAATCGCCTCGGCGGCGCTGGCGGCAAGGCTGATGATCGATCTGTCGCATGCCAACAGCAACAAGGATTTCAAGCGCCAGATCGATGTCGCAAACGATATCGCCGGACAGTTGGCCAGTGGTGAGGACCGCGTCATGGGGGTGATGATCGAGTCGAATCTCGTCGAGGGGCGTCAGAACCTGGCGCCCGGACGTCCGCTCGAGTATGGCAAGAGCATTACGGATGCCTGTATTGGCTGGGATGATTCCTTGCGCGTGCTGGAGACGCTGGCACACGGTGTGCGCGAACGGCGTCTGGCCGTCGCCAGTCGCTGAGGGGAGTAACGAATGCGGCGAATGCGTCTGTGGCTGCGCCTGTTGCGCCCGCACCAGTGGATCAAGAGCGGCTTTGTCTTTGTCGGCCTGCTCTTCGGCCACGCCTGGGGCGACCCTTTGCTGGTGCGTCAGGTGGTGCTGGCGGCGGCGGCGTTTTCGCTGGCCGCTTCGGCGATCTATGTGGTCAACGATCTGGCCGATCGCGAGCGCGACCGGGCGCATCCGGAAAAGTGTCACCGTCCTCTCGCCTCGGGCGCGGTTGGTACGGGCGAGGCCCTTGCCTTGATGGGGTTGTGCCTGGCGGCGGCGCTCGTGTTGGCGCTCGCGTCATCGCAGTCGGTGTTGTGGATCGTGCTTGCCTATGTCGCGTTGAACATCGCCTACTCGCGCGGACTCAAGCATGTTGTCCTGCTCGATGTCTTCATCATTGCCGCCGGCTTCATGCTGCGCATCCTGGCCGGCACGCAGGGCGTCGGTATTGCGCCGTCGCAGTGGCTGCTGTTGTGCGGGTTGATGGTGACGCTCTTCCTCGGTTTCGCCAAACGGCGTGCCGAGTTGAATGCGCTCGACGGCCAGGGCGGCAGCCATCGCGCCGTTCTCGACGACTATGACCCAGTCCTGCTCGACAAGCTGATCGGCATTTCCGCGGCCGCCGCGATCATCAGCTACAGCCTCTACACCGTCAGTGCGGAGACGGTGGCGATGCATGGCACGACCCGGCTGATCTACACCGTGCCGTTCGTCGTGTATGGCATGTTCCGCTACCTTTTCCTGCTGCATCGCCGCGGCGGCGGCGGGGATCCTGCCGCCGCCGTCCTGCGTGACCCGCATCTGCTGGTCGCGGTCGGCGGCTGGTTCCTGACGCTCGTGGCCTTGCTGGCCTGAGCGCTGAATCGCAGCGTCAGTGCGTTATTCGGCGGCCGGGGTCGCCGTGCGCTGCTTGGCGTTAACCCAGAGGACGTCGCCGCGTCCGCCGGCCTGGTTGAGCACGCGGCCGAGGATGAACATCAGGTCGGAGAGGCGGTTCATGTATTTGCGCGTCATCTCCGGGACCCCTTCGGCATTGGCGAGCCGGACGAGCTGGCGCTCGACGCGGCGACTGACCGAGCGCACCAGATGCGCGAGCGCGGCTGCACGGGTGCCGCCGGGCAGGATGAATTCCTTGAGCGGCGTCAGTTGCGCGTTGAATTCGCCGACGAGCGTTTCGAGGTGGAGGACCTGCGCTTCGCTGATGACGGTGTATCCGGGCATGCAGATTTCGCCGCCGAGATCGAAAAGATCATGCTGGATGCCGGTCAGTGCCTTGCGCACTGCTTCGGGCAACTCCTCGGCGAGCAGGACGCCGAGCGTCGAGTTGAGTTCATCGACCTCGCCGATGACGTCAATGCGCAGGCTATCCTTGCCGATCCGGCTGCCATCGCCGAGTCCGGTCGTGCCGGCATCGCCGGTGCGGGTCACAATTTTTGAAAGACGGTTGCCCATGGCTGTGTTCCTGAGGAGAATGGCGGTCTGAAAAGACCGGAATGTTCGATTATAGCGGATGCGCGTCGGCGGCCGGCAGGGCGGAATTCCCGCATTGACAGGCGGTACCGACGCCGAAATGACAAGGACTACAGAATACATGGCAATTGATCCATCGCTGCTCGTCGATCTTTCCGGGGACGAGGCGCGTGCCGTCAAACGGTTGTTCGAGCGCGGGGTGACCATTCCGCCCCAGCCGCGCGTGCTGCAGGAGCTGCAAGAGGCGCTCGCCCGCGGCGTTGCCGATGTGCGGACCCTTTCCCGCATCATTTCGCAGGATCCCGGCATTGCCGCGACGCTGTTCAAGGTGGTGCAGAGTCCGGCGTATCGCGAGTTCCAGCCGTTTTCTTCGCTGACCCGTGTGCTGCAGGCGATCGGTTTGCAGCAGACGGCCAACATCCTGCGCGCGGTGGCATTGTCCGCGGCGCTGCCGGCACGGCACAACCGCAAGGGCTTCGAGGCGTACTGGACGCGTTCCCAGGCGATTGCCGAGCTGGCGATGCTGGTTGCCGACGAGCGCGTGACGGTCTGCAACATTTTTCCCGACCAGGCTTATCTGGCTGGCATTTTCCTCGAATGCGGCGTGCCGGTACTGATGCAGCGGTTTTCCACCTATTGTGCAAGCATGCGCCTTGATGAGCCGGGACGCTGGGCGGATCTGGTCGAAGAAGATGCGCGGTTCAATGCCGATCACTGTGTCATCGGCTATCTGGTCGGGAGGCACTGGAAGTTACCGAGTTTCATCTGCGACGCGATTCGTTATCACCACGAGATCGAGCGGTTGGATATGCATGCGTCGCGGACGATGGTCGCCATCTTGCAACTGGCGATCCATTTCTATCACCTAGACGAGCACCGTGCCAACCCGGATTGGCCGCGGGTGAGCGGGGAAGTCCTCGATGAACTGGGCCTGGGCGAGGATTCCCTGCCTGAACTGACCGATATCGTGCTCGAGCGCTACCACAAGGCGACCGTGTGATGGTGCCAGGGGCCCGGTCGCCAAGCGGTGGCCGGGCGCCGTGGTTGCTCAGGATTTGTTGTGGCCGAGTCCGCCGAGCAGCGCTGCCAGTGGGCGCGGGCGCTTGTGCGGGTGTTCGTGCGTTGCCGTTGCAGGCTTGCCCGAGGTCGTATCGGTTGCCGCCGCGACTGGCGACAGGCCGCGATATTCGTAGGGCTTGCTGAAGTCGAAACCGTCGGTGGCGATGGTGCTTTGCCGTGTTCTGCCGGCGCTGCGTTCGCGCGGCGCACGCAAGGCCGGAGCGACTGCGGTCGGCGCGGCGGGCGGGTGCCGGAGGTGCTTCTTGCGCCCGCTCGGCGGATATTCGTAGTCGTACTCGGGGTCGAAGCCGGTGACGATGATCTGCTCGATCGGCTTCTTGATCAGCTTTTCGATGTCGACGAGATACTGTACTTCGGCGGCCGAAACGAGCGACACCGCCGTTCCCTGCTTGCCGGCGCGGCCGGTGCGGCCGATGCGGTGCACGTAGTCTTCCGGTGTGTGCGGCAGTTCGAAATTGATGACGTGCGGCAGATCGTCGATGTCGAGTCCGCGGGCGGCGACGTCGGTAGCGACGAGCACGAGCGTTTCGCCGCTCTTGAATGCTTCGAGCGCTTTCAGACGGTCGAGCTGGCTCTTGTCGCCGTGGATCGAGTCGGCGGCGATGCCGGCGCGCTGGAGTTCGCGCGCGAGTTTGTTGGTTTCGATCTTGGTGCGGGTGAAGACCAGCACCTGGTTGAATTCTTCCGAACGCAGAAGCTTGACGAGCAAGGCGCGTTTGGCGTCGGCCGCCACGGGGTGGACGCGGTGGGTGATCGTTTCCGATACCGTGTTGCGCTTCGCGACTTCGATCAGCACCGGCGACTGCAGCATGCGGTCGGCGAGCTTCTTGATTTCGTCGGAGAACGTTGCCGAGAACAGCAGGCTCTGGCGTTGCACCGGCAGCAGGTTGATGATGCGCGTGACGTCGGGAATGAAGCCCATGTCCAGCATGCGGTCGGCTTCGTCGAGCACGAGCGCCTGCACCTGGCCGAAGTTGAGACACTTCTGTTCGACGAGGTCGAGCAGGCGGCCAGGGGTGGCGACGAGCACCTCGACGCCGCGGCGGATCTCCTCGATCTGCGGCTTGATGTCGACGCCGCCATAGGTGCACAGGCAGCGAATCGGCACGTACTTGCTGTACGAAACGACCGATTCATACACCTGAATGGCCAGTTCGCGGGTCGGCGCCAGCATCAGTACGCGCACGGGATGGCGCGCCGGTGACGGACTCGGGTTGGCGAAGGGCAGGATACGTTGCAGCAGCGGCAGCGTGAAGGCAGCCGTTTTCCCGGTGCCGGTCTGGGCGCCGCCCATGAGGTCCTTGCCGGTCAAAACAATGGGAATGGCTTGCGCCTGGATCGGCGTTGGCTCGGTATAGCCTTGTTCGGAAACGGCTTTCAGGAGTTCGGGCGCTAGCCCCAGTTCGTCAAAAAGCATCGGGGGCGCCTGCAAATAATCGTGGAATCAAGAGCATAGACTTGGGATTATACACGTTTGCGTTGGCCTGCGGCGGCACTGACGGCGTTTGCGTGATGGGCGGGGTCAGTGCTTCTCGGCGGGCTTCGCTTCTGCGGCCGGTGTGGCCTTGCGTTTGACGTTGGGCGGCGGCGGTGGCGGCAACTGCGGTTCGACGGTTTCCAGCTTGTTTTCGCGCATGTAGGCGTCCATGTCGCGCCAGCCTTCGTAGATCGAGGCCTTGGGCAGCCAGGAGTAAATCGAGTAGCAATCTTCGATCGCGCGGCCCGACTGGCGGCAGGCGCCGCCGACGGCACGACCCTCGCCTTCTGCCTTGGCGGCTTTCGCGACCGGGTCCTCGAGACCGAGCTTTTGCTGGACCATGTCGCAGGCTGTCAGACCCAACAGAACGGTTCCGACAAGCAGCGTGTGGCGCAACGCACGGCCGAGGTGGTCTGGCACGATAGTTCCCGTCCAAAAAGAAATCGCGAATGCCGCATTCTAACCAAAAACCGGACGCTAGGCATGATGACGCACGGGTCTCACGGATCGGCTGCGGCAATGATGTCGGCGGCTTGGAGTGGTGGCGATCATTGTCATGTTTCTCCTTCTTTCGGAGGGAAAGGAGACAACGTGGGGTTCATGCTCCTATAATTTCGTCTTTGCTTTTCGAGGAACGGTAATGCGTAAGACCCCGGTGTGGATGGCTCTCGGTGCCATCATCGTTGCGATGCCGCTGCATGCGGCGCCCGTTCGGCACAAGGCGGCTCCGGCTGCGCCGGCGGTGGTTTCCCCGGTCAAGATCGAGTTCTCTCATCTGCTCGACGAAGAGCGCGCCGAACGCCTGGAGCCCTTGATCGAGCGCTTCAACAGCATGCAGAAGGACGCACAGGTGACCTTGGTGCGTCGCGTTTCCGGGGATGCCCCGAAACAGCTGAATCTGGTGACGCCTGAAGAGCAGGCGCGTTTCGTCGCGCAGAAGGTGCGCTTCCGGCCGTTGTACGAAGTCATGAAGGCGGCCAAGGAACCGTTCGACGTTAACAAGCTGTCGCCCGAATTGCGCGAGGGGCTGACCGATGCCAAAGGCCAGTTGATGGCCTTGCCGCTGGCGTTCTCGACCCCGGTGCTGTATATCAACAAGGCGGCGTTCCGTAAGGCCGGGCTCGATCCGGAAGCACCGCCGAAAACCTGGGAGCAGATGCAGGATATGGCCGGCCGACTGTTCGAGGCGGGCGAGCGTTGTCCCTTCACGACGTCGTGGCCGGTCTGGGTCTTCCTTGACAACATGAGCGCCTGGAGCGGTGCTGATGTTGGCGATGCCAAGGGGTCGCCGGTGTTCAACGGGCTGGTCCAGGTCAAGCATGTGGCGATGATGGCGTCGTGGCACAAGGCGAAATATTTCCACACCTTCGGGAACCGGGATGAAGCGGACCGCCGTTTCGCCAACGGAGAATGCGCGATGCTGACGAGTTCGTCCTCGCTCTTCCCCTCGCTGGTCGAGAGCAAGACGATCGAGGCGGGCGTTGCGCCGCTGCCGTATCACGACGATGTCTATGGTTCGCCCAAGAATACGTTGGCCGACGGGGCGTCGCTCTGGGTCTCCGGCGATCTGAAGCCGGCTGAGGCCAAGGGTGTCGCCAAGTTCGTCAGTTACCTGCTCGGGCCGGAAGTGCAGATTGCCATGACGGCGGTCGATGGTTTTCTGCCGCTGACGTCGGTGGCGCGGGCGACGGCTGGCAGCCGTCTGCTGCAGGCCGACATGGCTGCGGTGCGCGTGGCCTTCAATCAGCTCAGCGGCAAGCCGGCGGCGCCGAAGCTGCGCGTCGCCCAGTTGGAACCGGTACGCAGCATTCTCGAGGAAGAGCTCGATGCCGTCTGGGCGAATCGCAAGCCGGCCAAGGAAGCGCTCGATCACGCCGTGGCTCGGGCGTCCTCGGCCTTGCGTGGGTTCTCCGACGGACGCGCGAAACGCAAGTAAACTCTGGCCATACGGTTCGTTCAAAACCCGCCGATCCCGGCGGGTTTTTTTGTGATTATCCGAAGGGGCCAGGCCGCGTTGCACGCTTCGGCAATCACGGGTTCGGTGCTAAAATCGCCGATTCTTTGAAATCAAGAACATCGCAGGGCATATCCGATGAAAAGCGCTGAAATCCGCGAGAAATTCCTGAAATTTTTCGAGTCCAAGGGGCACCAGATCGTTGCGTCCAGTTCGCTGGTTCCGCACGACGATCCGACCCTGCTGTTTACCAACGCCGGGATGAACCAGTTCAAGGACGTCTTTCTCGGGTTCGACAAGCGCCCCTACGTCCGGGCGACGACCTCGCAGAAGTGCGTGCGCGCCGGCGGTAAGCACAACGATCTCGAAAACGTCGGCTACACGGCGCGCCATCACACCTTCTTCGAGATGCTCGGCAACTTCTCGTTCGGCGATTATTTCAAGCGCGACGCGATCGCCTACGCCTGGGAGCTTTTGACCGTCGTCTTCAAGCTGCCGGAGGAGCGACTGTGGGTAACGGTCTATGCCGAGGATGACGAGGCCTATGACATCTGGAACAAGGCGGTCGGCGTTCCGGCCGAGCGCATCGTGCGCATCGGCGACAATAAGGGTGCGCGTTACGCCTCCGACAATTTCTGGATGATGGGCGATACCGGTCCTTGCGGCCCCTGCACCGAGATCTTCTACGATCACGGCGAGCATATTCCCGGCGGCCCTCCCGGATCGCCCGATGAAGACGGCGACCGCTATATCGAGATCTGGAACAACGTCTTCATGCAGTTCAACCGTGACGAGAATGGCGTCATGCATCCGCTGCCCAAGCCTTCGGTCGATACCGGCATGGGTCTGGAGCGGATCACCGCGGTGCTGCAGCATGTCAACAGCAACTATGACATCGACCTGCTCGCCAATCTGGTCCGGGCGGCGGCGCGTGAAACCAGCGATGCCGACATGACCAGTCCGTCGCTGCGCGTGCTGGCTGATCACATCCGCGCCTGCTCGTTCCTGATCGCCGACGGCGTCATCCCCGGAAATGAAGGGCGCGGTTATGTCCTGCGCCGCATCATCCGCCGGGCGATTCGCCACGGCTACAAGCTCGGTGCGCGCGCGGCCTTCTTCCATCGTCTGGTGCCCGACCTCGTTGCCGAGATGGGGGCTGCGTATCCGGAGCTGGTTGCCGGCGAAAAGCGCATCATGGATGTGCTCAAGCAGGAAGAAGACCGCTTCTTCTCGACCATCGAGCATGGCATGGCGATTCTCGAGGCCGAACTCGTGGAGGTCGGCGCCAAGGGCGTGTTCAACGGCGAAACGGCGTTCAAGCTGCACGACACGTATGGCTTCCCGCTCGATCTGACGGCTGATATTTGCCGCGAACGCGGCGTCACCGTCGATGCCGCCGGTTTCGAGGCGGCGATGAATCGTCAGAAGGAACTGGCTCGTGCGGCCGGCAAGTTCAAGATGTCGGCGGCGCTGGAGTACAGCGGTGCCGAAACGGTTTTCCACGGCTACGAGTCGCTGGAAGCACGTGCCACGGTGCTTGCGCTGTACAAGGATGGTGCCGTGGTGCAGTCCCTGAATGAAGGCGATGCCGGCACGGTGGTCCTCGATCACACGCCGTTCTATGCCGAGTCGGGCGGCCAGGTCGGAGATCGGGGTGTCCTGCAGTCGGCGCAAGGCATTTTTGCCGTCGAGGATACGCAGAAAATCCAGGCCGCCGTCTTCGGCCACCAAGGCGTGCTGACAACCGGTACGCTCAAGGTCGGTGATGCGCTGACTGCCAAGGTCGATGCGCTGGCGCGCAAGCGCACGATGCGCAACCATTCGGTCACGCACCTGATGCACAAGGCCTTGCGCGAAGTGCTCGGCGAGCACGTGCAGCAGAAGGGCTCGCAGGTCGATCCGGACAAGACGCGCTTCGACTTCGTGCATAATCAGCCGCTGACCGACGACGAAATCCATCGTGTCGAGAAGATCGTCAATGCCGAGATCCTCGAAAACGTCGAGTGCCAGCATCGTGTCATGCCGATCGCCGAAGCCCAGAAGCTGGGCGCGATGATGCTCTTCGGCGAGAAATACGGCGACGAGGTGCGGGTGATTGACATCGGCTCGTCGCGCGAGTTGTGCGGTGGGACGCACGTGCGGCGCACGGGCGACATCGGTGTCTTTTCCATCGTTGCCGAAGGCGGCGTCGCGGCCGGTGTGCGTCGGGTCGAGGCAATCACGGGAGATGTCGCGCTGGCCTACATGCAGGGCATGGAGACAGCGCTCGGCGGTGTCGCCGGCACGCTCAAGGTCCAGCCCAGCGATGTGCATGCGCGTGTTTATTCGATTCTTGATCAGGTGCGCCAGCTCGAACGCGAGATTGCGCTGCTCAAGAGCAAGCAGGTCGCGGGACAGGGCGACGCGCTGATCAGCGGTGCCGTCGACGTCAAGGGTGCCAAGCTCGTCGCCGCTGTCCTTGAGGATGCCGATGTCAATGCGCTGCGCATGGCCGTCGATAAGCTGCGTGATCGCCTCAAGAGCGCGGTCGTCGTGCTGGCGGCAACGGCAGGAGGCAAGGTGACGCTGATTGCCGGCGTGACCGCCGATCTGACCGGCAAGGTCAAGGCCGGCGAACTCGTCAATTTCGTCGCCCAGCAAGTCGGTGGCAAGGGCGGCGGTCGTCCCGACATGGCGCAGGCAGGCGGGACCGAGCCCGAGAAACTGCCGGCCGCGCTCGCGGCTGTTCGGGCTTGGGTCGGGCAGAAACTCTAGGCGTTTGATGCCATGAGAAAACGACGGCCACCGGGAACGGTGGCCGTTTCTTTTTCATTTCACAGTCGATTGATATCTGCATGAAGCACCGCATCTCCCGCAGCGAGCGCATCACCATCCGCGGCCTGCGCTACAACGTTCGTCACTGGGGCGCGGAAGGCAGCCCCGTCGTGTTCTTTCTGCACGGATGGATGGACGCCTCGCCGACCTTCCAGTTCGTTGTCGATGCGCTGGCTCAGGACTGGCACATCATCGCGCCCGACTGGCGTGGTTACGGCGATTCCGAGTGGTTGTCGCGTCCCTACTGGTTCCCTGATTACTACGCTGATCTGCATGAGATCCTGGCGCACTATTCGCCGGGGCGACCGGCGCGCCTGGTCGGTCACAGCATGGGCGCCAACATTGCCGGGATCTACGCCGGCGCCTGTCCCAAGCGCGTGGCGCAACTTGTCATGCTGGATTTTCTCGGGTTGAAGCCGGCGCCCGACGAGGATTCGCCGACGCTGATCGGTCGCTGGCTACGGCATCTGGCGCGGACGCCCAGCGGCGGCGCCTACCCGCATTGCGAGGCTTTCGCGCGACGCTTCATCGAGATGAATCCGCGCCTGTCCGAGGCGCGTGCCGCCTTTCTCTCGCAGCATCTCTGTCGTTTCCGCGACGACGGGTCGGTCGAGCTGAACTGCGACCCCTGGCATCGCGTACCTTCGCCGATGGTCTATCACGCCGAGGATAATCTGGCCTGTTGGCAGCGGATCGAGGCGCCGGTGCTCCTGGCGATCGCCAGCCACGGCTATGCCAATTTGCGTTTTGGCAACGATCCGCCCGAATTCGACCGGCGCGTCGCATGTTTCCGCGACGTTCGCGTCGTCACCATCGAGGATACCGGTCACAACGTCCAGCACGACCAGCCTGAGCAGGTGGCGCGTGCGATCGAGGGGTTCCTCAGCCGAGACTGAACACATCTTCCGGTGAGCTGTGCGGCCCGCCGCGCCTGGCGAAACAAGTCACGGATCTCATGTCGTGTGCATAAGCTACTCAATGCCGATCGGGTGGCGCATAATCAACGTTTTGGCCAGTCAAGGAGCATAACGTGCGCAGCATGAAAATCGGGAAGTCGGGCATTGAAGCGTCGGTGGTCGGCATTGGCGCCTGGGCGATCGGCGGCGACAGCATGTGGGGCGCGAGCGACGATGCCGAGTCGGTGCGGACGATCCACCGCGCCCGCGATCTCGGCGTCACCTTGCTCGACACCGCGCCGGCCTACGGCCTGGGGCATAGCGAGGAGGTCGTTGGCAAGGCCTTGGCCGGGCGTCGTGGCGATTATGTCCTGTCGACGAAGTGCGGTCTGCGCTGGGATATCAGCGAAGGCGCCTTCATGATGGAGCGCGACGGTGTGCGCATCGTGCGCAACTCGCGTCCGGAAAGCCTGGCACAGGAGGTCGAGGCCAGCCTGCGCCGCCTGAAGACCGATTACATCGACATCTACATCGTGCATTGGCAGGAGTTGCCCGAGTTCCCCTGCCCGATTGCCGATACCATGGGATTTCTCGGCGAGCTCAAGCGGCAAGGAAAGATCCGCGCGATCGGTGCGTCCAACCTCAGCGATGCGCAGTTCATGGAGTACGTGGCGGCCGGCCAGCTCGACCTCATCCAGGAAAAATTCAGCATGCTCGACCGCGGTGTCGGTGACCGGCTCATGGGGCTCTGCGGGATGCATGGTGTTACCTTCCAGGCGTACTCGCCGCTTGAGCGTGGCATCCTGACCGGCAAGATTACGGCGGCGACGCAAGTCGAAATGGGGCTGGCGCGCAGCCGGATCAAATGGTTCCAGCCCGAGAACCTGAGCAAGATTGCGGCCTTGTCGGAGCGCTGGGCGCCACTGTGCAAGAAATACGGCTGTTCGATGACCCAGCTGGTGATCGGCTGGACGGCGGCACAAGGCAAGGGCAGCAACGTGAGCGTCTTGTGCGGTGCCCGCAAACTGCATCAGATCGAGGATAACGCCAAGGGCGGCGATGTCGTGCTCGACGCGAACGACATCGCGACGATGCGTGCCGACGTCGAGGCGATTGCCTGAGCGTTTGAAAGAAAGAAGGTGACCGCCTGGCGGTCACCCGGTCCGGCTTAGAGCTTGCGGATCTTCTCGAGCAGGGCGGTCGTCGATTTCTGGTGGATGAACGGAATCGATACCGTTTTTCCGCCCCAGCCGGCGACCTCGGTGTTGCCGACGATCTTTTCCACCGGCCAGTCACCGCCCTTGACGAGGATGTCCGGGCGGCAGTCGAGGATGCGCTCGATTGGCGTGTCCTCGTCGAACCAGGTCACCAGCGAGACGCATTCGAGTGCCGCCATGACGGCCAGACGGTCGGCGAGCGCATTGACCGGGCGGTCGTCGCCCTTGCCGAGGCGACGTACCGATGCGTCGGTGTTGAGCGCGACGATCATGGACGTCCCCAGCGCGCGCGCCTGCCCGAGTAGCGTGACGTGGCCGCGATGCAGGATGTCGAAGCAGCCGTTGGTAAACACCAGTGGGCGCGGCAGTTGCGCCAGTCGGGCACGCAGATCCTGTGGGGCCACGATCTTGGATTCAAAGACCGGGGTCGGGTAATTCATTGCGTCAGCACTCATCGGACGGCAGGTCAGCGGGGTTCGTTGCCGGGCTTGGCGTTGGCCGGTGCGGCGTCGATTTCGCGGGCGCGTGCGACGCTGATGATTTCGAGCAGATTGACCACTTTCCTGACGCCTGCCGTGGTTGATGCGACCTGCAGGGCGGCGTCTGCCTCGGCCTGGGTCACTGTGCCGAGCAGGAAGGCAACGCCGGCCTCGGTAACGACCTTTACATGCACCGGGTTGAACTTGCCGTTATCGACCGAGCGGCTCTTGATCTTCGACGTGATGAAAGCGTCATTGCTGCGCGCGGTGAAGGACGAGGTCGGTGCCACCACCAGTTCGTTGTAGGTGCCCTGGACGTTGGGGACGTCGCGGACGAGACGGTCGACTTCGGCCTTGGCTTCTGCCGTGAAAGTCTCGCCGGTCAGCAGGACCTTGCGGTTATAACTGGTGACATTGACGTGGGCGCGGTCGCCGAGATTGTCACGAATGCGTGCCGAGGCTTTCCATTCGATCGACTCATCTTCGGTTTGCGTGCCGACCGAGCGGCGGTCGACGGCGGCCAGGACGCCAACCGTGGCGCTGGTGGCGACCAGCGGCAGGCAGCCCTGCAGAGTGGGCAACAAGGTGGCGCCGAGCAGAAGGGTGGCAATCAGACGTTTGTTCATCATTCAACTCCCAGAAGCAGACAATCGATGGCATCGCACAGGCAGTGGATGGTCAGCAGGTGGACCTCCTGAATGCGTGCGGTGCGGGAAGAGGGAACGCAGAGGTGGATGTCGCCGTCACGCAGCATCGCGCCCATTTTGCCGCCGCCCTTGCCGGTCAGTGCGACGACGCGCAGGTCATTCTCATGCGCCGCATTGATGGCTTCGATGATGCTCGGCGAATTGCCTGAGGTCGAGATCGCCAGCAGCACGTCGCCGCTCTGGCCGAGCGCGCGGACCTGGCGTTCGAAGACGGCGTTGTAGCCGTAGTCGTTGCCGACGGCGGTCATGATCGAGGTGTCGGTGGTCAGCGCGATGGCGGCGAGTCCTTGGCGCTCGACTTCGAAACGGCCGACGAGTTCGGCCGCGAAGTGCTGGGCGTCGGCGGCGGAACCGCCGTTGCCGCAGGCCAATACCTTGCCGTTGCCGACCAGGCTCGCGACCATCGTTTCGGCGGCCTGGGCAATCAGGGGTGAAAGCGTTTCAACGGCGTCGAGCTTGGTTTGGGCGCTGTCGGCGAAGTGCTGTCCGATACGTGAAATCAGGTCCATGGTGTGGTGGCGGCAAATGACTAAAGCACTAGTCTAACATTTCTCCCGGTTTGCTTCCTTTGGGGGCAGTATCGTTGTCTCCGATAACGACAAAAATCTCGAACTCGATCCGACGCCACGGGTCGGGATCGTCGCGCAGCGTGGCGATACGTGCCACGAGTCGTTCGCCGGCATCGAGCGCGCGGGCGACGGCCCGGTTCTCGGCGCGGGGGATATAGCCGAGCGCCTGCTTGCGCCAGTCAATGCGAATGGCATTGCGATCGTGGCGGTTGTCGGCCTCGCGTACCAGTTCGAGTCGGTCGCCCGGCCGCAATTCGCCCCATGCCCGGCGGGCAGCGTAATACTGGCTGCCGGCGAGCGGAGAGCGTTGCACCAGAATTCTGACCGACTCGGCCGTGCTCGTATTGGTGAGCAGGGCACCCAGCGCCAGAAAGCTGAAGCGTCTAATCGGCCGAGATCGCATTCCGGAGCCAGGTGGTTTCATCGCCGTCGATCAGAATGCAGTCGATTCTGCAATCGCTGTTTGTCTTCTTTTCGGCAAGGAGAAAGTGGTGGGCGGCGCGGACGATCCGTTCTTGCTTTGTCGCGGTGATGCTGGCAGCGGCGCCGCCGAAGCGGCGGTTGCGGCGCTGGCGGACTTCGACGAACACCAGCGTCCTGCCGTCGCGGCAGACGAGGTCGATCTCGCCGCCGGGGCAGCGATAGTTGCGACGCCACACCGTCAGTCCGCGCTGCTCGAGGAAGCGCGCCGCCTGATCCTCGGCGCGTTTTCCGCGGGCGGTCGTGGTATCGTTGTCGTCCCTCATCGAAGTCTCCGCCATGACGCAAGAAGCCGCCGCATTGTATGTCGTACCGACCCCGCTCGGTAACCTGTCAGATATGACACAACGCGCCGTCGAAGTGCTGCGCCAGGTTGACTGGGTGGCGGCCGAAGACACGCGTCACAGTGCGCCACTGCTCAAGCATTTCGGCGTGTCGGCGCGGCTTCTGGCGACGCATGAGCATAACGAGGAGGCTGCCGCCGGGCAGATCATCGCGCGTCTTGAAGCTGGTGAGTCGGTGGCGCTTGTTTCCGATGCCGGCACGCCGGCGATATCCGATCCGGGGGCGCGCCTCGTTGCCCGCGTGCGTGCGGCCGGCTTTCGCATCGTGCCGCTGCCAGGCGCCTGCGCGGCCATCACCGCCTTGTCGGCGTCGGGTCTGCTGTCGCCGCATTTCCTGTTCTACGGATTTCTGCCCGCCAAGACACGGCAGCGTGAGGAGGCGCTGCGCGAACTTGTCGATCTGCCGTATGCGCTGGTGTTTTATGAGGCGCCGCACCGGATCGTCGAGATGGTCGCGTCGCTGTCTGCCGTCTTCGGCGTTTCGCGCACGCTGGTTGTTGCGCGCGAACTGACCAAATTGTTTGAGACGATTCATGTCTGCCCGCTCGGCGATGCGGTCGATTGGTTGCGCGCCGACGCCAACCGGCAGCGTGGCGAATTCGTGCTGATCGTTTCCGGCGCAGAACCCGAAGAAGATGCCGGCGACGGCGAGCGCGTCCTCGGCCTGTTGCTTGAGGATGGGTTGCCGGTCAAGCAAGCGGCGCGGCTCGCGCATGCCATCACCGGTGTGTCGAAGAACGCCCTGTATGCTCGTGCATTAATCTTGCGCGCCGAGGCAGGCGGGGCGGCTGCGGAAGAGTGAACGATGGCGACGATGCGGCGCCGCCTTTGCTAGAATGGCTGCATCCCCATTACACGACAAGATCATGGCGCCCAATCGAATCACGCTGACCTGTCCGGACGACTGGCATCTTCATCTGCGCGACGGCGCCGCGCTGGCGGCGGTCCTGCCGCATTCGGCGCGGCAGTTTGCCCGTGCCATCATCATGCCGAACTTGCGGCCGCCAGTGACCACGCTCGATGCAGCGCTGGCCTATCGTCAGCGCATTCTTGCCGCGCTTCCCGCCGGCAGCCGCTTCGAGCCGTTGATGACGCTGTATTTGACCGACAATACGCCGGCCGACGAAATCCGGCGGGCATTCGAGAGCGGTGTGGTCAAGGCGGTGAAGCTGTATCCGGCCGGCGCGACGACCAACTCCGATGCCGGGGTGACCGATCTCGCCAAATGCGACGCGGCGCTCGCCGAGATGGCGCGTTGCGGCATGCCGCTGCTGGTTCATGGCGAAGTGACCGATCCCGCGATCGACATTTTCGACCGCGAGAACGTCTTCATCGAGACGGTGCTGCAGCCCCTGTTGCGGCGCCATCCCGGCTTGCGTGTCGTTTTTGAGCACATCACGACCGCCGATGCAGCAGCCTATGTGGCATCGGCAGGTGACAATGTCGCGGCGACGATCACCGCGCATCACCTTCTCTATAACCGCAACGCCATCTTTACCGGCGGGGTGCGTCCGCATTACTACTGTCTGCCTGTACTCAAGCGCGAGACGCATCGCCAGGCGCTGGTCAAAGCTGCAACGTCGGGCAATCCGCGCTTTTTCCTGGGTACCGACTCGGCGCCGCATGCGCGTCACACCAAGGAGGCCGCCTGCGGCTGCGCCGGTTGCTATACGGCGCTGGCAGCGCTGGAGCTTTATGCCGAAGCGTTCGATGCGGCGGGCGCGATCGAGCGGCTTGAGGCTTTTGCCAGTTTCAACGGTCCGGATTTTTATCGTCTGCCCAGAAACACCGGAACGCGCACGCTCGAACGTGTGTCCTGGCCGGTGCCATCCGATCTGCCCTATGCTGATGGCGAGCGTCTGGTGCCGCTGCGGGCGGCTGAGACGGTGGCCTGGAAGCTGGTTGATTAAGCGCAATTTACTGGGAGAATTATCGTGCGTGTTTTTCGCCTGTTTCCTCTGCTGGTCCTGGCCCTGTTGGCAGGTTGTTCGGACCAGCGGGCGACGTTCGAGATCAACGGGGGGGCGCATTCGCTCAGCCTGATTCGCATCACCCGCTTTCCGTGGGAAAAGACCGCGCAGTATTCGCTGGTGGCGGCGCACATGCCTGATTGCATGCGCAAGCACGCCATGCCCGATGCGGGCCTGGAAGTGAAGACCGAGGTGTTTTCGCCGGGCAATGATGCCTGGATCATTCGTCAGGGCGGCCGGATGTATGTGACCGAGACGCGTACCTGCCAGGGTTTCGCCAAGCTCGACAAGGCGCCGGACGAAGGCCTGGGTGATTTGGTCGGGGCGTTCGAAGTGCGCGGAGATACCTTGGTGTTCACGCCGGCACCGAAGGCCCCGCCGGCTCCGCCCGTTGCGCCGGTCCCACCGGCGACGCCGTCCAGCGATGCGTCCCCGGTCGTGGCGCCAGCCGCCGGCGATGCGTCCAGCGCACCCAAAAACTGAGATACCGCCTCGGCAGCGTGTCGAGGCGGTATAATCCGCCCGGGAAGTCGGTCAGGCAACCGCTGCGTGTTTCGGCACGGGGAGGAAAGTCCGGGCTTCATAGAGCAGGATGCCGGCTAACGGCCGGGCGCTATACGCCGCAAGGCAAAGGCGACGGAAAGTGCAACAGAGAACAGACCGCCGATGGCTTATGCAGGCAACTGCGGGCACAGGCAAGGGTGAAACGGCGAGGTAAGAGCTCACCGCGGACGTGGTAACACGGACGGCATGGCAAACCCCATCCGAAGCAAGGCCAAATAGGGAAGCATTCGGCGTGGCTCGCGTCGCTTCCGGGTAGGCTGCTTGAGCGGCTCGGTAACGGGTCGCCTAGAGGAATGGTTGCCCACGACAGAACCCGGCTTATCGACCGGCTTCCCACTTCTTCTGTCAGTAACTTGATCGACCGGTTTCCGGCGGCATCCTTCCGCCATCAATCGGCGGCGTGCGCGCTCCTCCTGTGAAGTGTGCGCTTACGGGCGCGCGTCAAAGTTGACCGACAGTCCTGCCTCGGTGTAGTCGGTGACGAAGCCGGCGCCGCAGACCGGGCAGCAGTGCGCGTGGGCGCCAGCCTCAATGTCGACGAGCATGCGTTTGCCGCAGGCTTCGCAGCTGATATAGCGATGCAGAACCGGCAGGGCGATGTCCTGGCTTTCCGGTTGATTGCTGTTGTCGGGTGTCATTGCCGTCATTCCAGATTCATAGAGCGAAACCGCGTCGCGATTGTAGCCGGAATACAACGGCCGTCGTGCGCAGGGTTTTGCTGCGGAGTCAATCCAGATCGTGATAAACAACTTTAAGTTGTATTTTTTCCGTGTTGTTTTTTAAGGGAAAAATTTTTAAAATTTTTCTCCACATTGTCGGCTAAGTCATTGTACGGATTGGGAAAAGTGGCCAGAAAACGCTTGCGTTGGCGTAATCTTTGCCTTAAAGTGGGTGAAAGTGGTGAAAAGTGGGGAAAGTGGTTTCCTCGCGGCGTTAACGAAGGGAGCGGTTTGGATGTTTCAGGGTGCGACAGCGCTGAGTCTCGATGCCAAGGGGCGGCTCGCCATACCGGCGCGCCACCGCGAAGCGCTCGTCGCGGCGTCGGCTGGACATCTGGTGCTGACCGCGCATCCGCATCGCTGCCTGTTGCTCTATCCCGAAGCGGCCTGGTTGCCGATCCGTGACAAGGTGTTGGCGGCGTCGAGCCTCAATCCCCAGTCGGCGGCAATCAAGCGGCTGCTGGTCGGTAATGCTCGCGAAGAGAGCGTCGATTCGGTCGGCCGCCTGCTTGTCGCCCCGGAATTGAGGCAGTTCGCCCTGCTCGAGAAACAGGTCTGGCTCGTTGGCCAGGGCAGTCATTTCGAGATCTGGTCGGATGCGAACTGGCAGAAGCAACTGGAGATATTCACCGGCATGGGTGACCAATTGCTACCGCCGGACCTTGAGGGGCTGGCGCTGTGAGCCTTGGCTCGCTCCATCAGACGGTTTTATTGCAGGAAGCGGTGGAATCGCTGGGAATCAAGCCCTCCGGCACTTACGTCGACGGCACCTTCGGTCGTGGCGGGCACAGCCGCGCGATTCTTGCACGTCTTGGCCCGGCGGGGCGCTTGCTGGCGCTCGATCGCGATCCACAGGCCGTGGAGGCGGCGCGCGCCATCGACGACGGTCGTCTGCTGGTGGCGCACCGCTGGTTCGGCGATCTCGCCGAGGTGTTGGCGCAATTCGGGATCGACAAGGTGGATGGCGTGCTACTCGATGTCGGTGTCTCGTCACCACAGATCGACGACGGCGCGCGCGGATTCAGTTTTCGTTTTGATGCGCCGCTGGACATGCGCATGGATACCACTCGGGGCGAAACGGCGGCTTCGTTCCTGGCGGAAGCCGGAATCAGGGATATTACGGAGGTCATTAGAAATTATGGCGAAGAACGGTTTGCTTTCCAGATTGCAAAGAAGATTGTGGCTGCTCGGAGCGAGCGGCCTATTGCAACCACCGGTGAACTCGCCGCGCTTGTACGCGAGGCCGTGCGGACCCGTGAGCCCGGCCAGGATCCGGCGACGCGCACCTTTCAAGCTCTACGGATTCACGTCAATCAAGAGCTCGAGCAGCTTGCTCTAGCCCTGCCGCAGGCGATGAATGTTCTGGCCCCCGGGGGGAGACTGGTCGTGATCAGTTTCCACTCGCTCGAGGATCGTATCGTCAAGCGCTTCATGCGCTCGCAGGCGCTCGCCGATACCTTGCCGAAACATTTGCCGCTGCGTTCGGTTGACTTGCCCTCGCCGCCTTTGCGGCTGGTTGGCAAGCCGGTCAAGCCGTCGGTGGAAGAAATTGGCGCCAATCCGCGTGCCCGCAGTGCGGTGATGCGCGTTGCCGAGCGTCTGCCGGAGGCGGCCTGAAATGATCCGCGTCAATATGCTGCTGCTCCTGATTGCCGTCTTCTGCGCGCTTGGCGCGGTGACGTCGCAACACAAGGCGCGCAAATTGTTCCAGGGGCTGGAAGCGGAGCAGGAGCGGTCGCGGCAGCTTGAGGTCGAGTACGGACAATTGCAGCTCGAGTTGTCGACGTGGGCGACCTCGCCACGGATCGAGAAAATTGCCCGTGAGCGCCTCAAAATGCGCGTGCCGGAGGCTGGCAAGGTCATCAACGTGGCGTCCGGAGGGGCTTCGCGATGATGAATTTCAAGGGCGCGCGCGCACACAAATTCGCCGAAAGTCCAGTGCTCAAGCTGCGCTTGCCGGCCTGGCGTTCGCGTTTGATGGGCTTGCTGATCGTCGGCGGGTTTGCGCTGTTGATCGGCCGCTCGTTCTATCTGCAGGTGCTGAACATCGAATTCCTGCAGGAAAAGGGCGAGTCGCGCTACAAGCGCGAACTCGAGATTTCGGCCTCGCGCGGACGCATTGCTGACCGCAACGGCGACGTGCTGGCGGTTTCGACGCCGATGAAGTCGGTCTGGGCGGTACCCGCCGAGGCGCGATTGACGCCGCAGCAGACGCAGCAACTGGCAGCATTGCTTGAGATGGATGCCAAGGAGTTGGCACGACGCCTGGCCAGCGACAAGAGTTTTGTTTTCCTCAAGCGCCAATTGCCGCCCGAAATCGGTGATCGCATTGCCGCACTCAAGCTGCCGGGAGTCGGTCTCGACAAGGAATACCGCCGCTATTATCCGACCGGTGAAATGACGGCGCATGTCGTCGGCTTCACCGGTGTCGATGACAAGGGTCTGGAGGGCGTCGAACTGGCGTTCCAGCCTCAGTTGCTGGGTCATCCGGGCAGTCGCAGCGTGATCAAGGACCGTCGCGGGCAGATCGTCGAGGATGTCGGCTCGATCCGTCCGCCCCAGGATGGCAAGGACATCCGCCTCGCGCTCGACTCGAAGATCCAGTATCTCGCCTACAGCCATCTCAAGCAGGCGGTGTCGGATCACAAAGCGAAGGCGGGTGGCGCGGTCGTGCTCGATGCCAAGACTGGCGAGGTGCTGGCACTTGTCAATTGGCCGACCTACAACCCGAATAACCGTGAGCGCCTGACGGGCGCTCAGCTGCGCAACCGGGCGCTGACCGATACCTATGAACCCGGGTCGGTGCTCAAGCCGTTCACGATCGCCCTCGCGCTCGAGGCCGGCAAGGTGCGCTATGACACAATCATTAACTGTGCGCCGGGCAAGCTGACCATCGGCACGGCGACGATTTCGGACGCGCATCCGCACGGTGCGTTGACCGTCGCGCAGGTCATCCAGAAATCGTCGAACGTCGGTACGGCAAAGATCGCGGCAACGCTGCAGCCGCAGCAAATGTGGGAGATGTTCGATGCGGTGGGCCTTGGCCAGCCGCCGCACCTCGGCTTCCCCGGGGAAGTCGGCGGCCGCCTGCGGCCGTGGAAATCGTGGCGGCCGATCGAACAAGCGACCATGTCGTATGGCCATGGCGTGTCGGTATCGCTGATCCAGCTGGCCCGCGCCTACATGGTCTTCGCGCGTGAAGGCGACATCATTCCGCTCAGTCTGACGCGTGTCGAGGGCGATCCGATCGGTGCGACGCCGGTGTTCAGCCAGCAGACTGCCCGCGAAGTCCGGGCGATGCTGGAGTTGGCGGTGCAACCGGGCGGGACGGCGCCGCGGGCTCAGATTCCGGGTTATCGCGTCGCCGGCAAGACCGGCACGGCGTACAAGATTGAGGGTGGGCAGTACGTGAAAAAGTACGTCGCCTCTTTCGTTGGCTTCGCGCCGGCGTCCGACCCGCGGCTGGTGGTTGCGGTGATGATCGATGAACCTGGTGGCGCGGCGCACTACGGCGGCGACGTGGCCGGGCCGATATTTGCAACGGTGATGAGCGGCGCGCTGCGCACGCTCGGTGTGCCGCCCGATGCGCCGGTGCGGATGGCGGAAAACCCTGCAGCGCGCAAGGAGGCCTTGTGAGCGCAGAAACGATGACGCCCGCCCTGCGTGCCGCCGAGATTCTCGAGCGGTTTGCCTCGTTTGGCGTGTTGCCGACCGGCGTTGCCGACGATAGCCGGCAGGTTGAGCCCGGCGATCTCTTCGTCGCCTATCCCGGTGATCTCGCCGACGGTCGGCGCTATATCGCGGATGCTGTCGCCCGTGGCGCGGTCGCGGTGCTTTGGCAGCCCGGCGGTGATTTTGTCTGGAATCCCGATTGGCGGGTTGCGCAGTTGGCGGCCGATGATTTGCGCACGCTCTGCGGGCCGTTGGCTCACGCGGTGTTCGGCCGACCGAGTGAGCGTATCTCCCTGATCGCCATCACCGGCACCAACGGCAAGACGACGATCAGCCAGTGGCTCGGTCGTGTGCATCCGCGTCGCTGCGCGATGATCGGCACACTCGGCGCCGGCTTTTCCGGACAGTTGGTTGAAACGGGCTTTACGACGCCCGAGGCGACAACGCTGAACCGCTGGCTGCGCCGCTTTATGGACGACGCCGGCCAAGCCTGCGCGTTGGAGGCCAGTTCCATCGGCATCGAGGAAGGACGGCTCGATGCGGTGCGTGTCGATGTCGCCGTCTTTACGAACCTGACGCGTGACCATCTCGATTACCACGGTTCGATGGACGCGTACGCGGCGGCGAAGGAGCGTCTGTTCCGTTGGCCGCAGTTGCGCCTGGCAGCGATCAATGTCGACGACCCCTTCGGGCGTGAACTGGCGCAGCGGACGACGGCGGCGAAAGTCCTGTGCTATTCGCAGTCCGGCGCGGGTGAAGAGGGGTCGGGCATGATTCGGGCCGAACAGGTCGAAGAGACGCTGAGCGGCATGCGTTTCCGGTTGTGCACGCCGGCCGGTCGCGCCGTCGTCGAAACCGGCCTGCTCGGGCGGTATAACATTTCCAACCTGCTGGCCGTGGCGGCCGTGCTGTTTGACGCCGGTCTGGCGCCTTCTGCCATCGCCGAGCGCCTGGCAGGGCTGATGCCGCCACCGGGGCGGCTCGAAAAAATTGGCGGCGACAACGCCCCGCTGATTGCCGTCGATTATGCACACACGCCGGACGCCCTTGAGAATGCGCTGAATGCCTTGCGCGGTCTAGCGAAAACCCGTGGCGCCGGCTTGACCGTGATCTTTGGTTGCGGCGGCGATCGCGATCGTGGCAAGCGGCCGCTGATGGGCGAGATCGCCGTGCGACTGGCGGATCGCGTCGTCATCACCAGCGACAACCCGCGCAGCGAAAAGCCGGAGGCGATTCTCGATGACATCCGCGTTGGCGCGCCGACGGCCGAGGTCATCGCCGATCGTGGCGAAGCGATCCGGCGCACCGTACTGGCCGCGCATCCGGGCGAGGTGATCCTCCTGGCCGGCAAAGGACATGAACCCTATCAGGAAGTCGCCGGCGTGCGCCGGCCATTTTCCGATGTTGACGAAGCGCGGGCTGCCTTGGCCTTGCGTAAGGAGAATTGCGCATGAGCATGATGAGCTTGCATCAGGCGGCGCAGGCCATGGCGGGCGAATTGATCGGCGCCGATGCCATGATCGAAGGCGTGTCCACCGACAGTCGCACGATTCGCGCCGGCGAGTTGTTCGTCGCGTTGCGCGGCGACCGGTTCGACGGACATCGATTTGTCGCCGCCGTACGCGATGCCGGCTGTGTTGCTGCTGTCGTTGATCGTGCCGGACTCGAAGATCTCGCGTCGGCCGGACTGCCGTTGATCGTCGTCACCGATACGCGCCTGGCGCTGGCAGCGCTGGCTGCCGCGTGGCGCGCCCGTTTCGCGATTCCGGTCATCGCCGTGACCGGCAGCAACGGCAAGACGACGACGAAGGAAATGATCGGCGCCATCCTGCGCGCGGCCTACGGCGATACGGTGCTGGCTACTGAAGGTAATCTCAATAATGACATCGGCCTGCCGCTGACGCTGCTGCGTCTGCGCGACAGTCATCGTGCCGCGGTGATCGAGATGGGCATGAATCATCCGGGCGAGATCGCGAGTCTGGCGAAGATCGTGCGGCCCGACGTGGCGATCGTCACCAACGCCCAGCGCGCGCATCTGGCTGGCATGGGGACCGTCGAGACAATCGCGGCCGAAAAAGGCGCCGTTTATGGCGCGCTGTCGCCGCAGGGCGTGGCCGTGATCAACGGCGACGACCGTTGGGCCGTGGTGTGGCGGTCGCAGGCGGCCGGCCATCGGATCATGGACTTTTCGCTCGACGGCACTGCGTCGATCACCGGTCATTGCCAGACGCACGGCCTTGAGACATTGGTGACGATTTCTGCGCAAGGCGAGGAAGTTGTCATCCGGCTGGCAATTCCCGGTGCGCATAATGCGCGCAATGCGCTGGCGGCAGCGGCGACAGGGCTGGCGGCCGGCGTGTCGGTAGCGGCGGTGCGCGAGGGTCTGGAGCGCTTCTCGGGAGTCAAGGGACGTCTGCAGCGTCGCGCGGGCGTTAATGGCGCGACACTGCTCGACGATACGTACAACGCCAATCCGGACTCGGTGCGCGCCGGGATCGATGTGCTGGCTGCGACCATCGGCCGGAAGGTCCTGGTGCTCGGCGACATGGGCGAGATCGGCGACATGACCGGGCAGTTTCACGACGAAATCGGTGGGTATGCCAAGAGCCAGGGCATTGACCGATTGTTTGCGCTCGGCGAATCGAGTGCCGTGGCGGCTTATAACTTCGGGCAGGGCGGCGAACATTTCAAGAGCGTCGATGAACTGGCTGTCCGGTTGTCGGCCGAGATGACGCCGGAAACGACGGTGCTGATCAAGGGCTCCCGCTTCATGCGCATGGAGCGCGTGGTCGACGCGGTGCTTGCCGACGGCGAAACCAGGGCCGGGGAGAGCCACTGATGATACTGATCCTGACACAATGGTTGGCGCAGGACGTGCGCGCGTTCAACGTCTTCAACTACATCACCTTGCGTGCGGTGCTGGCGGCAATGACGGCGCTGGTGATCTCCTTTGCCGCCGGTCCCGCCGTGATCCGCTGGCTGACAGCCAAGAAAATCGGTCAGGCGGTGCGCACCGACGGCCCGCAGACGCACCTCGTGAAATCGGGGACGCCGACCATGGGCGGCGCGCTGATCCTGATCGCGATTGGGCTGACGACGCTGTTGTGGGGCGATCTGTCGAACCGTTATGTCTGGGTGCTGCTGATCGTGACGATGGGCTTCGGCGCCATTGGCTGGTATGACGACTGGAAGAAGGTAGTCTATCGTGACCCGAAGGGGCTGGCGAGTCGCTGGAAGTATTTCTGGCAATCGGTGATCGGACTGGTCGTCGCCATCTATCTCGGCATGACGGCGACGGTGCCGGCGCAGATGCAACTGATCGTACCCTTCTTCAAGACGGTGTCCTACCCGGTCGGCGTCATCGGTTTTATCGTGCTGAGCTATCTCGTCATCGTTGGCACCAGCAACGCCGTCAACCTGACCGATGGCCTCGATGGCCTGGCGATCATGCCGACGGTATTGGTCGCAGGAGCGCTGTCGATCTTCGCCTATGTCGCCGGCAATGCCGTTTTCGCTCGCTATCTCTTCCTGCCCTACATTCCGGGCGCTGGCGAGTTGACCGTGTTCCTCGGGGCGATGGTGGGGGCGGGTCTTGGCTTCCTCTGGTTCAACGCTTATCCGGCCGAGGTCTTCATGGGCGACGTCGGTGCGTTGGCCCTGGGCGGCGCGCTCGGCACCGTTGCCGTGATCGTGCGTCAGGAAATCGTGCTGGCGATCATGGGCGGCGTCTTCGTCGCCGAAACCTTGTCGGTGGCGGCACAGGTGCTCTATTTCAAATTCACCGGCGGCAAGCGGATTTTCCGCATGGCGCCGCTGCACCACCATTTCGAACTCGGTGGCTGGAAGGAAACGCAGGTCGTCGTCCGCTTCTGGATCATCACCATCATGCTGGTGCTGGTCGGTCTCTCAACCCTGAAGATTCGTTAAGATGAACGTGCGCGGCAAACAGGTTCTGGTGATCGGGCTCGGCGAAAGCGGGCTGGCGATGGCGCGCTGGTTGGCGCGCGAAGGCGCCGCCGTGCGTGTCGTCGACAGTCGCCAGGCGCCGCCGAACGCGGCGACCCTGCAGACGGCGCTGCCGGCTGCTGAACTTGTTTGCGGCGGTTTTTCCGATGCTGCGTTTGCTGGCATCGACTTGATGGCGATTTCGCCGGGCGTGCCCGTCGAAACCCCTGCCGTGCAGGCGGCCCTAGCGCGTGGCGTGCCGCTCGTCTCCGAAATCGAATTGTTCGTCTGGGGCGTGCGTCGGCAAGCGCCGGCTTCGCGCCTCATCGCCATCACCGGCAGCAACGGAAAAACCACGACGACGGCGCTGACGGCGCATCTGCTTAATTCGATCGGTGTGACGGCGGTGGCCTGCGGCAACATCTCGCCTTCGGCACTTGACGCGATGATGGCGGCGCAGGACGCAGGGGTCATGCCGTCCGCCTGGGTCGTCGAGTTGTCGAGCTTCCAGCTTGAGACAACACAATCGCTGGCGGCGGATGCGGCGACGGTACTCAACGTCAGCGAGGATCATCTCGACCGTCATGGCAACATGGCCGGTTACGCGGCCGCGAAGGCACGCGTTTTCGCCGGTGCCCGCGTCCGCGTGCTCAATCGCGATGATGCGGTCGTCGCCGCCTGGGCCGATGGCAGTGTACCGTGCGTGTCCTTCGGTCTCGACCGTCCGGAGCGGGATTGCGACTACGGCATCGACGGCGGCTGGATCGTGCGAGGCGGCGAGCGTCTCGTTCAAATTTCGGCGCTGCCGATTTCCGGATTGCATAATGCCGCGAACGTCATGGCGGCGATGGCGCTTTGCGAGGGCATCGGCATTGCGCCGCTCAGCCTTGTCGATGGGCTGATGCGTTTCTCCGGATTGGCGCATCGCGTCGAAAAAGTGGCAGACGTTGCCGGCGTCACGTATTTCGATGATTCCAAGGGAACGAATGTGGGCGCCACACTCGCTGCCTTGCAGGGGCTCGGTCGCAAGGTGGCGATCATCCTGGGTGGCGAAGGCAAGGATCAGGATTTCACGCCGCTGCGCGCCGCCCTGTCAATGCACGGGCGTGCCGTCGCGCTGATCGGGCGCGACGCCGGGTTGATCGGGCGGGCGATCGACGGCTGCGGTTTGCCGACGCAGCTTTGTGCCGACATGCACGAGGCCGTGCGCTGGTGTGCCGCCCAGACGAGTGTCGGTGATGCCGTGCTGTTGTCGCCGGCCTGCGCCAGCTTCGACATGTTCCGCAACTATGCGCATCGCGCCGAGGTGTTCATCGCGGCGGTGCGCGAACTTGCCGGTGGGGGGAATTGATGGTTCCGTCCTTCGATACGTCGCGCCGCGAACTCGCCGAAGTCGATCTTGCCCTGCTGTGGAGCGGGCTGTTTCTGCTTTTGCTCGGTATGGTGATGGTGTATTCGGCCTCAATCGCGATTGCCGAGGCGGGGCGGCATACCGGGAATCATCCCGCCTATTTCCTCGTCCGCCATGGCATCTTCCTGGCCATCGGACTGGTCGGTGCCGGGATGGCCTTCCAGGTACCACTGAATACCTGGGAAAAACTGGCGCCGTGGCTGTTCGTTGCCGGCTTTGTCCTGCTCGCGCTGGTGCTGGTGCCCGGCATCGGTCGCGACGTCAATGGTGCGCGGCGCTGGCTGTCGCTCGGTTTCGTCAATCTGCAGCCATCCGAATTGATGAAACTTTTCGCCGTGCTGTACGCCGCCGACTACACGGTGCGCAAGAT
This sequence comes from uncultured Propionivibrio sp., assembly GCF_963666255.1. Lineage (NCBI taxonomy): Bacteria > Pseudomonadati > Pseudomonadota > Betaproteobacteria > Rhodocyclales > Rhodocyclaceae > Propionivibrio > uncultured Propionivibrio sp. The sequence continues at coordinate 381,352 of NZ_OY762656.1, read as the reverse complement.
GCCGCACATGCATGATCTCAAGAAAGCGTTCCTGCCGATGGCGGCGGCGATGGTGATCGTCGGCGTGCTGCTGCTCAAGGAGCCGGACTTCGGCGCCTTCGTCGTCATCATCTCGATTGCCATTGGCATCCTGTTCCTCGGCGGCATGCGGGCGCGTCTTTTCGCCATCCTGATTGTGCTCCTGATGGTGGCGTTTACGGTGCTGATCATCGTTTCGCCGTATCGCCGCGATCGCATCTTCGGGTTTATGGATCCCTGGTCCGACGCTTTCGGGCGGGGGTATCAGCTGTCGCATGCCCTGATTGCCTTCGGGCGGGGCGAATTGCTCGGTGTCGGTCTCGGGGCGAGTGTCGAGAAACTCTTCTACTTGCCCGAAGCGCATACCGACTTTCTCCTGGCCGTGATTGCCGAGGAATTGGGATTCGTTGGCGTGGTGGCCGTCATCGCCTTGTTTGGGCTGCTCGTTCAGCGTGCCTTCGTCATCGGTCGTCAGGCCGTGGCGCTCGACCGGCTGTATCCCGCGCTTGTCGCGCAAGGCGTTGGCATCTGGATCGGTGTGCAGGGTTTCATCAACATGGGCGTCAATATGGGGCTGTTGCCGACCAAGGGCCTGACCTTGCCGCTGATGAGTTTCGGCGGCTCCGGCATTCTCGCCAACTGCGTTGCCCTGGCCATCCTGCTGCGCGTGGATTGGGAGAATAGGCAGCTTATGCGGGGGGCGAAACTATGACGAACCCGTTGTTGCTGCCTATTCCGGCGAAGGCTAACTTGCGCAGCAAGTTAAGCGCGCAGCGCGGCCGTAGCCAAAATCGGCAATTGATACGTGGAGCGAAGTTATGAAAAAGAAAACGCTCCTCGTCATGGCCGGCGGCACGGGCGGTCACGTCTTCCCGGGGCTCGCCGTTGCCGACACCTTGCGCGATCGTGGCTGGAATGTCGTCTGGATGGGCAATCCCGATGCCATGGAAGGCAAGCTGGTGCCCGCGCGCGGTTACGAAATGGCGGGGCTCAGGTTTGGCGCCTTGCGCGGCAAGGGACTGGCGCGCAAGTTGCTGCTGCCGTTCAATCTGCTGTCCGGCTTCATTCAGGCGTGGAAGCATATCCGCCGTGTTCGCCCCGACGTTGTGCTCGGCATGGGGGGCTACATCAGTTTCCCCGGCGGCATGATGGCGGTATTGGCCGGTTGTCCGCTGGTCGTGCATGAACAGAATTCGATCGCGGGTCTTGCCAATCGCGTTCTTGCCAAGGTTGCCGATCGCGTCGTCTGCGGTTTTCCCGATGCCCTGCGCAAAGGTGCGTGGGTTGGCAATCCGGTGCGCGCCGACATCGCCGCGCTGCCCCCGCCGGCCGAACGCTTCGCCGAACGGCCGGCGCCGTTGCGCCTCCTCGTCCTCGGCGGCAGTCTCGGTGCCGCTGCGATCAACGAGATCGTGCCGCAGGGCTTGAGCCTGATCCCGGCATCCGAACGGCCGCTCGTTGTACATCAGGCCGGCGCGCGGCATATCGATCAGTTGCAGGCGAATTATGCGGCGGCCGGCGTTCAAGCCGAGTGCGTCGCCTTTATCGAAGACATGGCGGGTGCATATGCCTGGGCGGACCTGGTGTTGTGTCGTGCCGGTGCGTTGACGGTTGCCGAACTGGCCGCCGCAGGTGTTGCCAGCGTTCTCGTGCCCTTCCCGCACGCCGTTGATGATCATCAGACGGCCAATGCCAGGTTCCTGGCGCGGGTCGGCGGCGCGGTGCTGCTGCCGCAATCGGAATTAACGCCGGAATCGGTCAGTCTGGTCCGCAACTACACGCGCAGCCAGATGCTGCAGATGGCGGAAAAAGCACGCTCCCTGGCCAAGCCGGAAGCGGCTGAGACGGTGGCGCGTGCCTGTGAGGAATTGGTGAAATGAAACACAAGGTCAAGAACATCCATTTCGTCGGTATCGGTGGGTCCGGCATGAGCGGGATTGCGGAGGTGTTGTGCAATCTCGGTTTCGGCGTCAGCGGCTCCGACCTCGCCGATAACCCGACGACGCGCCGTTTGGCGGGCCTCGGCATTCGTATCGCCGTCGGACATGCGGCCGAGAACGTGATCGATGCCGATGCCGTGGTGGTATCGACGGCCGTGCAGGAGGACAACCCGGAGGTGCAGGGCGCGCGGGCGCGCAAGGTGCCGGTGGTGCCGCGCGCGCAAATGCTGGCGGAATTGATGCGGCTAAAGCAGGGCATCGCCGTGGCCGGGACACACGGCAAAACGACGACGACAAGTCTCGTGGCGTCGATTCTGGCCGAAGGCGGCATGGATCCCACCTTTGTGATCGGTGGGCGCTTGAACGCGGCCGGCGCCAATGCGCGGCTCGGTTCGGGCGACTTCCTGGTGGCGGAAGCGGACGAATCGGATGCGTCCTTCCTCTATCTGTCGCCGGTCATCTCGATCGTCACCAACATCGATGCCGATCACATGGAAACCTATGGGCACGACTTCGGCCGGCTCAAGCAGACCTTCGTCGATTTTCTCCAGCGGCTGCCCTTCTATGGCGTCGCGGTGCTGTGTGCGGATGATCCGAACGTCCGCGAAATCATGCCGCAGGTCTCGAAACAGATCGTCAGCTATGGCATCTCGGAATCGGCCAATGTGCGCGCCGAAAATATCGTCGCGCAGGACGGTCAGATGAAGTTCGACTGCGTGCGCGTCAATGGCAGCGTCAGCCGTTTCCCGGTGACCCTCAATCTGCCCGGCATGCATAACGTGCTCAACGCACTGGCGGCGATCGCGGTGGCAACGGAGGTTGGCGTCTCCGATGCCGCGATCATGAAGGCGCTCGCCGAATTCAAGGGTGTCGGGCGTCGCTTCCAGCGTTATGGCGAGATCGCGCTGCCAGCCGGCGGTCAGTTCACGCTGATTGACGACTACGGCCATCATCCGGCCGAGATGCGGGCGACGATTGCCGCCGCCCGCGGCGCATTCCCCGGACGGCGCTTGCTGCTGGCATTCCAGCCGCATCGCTACACGCGGACGCGCGATTGTTTCGAGGATTTCGTTGCCGTGCTGAGCAGCGTCGATGCTCTTGTGCTGGGCAATGTCTATGCCGCAGGTGAAGCGCCGATTGTTGCTGCCGACGGTCGTTCGCTGGCACGCGCATTGCGTGTTGCCGGAAGGGTCGAGCCGGTGTTTGTCGAGGAGATTTCCGATATGCCGGCGGTGATTCTGGATGTGGCGCGTGATGGCGATGTGGTGATTACGATGGGGGCCGGGTCGATCGGTGGGGTCCCCGGCAAATTGGTCAAGGGTTGATGATGGCGGATTTTGGAAAAGTGGCGGTCCTGCTGGGCGGCAATTCGGCCGAGCGGGAAGTGTCTCTGAAGAGTGGGGCGGGGGTGCTGGCGGCGCTGCAGCGGCAGGGCGTCGATGCACAGGCGTTCGATCCGGCCGAGCGCTCACTCGATGCGCTGTCCGGGTTCGATCGTGCTTTTGTCATGCTGCACGGCCGCGGCGGAGAGGATGGGACGATCCAGGGGGCGCTTGAACTGATGGGTATTCCCTACACCGGCAGCGGTGTCATGGCCTCTGCGGTCGGCATGGACAAGTGGCGGACGAAGCTTCTGTGGCAGGCGGTCGGCTTGCCGGTGCCGGATTTCGTCATGCTCGATGCGTCGAGCGATTTTGCCGCGGTCGAACGGCGGCTGGGTTTGCCGCTCTTCGTCAAGCCGGCGAGCGAAGGTTCGTCGATCGGTGTCAGCAAGGTGCGCGAAGCCGGCGCGCTGGCAGCAGCGTTTGGCGAGGCCGTGACGCACGACCGTCTGGTGATCGCCGAGCAGGGCATCCTCGGCGGCGAATATACCGTCGCCATTCTTGGCGACGAGGCGCTGCCGATCATCCGGATCGTGCCGGCTACCGATTTCTATGACTACGATGCCAAGTACTTGCGTGACGATACGAAATACCTTTGCCCTTGCGGGCTGCCGGAGGCGCGTGAGGCCGAATTGCGTGCCCAGGCGCTTGAGGCCTTCCGGGTGCTCGGTTGCCGCGGCTGGGGGCGTGTCGATTTCCTGATGGATGAAGCTGGCAAGGCGTATTTTCTTGAGGTGAATACCTCGCCGGGCATGACCGATCACTCCTTGGTGCCGATGGCAGCGCGGGTGGCGGGGATTTCTTACGACGCGCTGGTATTGCGCGTGCTCGAACACGCGACGCTGGGATGATCGATGTGGAACAAACCGCAACTGATGATCGCCGTCTCCGACCTCCTGTGGGTCGCCGGAGCGGCATCGTTGCTGGTGTCCGGCGTCGTCTGGGGAGCACGCATGCCGTGGTTCCCGCTCAAGGAAGTGGTCTTCCAGAACGAGTTGCGCGAGGTGCGGCGCAGCGAGGTCGAGCGCTCGTTGGCAGGACGGTTGCGTGGGAATTTTTTCAGCGTCAGCCTGGATGGCGTGCGGCAAGCGCTCGAGGAACTGCCGTGGGTGCGGCAGGCCGAGGTGCGGCGCCAATGGCCCGGACGGCTCGAGGTGACGATCGAGGAACACGCGCCGGTGGCCTTCTGGGGACAGGCGACGGGGCAATTGGTCAACACGCATGGCGAAGTCTTCTCGGCAGTGATGACGGTGCCGTCGTCGGCGCCGATGCCGCTCCTGGTTGGGCCGCCGGGCATGGCGCCGGAAATGCTCAATCATTTCCAGATGGCCGAGTCGGCGTTGAAGCCGTTGGGGCGCTGGCCGAAGGCGCTCAACGTTTCGGCGCGTCAGGCGCTGCAGATTCGCTTGGACGACGGAATGCTGGTCGAGTTGGGCCGGCAGCAGGCCAAGGCGCCGATTCGCCAGCGCATCGAGCGCTTTGTCGAGTATTACCCGAGTGTGCTGACCGCCGCGCGTCAGCGCCCGAGTGTCGTCGATATGCGGTATCCGAACGGGTTCGCGCTGCGCGTCAGCGCGCCCGCGGCGCCGCTTACAGAGAGTAAAGGGAAACAATGAGTAGGGATAGCAAAGAACTCATCGTCGGACTCGACATCGGCACGACCAAGGTCGTCGCACTGGTCGCGGAGATCACCCCTGAAGGCCGGCTCAACATCGTCGGCATGGGCTCCCAGGATTCCCGCGGCCTCAAGAAGGGCGTGGTGGTCAACATCGAGGAAACGGTGGCGACCATCTCGCGCGTCATGCAGGAGGTCGAATTGATGGCCGACTGCAAGGTCAAGGATGTCTATACCGGCATCGCCGGCAGCCACATTCGCAGTTTCAACTCGAATGGCATGGTGGCGATCAAGGACAAGGAAGTCACGACGATGGACGTCGAGCGGGTCGTCGAGACGGCGCGGGCGATGCCGATTCCGGCGGACCAGGAAATTCTTCATATCCTGACGCAGGAATTCATCATCGACGACCAGGACGGCATCCGCGAGCCGATCGGCATGAGCGGTTTCCGCCTGGAGGTGAAGGTGCATATTGTCACCGGCGCTGTTTCGGCGGCGCAGAACATCGTCAAGTGCGTGCGGCGCTGCGGGCTGGAGGTCAATGATCTCGTGTTGCAGCCGCTGGCATCGAGCTACGCGGTGTTGTCCGAGGACGAAAAGGATCTCGGCGTCTGCCTTATCGACATCGGCGGCGGTACAACCGATCTTGCCATCTGGACGCAAGGGGCCATCCGTCATACGTCGGTGATTCCAATCGCCGGTGACCAGATTACCAATGACATTGCCATGGCGCTGCGCACGCCGACACGCGAGGCCGAGGAAATCAAGCGGAAATTCGGATGTGCGCTGTCCGATCTTGCTGATCCCGAGGATGTGCTCGATGTCGCCGGTGTCGACGACCGTCCTTCGCGCCGGCTCTCGCGTCGCGCGCTGGCCGACGTGATCCAGCCCCGCGTTGAGGAACTCTTCGAACTGATCCAGGCCGAGTTGCGTCGCTCCGGCTTCGAGGAAGTGCTTTCGTCCGGCATCGTCCTGACCGGCGGCTCCTCGGTGATGCCCGGGATGATCGAGTTGGGCGAGGAAGTTTTTCACATGCCGGTCCGTCTCGGCATTCCGAAATACAACGGCGCGCTTGCCGATGTCGTGCAGAACCCGCGTTTTGCCACGGCCTGCGGCTTGCTCATGGAAGCGCAGGCGCAGCGCAAGCGGGGGCTGAAGGTACGCGAAACACGCGACGTCAAGCAGGTGTTCGGGCGCATGAAGTCGTGGTTCGAGAAAAATTTCTAATTAATTCTTAACGGTTTTTTGTAGAGGAGAGCGTCATGTTTGAAATCATCGACAGAGAAGAGGCGGCAAGCGATTCGGGGACGGTGATCAAGGTGATCGGCGTCGGCGGGGCAGGCGGCAATGCCGTCGATCACATGATCCGCGAAGGGGTGATGGGCGTCGATTTTGTCGCCGCCAATACGGATGCGCAGGCGCTCAAGCGTTCGGTCGCACATCGCAAGGTCCGGCTCGGTCAGAGTGGTCTGGGGGCCGGTGCCAAACCCGAGGCCGGGCGGGCTGCTGCGGTGGAAGAGCGCGAGCAGATCGCCGAGTCGCTCAAGGGGGCGCACATGGTGTTCATCACCGCCGGCATGGGCGGCGGCACGGGGACCGGTGCCGCACCGATCGTGGCGGAAGTCGCCCGCGAAATGGGAATCCTGACCGTTGCCGTCGTGACCAAGCCGTTCATGTTCGAGGGCAAGCGCCTGAAGATCGCCGAGGCCGGTATCGCCGAGTTGCAGAAAAACGTCGATTCGCTGATCGTCATCCTCAATGACAAGTTGATGGATGTGCTCGGTGAGGACGTGTCGATGGACGAAGCGTTCAAGGCGGCTGACAACGTGCTGCGCAACGCCGTCGGCGGGATTGCCGAGATCATCAATTTCCCCGGCCTCGTCAACGTCGACTTCGAGGACGTGCGCACGGTCATGGGCGAGATGGGCATGGCGATGATGGGGTCGGCCAACGCGTCCGGCGTCGATCGCGCACGCATTGCCGCCGAACAGGCTGTGGCGTCGCCGCTCCTCGAAGGCATCAATCTGTCGGGTGCCAAGGGCGTTCTCGTCAACATCACCTCGACGCGCAGCCTGAAGATGAAGGAAGTGAACGAAGTGATGAACACGGTGCGCGAATTCGCTGCCGAGGATGCGCACATCATTTTCGGTGCCGTCTATGACGAATCGATGGGCGAGGAAATCCGCGTGACGGTCGTCGCAACCGGCCTCGGTCAGGCGCAGGTGCGTCGCCAGGGTTTCTCGGTTGTTGATACGCCGGTGGTGCAGGCGACCGGGACGGATGGCGCTTTTGCGGCTTCGTCCTCAGCGATCGATTATGGCTCGCTCGACGTGCCCGCCATCGTACGCAAGGGGCGCAGCACAACGGTCGAGGCATTGGCGAACAGCGGGGTGGATCGGTATGACATTCCGGCCTTCCTCCGCAAACAAGCCGATTGACGGCCGGCTGCGCTCGCTCATGCGGCGTTGCGGAAGCCCTTGCATAGCGCTGCTATGCGGCGGCCTCCCGCGCCTTGCCTGAGCATCGCGCGCAGCCTTTGCTGTAGCAAGACCTCACTCTCTCCTCAAAGGGAATCCCTCGGTGTGTCAACATCCGGGGGATTCCCTCTTTCTTTTCGATTGACGGCCGGCTGTGCTTGGCGATGCGGCGTTGCGCCCCGCCTTTGCCGTCGCGAGATATCACTCTCTCCCTAAGGGGAATCCCCCGGTGTGTTAAAATCCGGAGAATTCCCTCTTTCTTTCAAGCAGATGCTCAAGCAACGCACTCTCAAGTCGCTGATCCGCGCATCCGGCGTCGGGCTCCATTCCGGCGTCAAGGTCAATATGGTGCTGCGTCCGGCGGCGCCGGATACTGGCATCATCTTTCGTCGCGTCGATCTCGACCCGGTCGTCGATCTGCCCGCCAAGGCGCTGATGGTTGGCGATACGCGCATGTGTTCATGCATCGAGCGCGACGGGGCAAAAGTCGGCACCATCGAGCATCTGATGTCGGCCTTCGCCGGACTCGGTATAGACAACGCCTACATCGATCTCGATGCGGCCGAAGTGCCGATTCTCGACGGCTCGGCCTCACCTTTCGTTTTTCTGATCCAGTCGGCTGGCATCGAAGAGCAGAATGCCGCGAAGAAGTTCATTCGCGTCAAGCGCCCGATTGAAGTGCGCGAAGCGGATCGTTCCGGCGACAAATGGGTCAGGCTTGACCCGTTTGACGGTTTTCGGCTGACCTTCTCGATCGTTTTCAACCACCCGGCCATCGACCGCACCGGGCAGGAAATCACGCTCGATTTTGCCGAGCAGTCGTATGTTCGCGAGGTGTCGCGGGCGCGGACCTTCGGGTTCATGCAGGAAGTGGAATGGTTGCGCGAAAACGGACTGGCGCTCGGTGGCGGTCTCGATAATGCCGTGGTACTCGACGAGTATCGTGTCCTTAACGGAGAAGGTCTGCGTTACAGCGATGAATTCGTCAAGCACAAGGTGCTTGATGCCATTGGCGATCTCTACCTGCTCGGTCATCCGCTCCTGGCGTCGGTGACGGCGCACAAATCCGGCCACGCGCTGAACAACGTGCTGGCGCGGGAGCTGCTGTCGCGGCCGGAGGACTGGGATCTCGTGTCGTTCGAGGACGCGGCCGACGCGCCGGCTTCAGTGGTGCGCTGGCTGACCTTGCCGGCGCACTGAACGCGCCCCATGTGGCTGCTGAGGCTGTTGGCGATTCTGACGGTCCTCGCCGTCGCCGGCGGCGTGGCGGCGTATCTAATAACCGGTGAGCGCAAATATCTGCGCTTTTCCTTCGTGCTGGTCCGCTACGCAATCGGCGTCGCGCTGGCTTTTTTTGCGCTGCTGATCATCGAGCGCGTTGCGATCATTCCGTTTTAGCCGAGCGCTTGAGCAGCGTATCGATGGCATGTCGCAAGGTGTCGGCGGGTAACGTGTCGCGCAGATGTTCGAGCGAATGGCAGGCGTCCCGGGTCAGCGGGTTATGCCGGGGCGTTGGCGTTTGTTTCGGATTTTCAGGGGCTTGAACTTTGATCTCGACCCCAGTACACTCAATCCCCTTTCGGGAAAAACCGTCCGCGATCCTTGGTGCCAACTGGCGCAGTTTGGCGGCAATCGCGCCGCTGTGGGCGTGGATGATCACGATTCCCGTTTTGTAATTGGCCAGCGTACTGGCCTGATAAAGGTGCGGCGGGGCGATTCCCCGGTACAACTGCGCCAGTTTCATGAGAAGCCTCGCGTGCGCCATGAGCCTGCCGGAACCTTCGGCGACGTCGAGATAGTGTTCGAGAGAATTTTGCATCGGAATATCTGGGAGAAACAGCGTGCATATTATTCTCGTCTCCAACCGTCTGGCAACGGCCAAGACCGTGAATGTCACGCCGCGCCTGCTGCTGGGCCTGTTGTTGACCCTGTGTTCAGTGCTGTTGGTGACCTCGCTGCTCTTTTCCTGGGTCGGTGCGCGCTTCAACCTGCCGTTCATCGCGGATCTTGTCGCGTCGGTTAATCGGGTCCAGGCGCGCAAGACCGACGAATATGTGCGCGACAACGTGTCGACGATGGCGGTGAAACTCGGCGAGATGCAGGCGCAACTGATGCGCCTCGACCACCTCGGTGACCGGATTTCGCGCCAGTCGGGTATCAGCTTGCCGAAGAGCGACGCCCCGGCCAAAGGTGGATCGGGCGGTCCGCTGATTACGTCGACACGTCCGCTCGGAATCGACGATCTGCGGCGTGAGATCGAGCGCTTGTCGGCGAGTGTCGACGATCGCACCGAGAGTCTGACGATTCTTGAGTCGCAGTTGATGGAGCGACGGATCAAGACGACTCTGTTGCCGACCCTGTTGCCGATCAACTCCGACCACATTGGTTCTGGGTTTGGTTCCCGCGTCGACCCGATTCTCGGCGTTGGAGCCGTGCATGAAGGGATCGATTTTGTCGCCGATACCGGCACCCGTGTCATTGCGGCGGCAGGCGGCGTCGTGACGACGGCCGAGTTCCATCCGCAATATGGCAACATGATTGAGATAGATCACGGCAATGATTTTTCCTCGCGTTACGCACATCTGTCGCGTCTCGGTGTCAAGGTCGGTCAAGTGGTCAAGCGGGGGCAGGATATTGGCAAGAGCGGAAACACCGGCCGTTCAACCGGTCCGCATCTGCACTTCGAGGTGCGTTTCCGTGGCGTCGCCCAGAATCCGAAGCGTTTCCTCCAGATGGGCGCGCAGTTGGCCTCGATGGCGTCAGTGCCGGGCCAGTAGCGGGAATTATTCCTTCGCCGGCGCAGTCGCGTGGGGTGCGGATGCCCGCCCCCCGCATGTTAGAATCAACGTTTTTCGCGCCCTTAGGTTAAGAGTCTCTGATGATTTCCGGTCTCCTCAAGAAGATTTTCGGCAGCCGCAATGATCGGCTGATCCGTCAGTATTCGGCGGTCGTTCGCCAGATCAACGCGCTGGAAGCAGGAATGACGGCGCTTTCGGACGAGGCCCTGCGCGCCAAAACGGACGAGTTCAAGGCGCGTGTCGCCAATGGCGAGTCGCTTGACGCTTTGCTGCCCGAAGCTTTTGCCGTTGTGCGCGAAGCCGGCAAGCGTGTGCTGGGCATGCGGCATTTCGACATGCAGTTGATCGGTGGCATGGTGCTTCATGACGGCAAGATCGCCGAAATGCGGACCGGTGAAGGCAAAACGCTGGTGGCGACGCTACCGGCCTACCTCAATGCGCTGACCGGCAACGGCGTGCATATCGTCACGGTCAATGACTACCTGGCCAATCGTGATGCCGAATGGATGGGGCGCTTGCACCGTTTCCTCGGACTGACCGTCGGCGTCAATCTGTCGCAGATGGAGCACGACGCCAAGCAGGCGGCGTTCGCCTGCGATATCACCTATGGGACCAACAACGAGTTCGGCTTCGACTACTTGCGCGACAATATGGTCTATACCGCAGGTGATCGTGTGCAGCGCAAGCTTGCCTATGCGATCGTCGACGAAGTCGATTCGATCCTGATCGATGAAGCGCGGACGCCGCTGATCATTTCGGGGCAGGCTGAGGATCACACCGATCTCTACGTGCGCATGAATCAGGTCGCGCCGATGCTGGCGCGTTGTGAAGAAGAGAACGGCCCGGGCGATTACTGGGTCGACGAAAAGGGTCGTCAGATACTGCTCACCGAGGCCGGCTACGAACACGCCGAGGAAATCCTCGCGAATGTCGGTCTGTTGACTGCCGGCAGCAGCCTTTACGATGCGGGTAACATCCTGCTGATTCATCATCTCTATGCGGCGCTGCGGGCACATAGCCTGTTTCTCAAGGATCAGCAATACGTCGTGCAGAACGGCGAGGTTGTCATTGTCGACGAGTTCACCGGCCGCCTGATGTCGGGGCGGCGCTGGTCCGAAGGCTTGCACCAGGCAGTCGAGGCCAAGGAGGGCGTGGCGATCCAGAACGAGAACCAGACGCTGGCCTCGATCACCTTCCAGAACTATTTCCGCATGTACGGGAAATTGTCTGGCATGACCGGAACGGCCGATACGGAAGCCTACGAATTCCAGCAGATCTACGGCCTGGAAACGGTTGTCATCCCGACCAACCTGCCGATGGTCCGCAAGGATCATAACGACCAGATCTATCGCACCGCCGACGAAAAATATGCGGCAATCATTGCCGACATCCGCGAGTGCCAGGCACGCGCCCAGCCGGTGCTGGTGGGCACGACCTCGATCGAGAACTCGGAACTCCTGTCGTCGCTGCTGGATCGTGAAAAACTGCCTCACCAGGTACTCAACGCCAAGCAGCACGCGCGTGAAGCCGAGATCGTCGCCCAGGCCGGCCGGCCGGGCATGATCACGATTGCCACCAACATGGCCGGACGCGGTACCGATATCGTGCTCGGCGGCAATCCGAACAAGGACATCGCGGCGATCAGCGACGACGCCTCGCTCGACGATGCCGAGAAGGAGAAGCGTATTGCCGCGCTGCGCGCCGACTGGAAAAAGCTTCATGAGCAGGTGGTTGCGGCCGGCGGCTTGCACATCATCGGGTCGGAGCGTCACGAATCGCGGCGTATCGACAACCAGTTGCGCGGCCGTTCCGGCCGTCAGGGCGATCCGGGCTCCTCGCGCTTCTATCTCTCGCTCGAAGATCCGCTGCTGCGCATCTTTGCCGGCGATCGCCTCAAGGCGATCATGGATCGCCTGAAAATGCCGGAAGGCGAGGCAATCGAGCATCCGATGGTCTCGCGTTCGCTCGAGTCGGCGCAGCGCAAGGTCGAAGGGCGCAACTTCGATATCCGCAAGCAACTGCTTGAATACGACGACGTCGCCAACGATCAGCGCAAGGTCATTTACGCGCAACGCAACGAGCTGCTGGAAACCGAGGATATCTCCGAGACGATTACCGCCATGCGCCATGGCGTGCTCTATGACATGTTCCGCCGCTATGTCCCGGCGGAAAGCGTCGAGGAGCAGTGGGAACTGCCCGCGCTGGAGAAGGAACTCGCGTCGGTGCTGCAAGTTGAGGCGCCGGTGGCCGAGTGGGTCAGGAATGAGCCGACGCTGTCCGACGAGGCGATGCTCAAGCGGATCATCGAGCTGGCCGATGCAGGCTACGCCGCCAAGATCGAACAGGTCGGAGCGGAGCAGTTCCACCAGTTCGAGCGCAACCTGATGCTGCAGATTCTCGATACGCAATGGCGTGAGCATCTGGCCGCGCTTGACCACTTGCGCCAGGGTATCCATTTGCGTGGGTACGCGCAGAAGAATCCGAAGCAGGAGTACAAGCGTGAAGCCTTCGAGCTTTTCGAACGCCTGCTTGACGCCGTGCGCGACGAAGTGACGCGTCTGCTTGTTACTGTTCAGGTGCGGGCCGAGGAAGTCGAAGAGACCGCGCCGCACGCCGACGTCCAGAACGTTCAATATCACCACGCCGATTACGACGAGGCCCTGGCGACCGATGCCGAGGACGACAAGGTCGCGCAGCTCCATGCCGGCGTCAAGATCGGGCGCAACGATCCCTGTCCTTGCGGATCGGGCAAAAAATACAAGCAGTGTCACGGCAAGTTGTCGTGATGCACGGGGAGGTGACGCTGCGCTCGCGGCGCGTCGTCGCCCTCCCGGCGAAGGTTCGTGTCGATTAACCTTTTATTTCCTTCACCATCATGACCGTTAACTACGCCACCCCCGCTGCCGAGCAGCTTTTTTCTGTTGCCGGCGTTCGTCTCGGGGTTGCCGAGGCTGGTATTCGCAAGGTCGACCGGCGCGATCTGACCCTGCTGGCGCTCGAACCCGGGTGCTCCGTCGCGGGGGTCTTCACACAGAACCGTTTTTGCGCCGCGCCGGTGCATCTGTGCCGTCGTCATCTCGCCTCGGGCGAGGACATTCGCGCGCTGGTGATCAATACCGGCATCGCCAATGCCGGCACCGGCGAGCCGGGGATGGAAGCAGCGCAGGCGTCCTGTGATGCTGTCGGGCAATTGCTGGGCGTGGCGCCGCATCAGGTACTGCCGTTCTCGACCGGCGTGATTCTCGAACCGCTGCCGGTCGATCGTCTCGTTGCCGGTTTGCCGAAATGTCAGGCGAACCTGAACGCGGATCATTGGCACGCTGCCGCACATGCCATCATGACGACCGACACGGTCGCCAAGGCGGCCTCGCGTCGGGTCGTGGTAAACGGCAAGACGGTGACCGTGACCGGCATCAGCAAGGGTGCCGGCATGATCAAGCCGAACATGGCGACGATGCTTGGCTTTGTCGCGACCGATGCCGGGATTGCCGCGCCGCTGCTGCAGCAACTGGCGCGCGAGGCGGCCGACGAGTCCTTCAATTGCATTACTGTCGACGGCGATACGTCGACCAACGATTCCTTCATCGTCATCGCGACCGGCCGTTCGGGCGTGTCCTGCGTAAGCGCCGAGGCGCCCGGTTACGCTGAGGTGAAGGCCGCTGTGGTCGCGGTTGCGCGTGAATTGGCGCAGGCGATCGTGCGTGACGGTGAGGGGGCCACCAAGTTCATCAGCATCGTTGTCGAGGGTGGTCGCGATCACGAGGAATGCAAGCAGGTCGGTTATGCCATCGGCCATTCTCCGCTGGTCAAGACGGCATTCTTCGCCTCTGACCCGAACCTGGGCCGTATTTTGGCGGCGATCGGCTATGCAAAGATCGAAGCGCTTGATGTCGACGGTGTGCGCGTCTGGCTCGGTAGCGAAGGCGAAGAGGTGTTGGTGGCCGAGAAGGGCGGCCGGGCCGCCTCCTACCGCGAGGAAGACGGAGCGCGCATCATGAAGTCGGCTGAAATCGTCGTCCGTGTCGATCTCGGGCGCGGCACGGCCAGTGGCCGCGTCTATACCTGCGACTTCTCCTACGACTACGTCAAGATCAACGCCGACTACCGGAGTTAGTCCGGCAGGGGGCGTAAGTCCCGCCGGAATTGACGCTCAGTGCAGAACTCTTGGTGCCGACAAGGTGAATTCAGGGATGGCGGCCTCGAATTGGGTGCCGTCGGCGGCGGTCATCTGGTAACTGCCGCGCATGGTGCCGACCGGGGTGTGCAGTTGGCAGCCGCTTGAATATTCGTAGGACTCGCCGGGCTTGATGACGGGTTGCTCGCCGATGACGCCAAGCCCGCGCACTTCTTGAACCCTCGCGTTGCCGTCGGTGATGATCCAGTGGCGTGAGACGAGTTGCGCGGTTTCGTTGCCGGTGTTTTCGATCCTGATCGTGTAAGCGAAGACATAAAGGTCGGCCGTAACATCCGATTCCTCGGGCAGATAGCGCGGGGATACCCGAATGTCCATCCGGTAGATCTTTGCAGTCATGGGCAGTGTCCTTGGGTGACGATTTTTGTCAGGAGTGACGAATTTCGTGACTATCTGACGCGTATTTTTACGAAAAATTCCCGCTCTCCAGGGATCTTCGCCGTGGCACGTTTTTTGATTGATGTCGTCCGACGGGTTTTCCGTTACAACGCTTGAAAGGAGTGCTTTGATGAAGAAGATCCAACAAGGTTTTACCCTGATCGAACTGATGATCGTTGTCGCCATCATCGGTATCCTGGCGGCTATCGCCATTCCGCAGTATCAGGATTATGTCATCCGAGCCCGTTTGGCCAAGGTGAACACTGCGGTTGCGTCGATCAAACAGGCTGTTGCCGAATACGCGCAATTCAACGGGGGCGTCTTTACCAACTTGGCTGCGAATGATTGGCAGAATCCTCAAAATTCGGGTGGTCTGGGTATGTCTGCCGCGCCGACGACGACGCCTGAAATTGCTACGTTGGCCTTGGAAGCCGGGACCGGTATGATTACCGCAACGCTGCAAAACATTGGCACGTGCGCGAACACAAAGACGGTTACATGGACACCAAGCGCGGGGGCTGGGGCAACCGTTGTTCAGTGGACTATCGGCGGCACCGCAGCGGCGGCAAATAACGGTGTCTGTACGGCTGAAATCGCGAAGTGGCGGTAATTTTCTGATTACAGGATTTGCGAAAGGACTCGCCGTGTGCGGGTCCTTTTTTTATAGGGGCAAGAGACGTGAATAGGATATCCGCAAGATGGGGGCATTCCATTTCGCTGCTCATTGTTCTCGGTTTTATTTCTTGGTTGTATGGTTCGTTCGTTGCCAACCCGATTGTTTTTGACGACGCTAATCTCTTCGTCAATCTCTCGGTCTTTGATTATGCGGAGCAGTTGTTTTCTGCACAACCGCGCACTTTTCCTTATTTCTCGTTGGGATTGGTGCATGTCCTGTCAGGTGGTAATCTCGTTTGGAATCGCTGGCTGAGTCTTGTCCTGCATGGGGCGGTCCTCTTGGCGTTAAATGCTTTCCTCCACCGTGCCGTGCCTGCATGGGATAACGATGACATAGGCCGTCGTCGATACGCGTTGGGAGTCGTCTGCTTGTGGATGGCGATCAATCCGATGGCCGTTTATGGCGTTGCCTATCTCGTCCAGCGTACGATCGTGATGGCGACCTTGTTTTCACTGTTGTCTTTCACGCTCTATCTGCGGGCGCAGCAAACGTTGCGCTGGGCAGATCTCTTCTCCAGTGCTTTCCTGGCTTGGTTGGCGATGATGTGCAAGGAGCATGCAATCCTGACGCCGATCGCGGCGATCATGTTGACACCGCTCTGTGGTGACTGGACGCGTGAGCGTCTTGCGCGTACCGCCACGAATCTGGTGATCAGCCTGCCAGCGATGCTTTGGGTGTTATGGCACCGGGGAAGCGCGATCGTTGGCACTTCCTATGAAGTGTACGCAGGACAGGTTCTGTCTCAGGTAGCTGGTTTGGATTTTCCCGGTGGCCCTTGGGCAATGAGTGCAGCGACTCAGGCCTTGCTGTTTTGGAAGTATGGCTTGCTTTGGCTGGTCCCCTTCCCCGGGTGGATGTCGGCGGACCTGCGTGTTGATTTTGCGGCGATCTGGGCGAATCCCCTGGCGTATGCCGGACTGGTAGCCTCGGTCACTGCAGTCGCTTTAGCGCTTTTGGCCTGGTGCCGGCCTGTCAGATATGCCGCATGGGCTGTCTGGGCGTCGGTGTTGCTTTTTGCGGCAGTGCCGTTTGCGATTGAACTGTCGACGGTGAGGGTGCAGGAGCCCTTTGTACTGTACCGCAGCTATTTGTGGATGCCGGCGTATGCGCTGCTGCTGGCGATGGTCCTGGTCCGCATTGACGGCAGCTTGGCGCGGCAGTCGGCGGGTATGCGCCGAAAGTTCTTTTGGGTGATCTTGCTTGGGGGCTGCTGTCTGCTGTTTCCCGCGGCGCAGGATCGGTTACGCAGTTTTTCGAGCGAGCAGGCATTGTGGCAGGATGCGCTCGACAAGCTTCCGCATCCGGCGGTCGCGGGGGCCGATCGGATCTACTACAACCTTGCCGGCGAAGCATTCAAACGGCGGGAATATGCAGAGGCGCTGCGCCTGAGCGATCTCGTCATTGCCCAGAATCCGGCAGCCTTTCAGGGCTATCTCGCGCGCGGCACGAGCCTGCTCGCGCTTGCGCGTGGCGACGAAGCGATGCAGGCCTTTGATGTGGCCGAGGCGCATCAGCCACCAAAGGAATTCCTGGGCTACATCGAGTTCAAGCGCTGCGGCGTGATTGAGGCACGTGGCGATCGGGCAGGGGTCATCGCCTGCCTGCGGCGATCGGCCCGGCTAGGCTACGAGATGGCGCGCTTCCGCCTGAAACTCGCGGGACTAGATGTGACGGATGCCGGCGACGCGGCGCGGCGTTCAGAGTAATTCGGGCGAGACGACCGCCTTCAGGATCGTCTGCGTTTCGCCACGCCGCGTGCGGTTGCTGAACCACCAGAGCGCGCTTTTCTTGATCGTCCAGTCGGCCTCCTCTCCCGAAAGAAGTAGCGCGGCCGTGCGACCGAGCACTGGCTGGTGCCCGGTGACAAGGACGGCGCGCGAACCGTTGTCGCCGCCGTCGGGCCAGCCGGCCGCGACGAGCAGGCCGGTGACGTTGCCGTCGACCGCGAGTCGCTTGTCGATCTCGAACGGCAGCGCCAGAGCCTCCGCAGTTTGCTGGCAACGCAGAGCCGGACTGGCGATGATGCGCAGGTGTTTGGGCAGGCGATCGGACAGCCAGGCAGCGATCTGCCGCGCCTGTTTTTCACCGCGTGGTGTCAGCTTGCGCTGCGCGTCGGGCGTGCCGTCTTCCGCTTCTGCGTGTCGCCAGAGCAACAAATCCATCCGGGTTTCCTCGTCAAGGCAGGCGGACATGATGGCGCGGGCGTGTTGCACGGCGATGACGAGGGTTAGAAATCGAAGTCGCGCAGCTTCTTGACGTCGGGGATGCCGATCTTGCGGCCCTCGACGATGATCAGGTTGGCGGCGCTGAGTTCGTGCAGGATGCGCGAAAAATGCTCCTGAGTCAGGTTCAGGCGCGAGGCAATGATGCCCTTGTTGGTTGGCAGCGTGACGACGAGTGCAGTCGCGTCGGTATCGGTGGACTCGCGCAGCAGATAGCCGATGATGCGTTGCCGCGCCGAGTGTAGCGAGTAGGACTCGACGTCGGTCATCAGGTGGTGCAGTCGCATTGACAGTGCCGCGATCATCTTCCCGCCCAGACGCGGGTCGCGCTCGAGTTCGCCGCGGATGACGGTGCTGGAAATGTGCAGCAGCTGCGAGTCCTTGAGGGCCTGCGCATAGACAATGTTGGGCTTGTCCATGAACATGACGGCTTCGCCGAAGGTCTGCCCGGTGTTC
The DNA here is from genome assembly GCF_963666255.1 of uncultured Propionivibrio sp. Lineage (NCBI taxonomy): Bacteria > Pseudomonadati > Pseudomonadota > Betaproteobacteria > Rhodocyclales > Rhodocyclaceae > Propionivibrio > uncultured Propionivibrio sp. The sequence goes on along the minus strand of NZ_OY762656.1, from coordinate 363,198 downwards.
AGGATGTCGACGACTTTTTCGTTGCCTTGCGATGAACTGAAGGCGAGCTTGATCTGTCCCTGCACGACGAGGTGAAATCCGGTGGGCAGGTCGCCCTTGTGGAACAGGATGTCGCCTTTTGCGGCGTTGATCTCCCTCGTGCCACGGGCGATCCGGGCCAGTTCGTCCGGATTCAGCTCGGAAAACAGGGGGACTTTGGCCAGCAGACTGCCAATGTTGAGGGGGGCGCTTCCGTTCATCGCGTCGTGTCGTCTCTCTCAGGGGATTCCGGGCCAATGGTCGCATTGCCGGCGTTTCGCCGCAAGTCCTGTCGAGCGCGATAAACTGCCCTAGATATCTGCAAAAAGTGGATAATGAAACGCTGATTGTTGTGTGTTCAAGGAGACGATGATGGTGGATGTGAAGAAGCCGGTCTGGTTCATCACCGGGTGTTCGACGGGCTTTGGCCGCGAGACGGCCGAGCAGCTTCTGGCGGCTGGTTATCCGACCGTGGTGACGGCGCGCAAGACCGAGGATCTCAAGGCTTTTGTCGGGCGCGAGGGCGCCTTGGTGTTGAAGCTCGATGTCACCGATCAGGCCCAGATCGACGCGGCCGTCAAGGCAGCCGAAGCGCATTTCGGACGCATCGACGTGCTGCTCAACAATGCCGGGATCGGCTATTTTGGGTCGGTCGAGGAGAGCGAGGATGCCGAGGTTCGCCGCATGTTCGACATCAATGTCTTCGCCCTCGGGCGGATGACGGCGGCTGTGTTGCCGGGCATGCGCCAGCGGCGCAGCGGCACCATCATCAATATCGCTTCGCTGGCCGGGCTCAAGCCCTTCCCGGCGCTTGGCTACTACAACGCGACCAAGTTCGCCGTGGTCGGCCTGTCCGGTGCGCTCAAGGAAGAGGTCGGGCCGCTGGGCATCCGGGTCATCTGCGTCGAGCCGAGTGGCTTCCGTACCGACTGGGCCGGGCGCTCCGCCAACGAAAGTCCGCATGCGATTGCCGACTACCACGCCACCGCCGGGGCCAAGTGCGAACAGTTGCGGACCTTCTCGGGCAAGCAGCCGGGCGATCCGGTACGTGCGGTCAAGGCGATCATCGCGGCGGTCGAATCGCCCAACCCGCCGCATCACTTGCCACTGGGCAATGCCGCCTTCGATGTCGGCCTGGCGCAGCTTGAGTCAATCCGCAAGGAGTTCCTGGCGCAGGAAGCCGTCGCCCGCGGCGCCGACTTCCCGAAGGCCTGATCTCGCGTGACCGGTCAGCGTTCGATCACCGCCGACACCGGCGCGTGATCGGACGGGCGTTCGCGCTTGCGCATCTCCCGGTCGATGCTTGACGCTGCGCATTGTGGCGCCAGCGCATCGGAAAGCAGCAGGTGATCGATGCGCAGGCCGAGATTTTTCTGAAAGCCGAGCATGCGGTAGTCCCACCAGGAAAAGCTCTTTTCCGGCTGTTCAAAGAGCCGGAAACTGTCCTTCATGCCCAGTCCCAGCAGGCGCTGGAAAGCGCCTCGCTCGGGTGTTGAACAGAGAATCCTGCCTTCCCAGGCTTTCGGGTTGTGTACGTCGCGGTCGTCCGGGGCAATGTTGAAATCGCCGGTGACGATCAGCCGGGGATGCACGGCCAGCGTCTCCGCCAGCCAGCGCTCAAGCGCTTCCAGCCAGGCGAGCTTGTAGTCGTACTTGTCGCTGCCGACTTCCTGACCATTGGGTACATAGACGCAGACGATGCGCACATCGTCCACGGTTGCCGCGATCAGGCGCTTTTGCGGATCGGGGAATAGCGGATTGTCGCAGACGACATCGGCGAGGCCGCGGCGCGAGAGGATGGCGACGCCGTTATAGGTTTTCTGTCCGGAGAAGGCCACGGCATAGCCGGCAGCCTCGATGTCGGCGCGCGGGAAGGCGCTGTCCTCGACCTTGGTTTCCTGCAGGCAGACGACGTCGGGTTGGCGGTCGGCGAGCCACTCGAGGAGTTGTGGCAGGCGGACCTTGAGCGAGTTGACGTTCCAGCTGGCGACTTTCATTGCTTGAAAATTCCGGAAGGTTTGGCGCCGTAGGGCGCCGTGGCGGGATAGCCGGCGAGGTCGAGCAGGTTATGCCAGGCCGTTGCCTCGAAGCCGCGAAAGCCCTGCGTCCCGACGAACAGGCTCGGGATGGCGATTTCGCCGCCCAGGCGGACTGCCAGCGCATCTTGTTCTTCTGCCGTGTCGGCGAGGCTCTCGGTGAAGGGGACGCCGCGGCCGTTGAGCAGGTCGCGCGCCAGCCGGCAGGGCTCAAGGCAGCGTGACAAGGTGTAGAGCGTGACCGGGAAACGTTCGGCGGCCAATCGAACGGCATAGGGCAGGGGCGCTTCCCCGGTTGCTGCCGTCGCTTCTGTCTTGATTTTCGTCACGGTGGTGCCGGGGGGCGGCGGTTGGTCGGAGAACACGGTCTGGCCACTGGTGCGATCGACCCAGCGGTACAGGCTCTGCGCCTGACTGCTTTCTGCGCCGAGCACGGCGATCAGCAACAGGCACTGCACAAAGACGAACGCGTGGCGTGACATCGGGGTCTCCGTCTAGTGGGCGACCATCCCATTATGGCGCAGCAAGGCCTCGACTTGCGGGTCGCGGCCGCGGAAGGCGCGGAAATTCTCGAGCGCCGGGCGGGCGCCGCCGCGCGCCAGAATTTCGTCGAGAAAACGCTGCCCGGTCGTCGGGTCGAAAGGATCGCCGGCTTCCTCGAAGGCGGCGTAGCAGTCGGCCGAGAGCACTTCCGCCCACTTGTAGCTGAAATACCCGGCTGCGTAGCCGCCGGCGAAGATGTGCGAGAAGCTGTTCGGGAAGCGGTGCCAGGGCGGCGGAATCATGACGGCGACTTCCTGCCGCACTTCGGCGAGCAGGTCGAGCACGCCGCGTTCGCCGCTGGTGTCGAAGCCGGCATGCAGCAGCAGGTCGAAGAGCGCGAATTCAAGCTGGCGAACCGTCTGCAGGCCGCTCTGGAAATTCTTCGCCGCCAGCATTTTGTCGAAAAGCGCCCGCGGCAGCGGCGCGCCGGTGTCGACGTGCGCCGTCATCGCTTCGACGACCGGCCATTCCCAGCAGTAGTTTTCCATGAATTGCGAGGGAAGTTCGACAGCGTCCCACTCGACCCCGTGGATGCCGGAAACGCCGAGTTCCTCGATACGCGTCAGCATGTGGTGGAGGCCGTGGCCGGTCTCGTGGAAGAGCGTCGTGACCTCGTCGTGGGTGAAGGTCGCCGGGCGCTGGCCGACCGGACGCGAGAAATTGCAGTTGAGGTAGGCGACCGGTGTCTGCACCTGTTGGCCGACGCGTCGGCGCGACAGGGCTTCGTCCATCCAGGCGCCGCCGCGCTTGGTTTCGCGGGCATAGAGATCGAGGTAGAACTGTCCGACGAGTTGGCCGGCCGCCGTCTCGATGCGGAAGAAGCGCACGTCTTCGTGCCAGACGGGCGCGCTGTCCGGACGGATACGCACGCCGAACAGTGTCTCGATGACATGGAAGAGGCCGGTCAGGACCTTGTCCTCGGTAAAATATTGCTTCACTTCCTGTTCCGAGAAGGCATAGCGCGCTTGCTGCAGCTTTTCCGAGGCGTAGGCGGTGTCCCAGGGTTCGAGCGCCTCCAGCCCGAGTTCGCTGCGGGCGAAGGCACGCAATTCGGTGAGATCGCGCTCGGCAAAGGGTTTGGCTTTGTGCGCGAGGTCGCGCAGGAAGGTGAGCACTTGCTCGACCGACTCGGCCATTTTCGGTACCAGCGAGACGGCAGCGAAATGCGGGTAACCGAGCAGTTCTGCTTCTTCGTGACGCAGCGCCAGCAGGCGGCGGATCAGCGGGGTGTTGTCGAGTTCGGCCGGCCCGAATTCGGCGGCGCGGGTGCCGTAGGCACGATAGAGCCTGGCGCGCAGTTCGCGAGACTCGGCGTATTGCATGACCGGCAGGTAGGACGGCATGTGCAGCGTGAACTTCCAACCTGCTCTCCCATCCTTCTCGGCCGCCTCGCGCGCTGCTTCGATGACGTCGGCCGGCAGACCGGCCAGTTCGCGTTCGTCCTCAATCCATTCTGCGAAGGCGTTGGTGGCGTCGAGCAGGTTTTCGGAGAACTTTGTGCCAAGTGCTGCCAGCTCTTCCTGAATAGCCTGGAAGCGCGGCTTCTGGTCATCGGGCAGTTCGGCGCCTGACAGGCGGAAGTCGCGTACTTCGTTGTCGATGATGCGCTGCTGCTCGGGCGTCAGGGTCGCGAAGACCGGGCTTTCGCGCAGGGCCTTGTACTTGGAGAACAGCGCCAGATTCTGGCCGATCTCGGCATAAAAGCGCGAAACCTCCGGCAGCATTGCGTTGTAGGCCTCGCGCCAGGCCGGGATGTCATTGACCGAATGCAGATGCCCGACGATACCCCAGGCGCGCGAGAGCCGTTCAAAACCCTCCGACAGCGGCGCGGCAAAGTCGGACCAGGTTGCCGGCACGGCGTCGCCGGTCTGGTGCTCGATCAGCGCACGACTGTCGGCCAGCAATGTGGTCATGGCGGGGGTGACGTGTTCTGGTGCGATCGTGTCGAAGCGGGGAAGGCCGGAAAAATCGAGCAGGGGATTGGCGTCGGTCATGATGGGATTCTCGGTGTGTCTAAGTCTGTATTCAGGTCAGGGGGCTATGTCGGTGGCCGCCCAAAAAAGACGCGGGCGGCCGCAGCCGCCCGGATGCCGACTGGCGGTCTCTTTCAGTCGACCAGTTTTTTGCCCGTGAGTTGCTCGTAAGCCTCGACATACTTGGCGCTGGTGCGAGTGATGACTTCGGCCGGCAGCGACGGGCCCGGATAGGTCTTGCCCCAGTCGAGCGTCTCCAGGTGGTCGCGCACATACTGCTTGTCGTAGGACGGCGGGTTGGTGCCCAGTTTGTACGAGTCGGCCGGCCAGAAGCGCGAGGAATCGGGTGTCAGGGCTTCGTCGATCAGGTGCAGTGTACCTTTGGCATCGACACCGAACTCGAATTTGGTATCGGCGATGATGATGCCGCGCGTCAGTGCGTAATCGGCGGCTTGCGAGTACAGGGCGATCGCGGCATTGCGCGCTTCCGTTGCGATGTCGGCGCCATTACGGCCGGTGCCTTGCAGGATGCCGGACAGCGCTGCTGCGCAGTCGGTCTGTGCCTGCTCGAACGAGATGTTCTCGTCATGGCCTTCCTCGGCCTTGGTCGCTGGCGTGAAGATTGGTTCCGGCAGCTTGGCGGCGAGTTGCAGCCCGGCCGGCAGCTTGATGCCGCAGACGGCGCCCGTCTGTTGGTAGTCCTTCCAGCCCGAGCCGATCAGGTAGCCGCGCACGACGGCTTCGATCGGCAGCGGCTTGAGACGCTTGACGACGAGGCCGCGACCGCGCACCTGGCTGCGCTCTGCGGCGGTGACGACGCTTTCCGGGTCGATGCCGGTCAGTTGGTTGGGGAGCACATGGCCCAGCCGGTCGAACCAGAAATTGGCCAGTTGGGTCAGCACCGTTCCTTTGCGCGGGATCGGGTCGGGCAGAACGACGTCGAAGGCCGACAGGCGGTCGCTGGTGACGATCAGGAGCTTGTCGTCGTCGATGGCGTAGATGTCGCGCACCTTTCCGCGGCCGAGCAGCGGCAGACTCTGAATGGACGATTGGTAGAGGGCTTGGGTCATGATATCGATCTTGTCAGGGTGTTGCAGGAAAACGACCCGTCATCCCGTGTTTGCGCGGGAATGGCGGGTCTCGTGGGGCTGGGCGACGCTTTAGCGAATGATCTGGTCGAGCTCGCCCTTCTTGTAGCGTTCGGCCATCTTGTCGAGCGCGATCGCCTTGATCTTGCTGGCCTGTCCGGCCGCGCCGAAGGCTTCGAGACGGGCGCGAACGACCTTCTTGGCGCCTTCGCGGGCGGGCTTGAGGTAGTCGCGCGGGTCGAACTTGCCGGGGTTTTCGACGAAGTAGCGACGGATGGCCGCGGTCATCGCCAGGCGGATGTCAGTGTCGATATTGACCTTGCGTACGCCGTGCTTGATGCCGCGGACGATCTCCTCGACCGGCACGCCGTAGGTTTCCTTCATGTCGCCGCCGAATTCGCGAATCTCGGCAAGCAGCTCCTGCGGCACCGACGACGAACCGTGCATGACGAGGTGCGTGTTCGGGATGCGCGCGTGGATCTCGGCGATCCGGTCGATCGCCAGGATGTCGCCGGTCGGCTTCTTGGTGAACTTGTAGGCGCCGTGGCTGGTGCCGATGGCGATGGCGAGCGCGTCGCACTGCGTCTTCCTGACGAAGTCGGCGGCCTGCTCGACGTCGGTGAGCAACTGCTCGCGCGTCATGTGCCCGTCGGCGCCGTGGCCGTCTTCCTTGTCGCCCTTCATCGTTTCGAGCGAGCCGAGCACGCCGAGTTCGGCTTCGACCGAGACGCCGATCGAGTGCGCGAGTTCGACGACCTTCTGCGTCGTCGCGACGTTGTATTCATACGAGGCGACGCTCTTGCCGTCGGCTTCGAGTGAGCCGTCCATCATCACCGACGAGAAGCCCGAGCGGATTGCCTGCATGCACACCGCCGGCGACTGGCCGTGGTCCTGGTGCATGACGATCGGGATGTTCGGATAGGCTTCGAGGGCGGCCAGGATCTGGTGACGGAGGAATGCTTCGCCGGCGTACTTTCTTGCCCCCGCGGAAGCCTGCATGATGACGGGCGCGTCGAGTTCGCTCGCCGCATCCATGATGGCGCAGACCTGCTCCATGTTGTTGACGTTGAAGGCGGGCAAACCGTAACTATTTTCAGCAGCATGGTCCAGCAGTTGGCGCAGTGAAACAAGTGGCATGATTCCTCCTAGCGAAGCAGTTTGATGATGCGATGAACGAACGTGTGGTCTCTGGTTGAAATCGGTCCTATCCGAGTTCGCCGACGCGAACGATGGTCATGGTGTTGGTGCCGCCGGACGTGCCGTGGCGATCGCCGTAGGTCAGCACGATGAGATCGCCCTTGACGACGACACCGGCGTCGATCAGGCGCTTCTCCACGTCGCGCCGCATGCGCTCGCGCTCGTCGGGCACGTCGTCGATGAGCAGCGGGAAGACCTGGCGGAACAGCGACATCTTGGTCAGCGACTGGCTTTCCTGGGTCAGTGCGAAGATCGGGATGCCGCAGTTGAGACGGCTCATCCACAAGGCCGTCGAACCGGTGCTGGTCAGCGCGGCGATGGCCTTGACGTTGAGGTGGTAGGCAGCGAACAGCGATGACATCGCGATCGACTGGTCGATGCGCGTGAAGATGCGGTCGAGGAACTCGCGATCGAGCGTGATCTGCATCGAGCGCTCGGCCGCGAGGCAGATGCGCGCCATCGATTCGACGGTATGTACGGGGTAGCTGCCGACAGCCGTTTCGGCCGAGAGCATGACCGCGTCGGTGCCGTCGAGCACGGCGTTGGCCACGTCCGAGACTTCAGCGCGCGTCGGCGTCGGCGCGTGGATCATCGACTCCATCATCTGCGTCGCGGTGATCGCCAGCTTGTTCTTTTCGCGCGCCATGCGGATCATGCGCTTCTGCAGCGAGGGCACGGCGGCGTCGCCGACTTCGACGGCGAGGTCGCCGCGGGCGACCATCAGGCCGTCGGACGAGTCGAGGATTTCTTCAAGCGCTGCCACCGCTTCGACGCGCTCGATCTTGGCGATCGTCATCGCGTGGCCGCCGGCGGCGCGGATTAGTTGGCGCGCCATGTACATGTCCGAGGCGCTCTTCGGGAACGAGACGGCGACGAAGTCCGCACCGATCTGGGCGGCCGTCTTGATGTCGTCCATGTCCTTGGCCGTCAGCGCCGGCGCCGAGAGGCCGCCACCCTGGCGGTTGATGCCCTTGTTGTTGGAGAGGTCGCCGCCGTGACGGACGACGGTGAAAATCTCGTGACCGAGGACGCGCTCGACTTCGAGGACGATGCGTCCGTCATCGAGGAGCAGGGTGTTACCGGCGTGGACGTCTTGTGGCAGATCCTTGTAGTCGAGGCCGACGCGTTCCTGATTGCCGAGTTCGCAGCGTGCGTCGAGGATGAAGCGGTCGCCCTCGGCGAGCGTGATCTTACCTTCCTCGAATTTGCCCACCCGGATTTTCGGACCCTGAAGATCGGCGAGGATGCCCACCGGCCGTCCGAGACGCGCCGCGACCTGCCGCACGGTAGAGGCGAGCGCGATGTGATCCTCGGCTTTGCCGTGCGAGAAATTGAGGCGGACGACATCAACGCCGGCCTGCAGAAGCTTTTCCAGGGATTGCGGGGTGTTCGAAGCGGGGCCGAGGGTGGCGACGATCTTGGTGTGACGGGTCATGGAGTTCCTTTGGTGGTCTGCGCCAATCGGTGGCGTAGCGTAGGTGGGTCGTGGGGATTAAGCTCAGATTTTACCGCAAATTCAGAGGCCTCTTTCCCGCCGGACGCCGCCAGTGCGGCGTCTTCGGCTGGATGATGGACGGTCAGACGTTGGCCGACCGCCACCATTGGTTGTAGTTGTCGCGCAACTCGCGGTGGGAAAGCATCGGGTAGAAGGCAATGTCGTGTCCGTTGCCGACGTAGAAACCGTGCTTGACCATGCGATACGGGAATTCGAGCGAGTGCACGCGGTGCACCATCTTGGTTTCCTTGCTGCTGGGTTCGTTGCCGACCGGCGGCTTGAGTTCCAGCAAGGCTTCGCGCAGGTGGTGAATGAAGGAGTAGGGCAGGTCGCCGATATTGCCGTTTTCCGGATCATTGGCCAGTTCGCCGAGTTCGAGTTCGACGAAGAACAGGCCGGGGAAACGGATGAACTTGAGCGGATGCGTGGTGACGCTCTCGTAGAAGCCGACCGGGTCGAGGTTGCTGACGACCAGGCTGTTGGTCGGCACCATGTCCTGATAGAGATGCAGGCTGTATGACGCGTCGCGTGGCACTTCGCTGCCGCGTTCGAGGCCAATCGTGTGCCCGTAGGCCGTCGTCAGGTAAAGCTTGCCGAGCGCCTTGATCGGGAGGTGTTCGAGGACGCGATACACCGAGATATAGACCGAGTGCTTCGGCGTGCCGTCGGCCTTGGGGACGCAGCGCGCGATGGCGGTGTCGATGTCGAAATAACCGCTGCGGAACTTCGGGTCGACTTCGAAGAAAATGCACTGCCCCTTGGACTTGTAGCTGCTGCCCGTCGCGTAATACTGGCCGAATTTTTCCGGCGGCAGGTTCGAGGCAATCAGCGCTTCCGGGATCAGGGAAAAGTAGAGATGAACATCCATGGTGGCACACCCTCTTATTTGTTGGTTGGCTTGTCGATGGTTCCGGCGCTGGACCGGATCGGGCAAATGGCCCGCGTTTGAAGGCGGAGGCCGCTTTGCCGTACTGACGCTTCGATTATAGGACGCGGGGCGTGCGGTGTCATCGGGTGGCGTTCATGCGTATGCCATTGTGCCGTCGGCCGGGAGCGGTGCCCGAAGGCTTGCTCCCGGCGCGGATCGGCGTTGTGCTTTAGCTCGCGAAACGCGACTCGAGAATATCGACGGCGGGCAGGCGCTTGCCTTCGAGGAATTCGAGGAAGGCGCCGCCGGCAGTCGAGATGTAGCCGACCTTGTCTTCGATCTTGAAGACGTTGATCGCCGAGACGGTATCGCCGCCGCCAGCCAGCGTGAAGGCCTTCGACGTGGCGACGGCCTTGGCCAGTTCCTTGGTGCCGCCGGCGAAGGGTTCCATTTCGAAGACGCCGACCGGGCCGTTCCAGACGATGGTGCCGGCCTTGGCGATGATGTCGGCAAGCGCCTTGGCCGATTGCGGTCCGATGTCGAGAATCATGTCGTCATCGGCAACGTCGTCGACGCTCTTGACCGTTGCCGTGGCTGTCGCCGAGAACTCCTTGGCAACGACGACATCGGTCGGCAACGGCACGGCGACCTTGGCCATGACCGCCTTGGCCTGGTCGACGAGATCCTTCTCTGCCAGCGACTTGCCGATCTTCTTGCCCGAAGCGAGCAGGAAGGTGTTGGCGATGCCGCCGCCGACGACGAGTTGGTCGACCTTGGCCGAAAGGCTTTCCAGCACGGTCAGTTTGGTCGAGACCTTCGAGCCGCCGACGATGGCGACGAGCGGACGGGCCGGTTGCGCCAGCGCCTTGGTCAGTGCTTCGAGTTCGGAGGCGACGCAGGGGCCGGCGCAGGCGATCTTGGCGAACTTGCCGATGCCGTAGGTGGTGGCTTCGGCGCGGTGCGCGGTGCCGAAGGCGTCCATCACCCAGACGTCGCAGAGCGCCGCCATCTTCTGCGACAACTCGTCGCTGCATTTTTTCTCGCCCTTGTTGCAACGGGCATTTTCGAGCATGACGACTTCGCCCGGCTTGACGTCAAAGCCGCCGTCGACCCAGTTCTGGACGAGGCGAACGTCCTTGCCGAGGAGTTCGGACATGCGCTTGGCGACGGGCGCCAGCGAGTCTTCGGGCTTGAATTCGCCTTCGGTCGGGCGGCCGAGGTGCGAGGTGACCATTACGGCCGCGCCCTTGCCAAGAGCATACTGGATGCCGGGCAATGCCGCGCGAATGCGGGTGTCATCAGTAATGGCGAGCGAGTCGTCCTGGGGGACGTTGAGGTCGGCGCGGATGAAGACGCGCTTGCCGGCGACGTCGAGATCGGTGAGGCGTTTGAAAGTCATGGCAATAGTCCGTACGAATTGAAAACTGGAGACAAAAAAGGGAAGGGGGCGGAGCGAGACGCTCTTCTCCCTTCCCCCTGCGGGATCAGACCTGAATTACTTCGAGGCCATCACGCGGACCATCTCCAGCACCTTGTTGGAGTAGCCCCATTCGTTGTCGTACCACGAGACCAGCTTGACGAAGGTCGGATCGAGCGCGATGCCGGCTTCGGCGTCGAACACCGAGGTGCAGGTTTCGCCACGGAAATCGGTCGACACGACTTTCTGTTCGGTGTAACCGAGCACGCCCTTCATCGAGCCTTCCGACGCCGCCTTCAGGGCCGCGCAGATTTCCTCGTAGGAAGCCGCCTTGTTCAGTTCGACGGTCAGGTCAACCACCGAGACGTCCGAGGTCGGCACGCGGAAGGCCATGCCGGTGAGCTTCTTGTTCAGTTCGGGGATGACCACGCCGACGGCCTTGGCGGCGCCGGTCGAGGACGGGATGATGTTTTCCAGGATGCCGCGGCCACCGCGCCAGTCCTTGTTCGACGGGGCGTCGACGGTCTTCTGCGTGTTGGTCGCCGCATGAACGGTCGTCATCAGGCCGCGCTTGATGCCGAAGGTATCGTTGATGACCTTGGCCAGCGGAGCGAGACAGTTGGTCGTGCAGGAAGCGTTCGAGATGATCGTCTGGCCGGCGTATGACGTGTGGTTGACGCCGTAAACAAACATCGGGGTGTCGTCCTTCGACGGGGCACTCTGGATGACTTTCTTGGCGCCAGCAGCGATGTGCTTCTCGCAGGTGTCCTTGGTCAGGAACAGGCCGGTCGATTCGACGATGATTTCGGCGCCGATTTCGTTCCACTTGAGTTCGGCCGGATCCTTGACGGCGGTCAGACGGATTTTCTTGCCGTTGACGATCAGGTAGTTGCCTTCGACCGACACTTCACCTTTGAAGCGGCCGTGCACGGAGTCAAACGACAGCATGTAGGCGACATAGTCCGGCTCGAGCAGGTCGTTGATGCCGACGATCTCGATGTCGTCCTTGAAGTTCTGAACTGCAGCACGGAACACCATTCTGCCGATACGACCAAAACCGTTGATGCCTACTTTGATTGCCATGATTGTTTCCCTTATTCAATAAAAAATCGCACCATACAATGGATGTCGCCCAACGGAGGAAATCCGGCAGCTGTCGGACTCGCGCGTCTGCGGCTAAACGGATGATAGCCTGTGCGATGCTTGGCCGCCTGCCAAATTTCCGCCATAACCGATCATTTTTGCGCAAGACGCACGGTCGTGCGAGCATACGGTTCATGGGTGGCACCGTTCGAACGTGTGAGAGATCACTCGCCCGAAACCAAGCGTAGTGTATTACATATGTATTTATGAAACAACATTTGTTTCGGGTAAGAGGGTGTTTGGTTGCCCGCTGATTTGATCACTTTTTACGGCGGGAAGTCGCGACGGGCCAGAACTTTGGCATAGAATGTCCGAAACACGCGCTAGCACTGGCGCCGCAGCCCCGGTGCCGCGAGGCGGGACGACACTCCCGGTCAGGACAATTGGAGAAAGGATGCTTGTTATGACATTCACACGCTCGAAACCCTGGGACGCCCTCGTGAAACATCGGCAGGATCTGGCGCCGCTGCATTTGCGCGAGTTGTTCGCCCAGGATCCCGATCGCGTCGCCCGGCTTTCGATGTCTTTCGACGGGCTGTATTACGATTTCTCCAAGCAGCGCCTGACGCCCGAAACGCTCGGCCTGCTGCGCGCGTTGGCGAGCGAGGCTGGCGTCGCCGACGGCATCCGCCGCATGTTCGCCGGCGAACGCATCAACAATACCGAAGACCGTGCCGTGCTGCACACCGCGCTACGGCGTTCGGCCGGTCCGTTTCCCGGTGGCGATCAGGATGTCATGGGCGAGGTGCTGGCGACACGGCGGCGCATGGCCGCCTTTGCCGAGCGTCTGCGCAGCGGTCAGTGCTGCGGCGCCAAAGGCATGCCGATCCGCGATATCGTCAATATCGGCATCGGCGGTTCGGATCTTGGTCCCAAGATGATGGACTATGCATTGCGATCGATCGGTCATCCGACCCTCAACGTCCACTATGTTTCCAATCTCGACGGCGCCCAGATGGCGCCGTTGTTGCAAACACTCGACCCGCGCACGACGCTGTTCATTGTCGTCAGCAAGACCTTCACGACGCAGGAGACGCTGTTCAATGCGCGCACGGCGCGCAACTGGCTGTGCGCCAATCTGGGCGATGACGTCGTTCTGCAAAACCATTTTGCCGCGGTGTCGAGCAAGCCGGAACGGGCAATCGAGTTTGGCGTCAATCCGGATCTCGTCTTCCCGATCTGGGATTGGGTCGGTGGCCGCTATTCGCTGTGGTCGGCGGTTGGCCTGGCGCTGATGATCGCGATCGGTCCGCATGCCTTCGATGAAATGCTCAAGGGCGCGGAGCGCATGGACGAGCATTTCGCCTCGGCGCCTTTTGAACGCAACCTGCCGGTGACGATGGCGCTGGTCGGCCTCTGGAATACCAGCTTCCTCGGCGCCGAGAGCCTGGCCGTGTTGCCGTACAACGAGTCCTTGAAGTATTTCCCATCCTTCCTGCAGCAACTCGAGATGGAAAGCAACGGCAAATCGGTGACGCGCGACGGCGAGGCGCTGCCGACGCCGGCGTGCCCGATCGTATGGGGCGAACTCGGCAACAACGGGCAGCACGCCTTCTTCCAGTTGCTGCATCAGGGCGGGCGGTTGGTGCCCTGCGACTTCATTGCCGCGGTCCGCTCCGATTTTCCGCTGCCGGAACACCAGGAAGCGCTGCTCTCGAACTGCTTCGCCCAAAGCGCCGCGCTGGCCTTCGGCAAGACGGCCGCCGAAGTGCGCAAGGACATGGAGAAGGCGCTGCAGCGCCCCGAGGAAATCGACATGCTGTTGCCGCACCGCGTCTTCAAGGGTAACCAGCCGTCATCGACGCTGCTGCTCAACAGTCTGACGCCGGCGGCGCTCGGCGCGCTGGTGGCGCTGTACGAGCACAAGGTCTTTGTCCAGGGGCTGATCTGGGGCGTCAATTCCTTCGACCAATGGGGCGTTGAGCTCGGCAAGGCGATGGCCAGCCTGATCCTGCCGGCCGTCCATGATCCGGAGCGGGCCGCCACGCTCGATGCCTCGACACAGCAGTTGCTGGCGTATTGCCGCAGTCGTTTGGGATAGGAGGCGGCGAGCGAAGCGACGAAACTGTCCTGCCTAGGGCGTCAAAAAATCTGAAAACCACCGATCAGGGAGATTGAAATGAGCATCACAACGGTGAACACCCGTCCCTTCGCGGGACAAAAGCCGGGAACCTCGGGCTTGCGCAAGAAAGTCAAGGTGTTCAGCCAGCCGGGCTATCTCGAGAATTTCGTCCAGTCGATCTTCGACAACCTGAATGGGCAGGCGGGAAAGACCCTGGTTCTCGGTGGCGACGGCCGCTATTTCAATGACGTCGCGATCCAGACGATCCTGCGCATGGCGGCTGCGGCCGGTTTCGGCCGCACGCTGGTCGGTCGCAACGGCATCCTGTCCACGCCGGCCGCCAGTGCCGTCATCCGCAAACATGGCGCCTTCGGCGGCATTATCCTGTCGGCAAGCCACAATCCTGGCGGCCCGGACGATGACTTCGGCATTAAGTACAACCAGGGCAACGGCGGTCCGGCCAACGAGACCTTTACCGATGCCGTCTACCAGCGCACACAGGAAATCCCGGTCTATCGTCTTGTCGAGGGCGCCGACATCGACCTCGGGCGTCTCGGCACCACACAGATCGGCGCGATGCAGGTGGAGGTGATCGACCCGGTCGCTGATTATGCCGAACTGCTCGAATCGTTGTTCGACTTCAAGCGCATTGCCGCCCTGCTGCAGCGGCCCGGCTTCCGCATGCGCTTCGACGCCATGCACGCCGTCACCGGCCCCTATGCCAAGGAAATTCTGGAGCGCCGTCTCGGTGCGCCGGTCGGGACGGTCGTCAATGGCACGCCGCTGCCCGATTTCGGCGGCGGACATCCCGATCCGAATCCGGTCTATGCCGCCGATCTCGTCGCGGCGATGGCCGATCCGGCGCTTGGTCTGTCCTTCGGCGCCGCATCGGACGGCGATGGCGACCGCAACATGATCGTCGGCGCGAATTTCATTGTCAGCCCGAGCGACAGCATTGCCGTACTGGCCGCAAACTATGCGCTGGTGCCCGCCTATGCCAAAGGCCTGGCCGGCGTTGCTCGCTCGATGCCGACGAGTTGCGCGGTGGATCGCGTTGCCGACGCGCTCGGCATTCCCTGTTTTGAAACACCGACGGGCTGGAAGTTCTTCGGCACCTTGCTCGACGCCGGCAAGGCGACGCTGTGTGGCGAGGAAAGCGCCGGCACCGGGTCGAACCACGTGCGCGAGAAGGACGGATTGTGGGCCGTGCTCTACTGGCTGAACATCCTGGCGGCGCGCAACGAGACGGTCGAGCAGATCGTGCGCGACCACTGGCGGCGTTTCGGTCGCAACGTTTATTCGCGTCACGATTACGAAGCGATCGAGAGCGCCAAGGCCGAGGCACTGTTCGCCGCCTTGCGCCAGCAGTTGCCGACCTTGCCCGGGCAGGTCATCGCCGGCCAGCGCGTGCAGGCGGCCGACGATTTCAGCTATACCGATCCGGTCGACGGATCGCGTAGCGAGCGGCAAGGGGTTCGCATCCTGCTCGATGACGGTTCGCGCGTCGTCTTCCGCCTGTCGGGGACGGGGACCGAAGGGGCGACGATGCGCGTCTATCTCGAGCGTTATGTCGCCGATCCGGCGCAGCATTCGGTGCCGACACAGGCGGCGCTGGCGCCGTTGATTGCGCTTGCCGGGCAGGTGGCTCGCATCGTCGAGATGACCGGGCGCGAGCAACCGGATGTCATCAGCTGAGGCGACAGGGTTTCGGAATTTGAATCAAGCAGACAGCAAGGGAGCAAC
The DNA here is from genome assembly GCF_963666255.1 of uncultured Propionivibrio sp. Classification (NCBI taxonomy): domain Bacteria; kingdom Pseudomonadati; phylum Pseudomonadota; class Betaproteobacteria; order Rhodocyclales; family Rhodocyclaceae; genus Propionivibrio; species uncultured Propionivibrio sp. Next base: position 347,615 of record NZ_OY762656.1, on the reverse strand, counting down.
ATCATGATTGAAAGACGCACATTTCAGCTGCCCGGTCGGGCCGTGGCTCTTGTCTTGGCGGGCGGACGCGGCAGCCGTCTCTATGAATTGACCGATACCCGGGCCAAGCCGGCGGTCTATTTTGGCGGCAAGTTCCGGATTATCGACTTCGCCCTGTCCAATTGCG